>JBDRKM010000111.1:0-59755 GCA_043814015.1 Pseudomonadota bacterium
CCCCCCTGGACTCCGCCACCGCCTGCATGCGCGATCACGACGGCGACGGCTGGGGGGACGCGATCCCGGGCGCCGGCCGGATCGTGCCCGGCTCGGACTGCGACGACGGCGACGACGCGATCCAGCCCGGCGCGGTGGAGGTCTGCGACGAGATCGACCAGGACTGCGATGGCGTCGCGGACGACGGCCTGACCTGGACCTGGTACGAGGACGTGGACGGCGACGGCCATGGCGACCCGGACCGCGAGAAGCAGGCCTGCGAGCCCCACCCCGGGGTCGCCCCCACAGGCGATGACTGCGACGACGCCGACGCGGCGATCCACCCGGGCGCCGCGGAGGTCTGCGACGAGGTGGACCAAGACTGCGACGGCGAGATCGACGAAGGGGTCAAGGCCTGGGGCTGGCTGGACGCCGACGGCGATGGCTACGGCGATCCGGCCACCGCCACCGCCTTCTGCACCGTCGTGGCGCCCTGGATCACCCTCGGCGGCGACTGCGACGACGCCGATCCCGGGATCCATCCCGGCGCCACCGAGTGGTGCGACGAGGTGGACAGCGACTGCGACGACGATCTCGACGACCACGTCTCGGTCGACTGGTACCGGGACGCCGACGTCGACGGCTGGGGGGACACCGCGGCCGTCGTGAACGACTGCGTCCAGCCCAGCGGATACGTCGCCGTAGACGGCGACTGCGAGGACAGCGACCCCGCGCTCTTCCCCGGTGCCCCCGACCCACCCTGCGACGGCATCGATCAGGACTGCGACGGCGTGGGAGAGACCGAATGCGACCTCGCGCTCGCGGGCGCCACCTGGGAGGGCGTGGTGGCCAACGACCAGGCCGGCGGCGCGGTCGCCGGCGTCGGAGACGTCAACGGCGATGGGCTCGACGACGTGCTGGTCGGTGCCAGCGGGGCTCCCTCGGCGGGCTCGGCCACCGGCACCGCCTACCTGGTGGAAGGCCGAATGGTCCAGGCCGACGCCTCCCTGGGGACCTCCGATGCCTTTCTCCTTGGGGACGCCTCCTATGACCACGCCGGCCAGGCCGTGGCCGGAGCGGGCGACGTGGACGGCGATGGCCTGGCCGACATGCTGGTGGGCGCCCCCGACGCGAACCTCTTCGCCACGGGCGGTGGGGAGGCCTGTCTCTTTTTCGGCGCCGCCCACGTGACCGACACCACCATGGCCGCCGCCCAGGCCTGCTTCGCGGGTCCCGCCGCCCACGACGGCGCCGGCACCGCGGTGGCCGGGGCGGGCGACGTGGACGGCGACGGCCTCGGCGACCTCCTGGTGGGAGCCCCCGGCGCCGACATGGCGGCCTCCGCCGCCGGGGAGGCGTGCCTGTTCCTCGGCCGCGCCAGCCTTGCCAGCGCTTCCCTCGCCCGCGCCGACGCCTGCTACCTGGGCGAGGCGCTGGCGGACGAGGCCGGCGGCGTCCTCGCCGGTGGCGGCGACGCGGACGGCGACGGGCTCGACGACCTGCTGATCGGCGCCTCCCTCTACGGCACCGCCAATCTGGGTGCGGCCTACCTCGTGCTGGGGAGCACCGCCCCAACCGGCGGCTCCCTGGCCGACGCCGACGCCCGCTGGGTCGGGGAGGCGCGCAGCGACTACGCCGGCAGCGCCCTGGCCTGGGCGGGCGACGTGGACGGGGATGGGCTGGACGATGCCCTGGTGGGCGCCCCCATGAGCGATGCCGCCGGCGGCGACGCGGGCGCGGTGTACCTGCTCCTGGGTGCCTCCCCCCGGGGCGACCGCTCCCTGGCCGACGCGGACGCCAGGCTCCTGGGCGCCGCCGCGGGCGAGAAGGCGGGCAGCGCCCTGGCCGGTGGCGCCGATCACGACGGGGACGGCCTGGACGACCTCCTGATCGGTGCGCCCTACGCGAGCTGGAGCTCGGCCGGCGACGGCGTGGTCTACCTCGTCCTCGGGGACGCGGTCCTCGCCACCGCGAGCCTGTCGGACGCGTCGGTGACCCTGCAGGCCAACCCCGGAGGGAGGCTGGGCGCCGCGGTGGCCTGGGCCGGCGATGTGGACGGCGACGGCGCCCCCGACATCCTGTGCGGCGCGCCCTACGACAGCGCGAGTGACCGCTACGCCGGTGCCGCCTACCTGCTCTCGGGGGCGGGCCTCTGGTAGGCCGCTCATCGCACCTCGAACAGCCCCCTGAGCCCCACCCGCCGCCCCTCGCCGCCATCCAGCAGCTCCTGGATCAGCCGCAGCCGATCCTCCCATGACCCGAGCGTCCAGAACACCTCGGGCTCCAGCTCCACCAGCGGTGTGCCCTCTTCGGACTCGTTCTCCGGACAGATGTCGCGGTACTCGATCCCGCCGCCCTCGCCGTCCTCCTCCAGCCAGCGCAGGGGCAGGCCCTGGGTGCGGCAGACGTAGGGGCGGGCTGTATAGACGCGGCAGGCGCCCTCGGGCCCCAGGAAGGCGCAGGCCCCCACCGGGCCGGGCGCGCCATGGGCGAGCAGATCCGCATGGACGGCCCGGATGCGCAGGGCCTCCACCTCGAACACGGTGAGATCGTCCTGGCAGCAGGCGGTGCAGCCAGGGCCGCAGCGCAGCGGGACGCCATGGGCGGCGGCGTAGGCCGCCTCGGTCTCGCGGGCGGCCGCATCCACGGCGGCGTGCAGCGCCATGAGCTGGCGCAGGGCTTCGTCGGGTCCCATGGTGGCCTCGGGCGCGGGGGGCGGTCTGCTAACCAGAAACCCTCGCCGAAGAAATGCGTTGGCGTATCTCAACCATACGGTTAGTCTAACCGTTCGGTTGACTCCCCGGAGGTCCCATGGCCGATGCTCCCGACGCTCGTGACCGCATCCTCGACGCCGCCGAGCGCGCGTTCTCGGCGCAGGGCCTGGCCGGCGCGCGGGTCGCGGCCATCGCCGCCGAGGCCGGCGTGAACAAGGCCATGCTCTACTACTACTTCAACTCCAAGGATGGCCTGTACGAGGCCGTCCTGACCCGCATGGGCGATCGGCTGGTGGCCATGGCCGAGGCCGCCCTCGGGGATCAGCGCCTGCCCCCGGCCGAGCGCCTCTTCGCCTTCCTCGACGGCTACCGCGCGCTGCTGGCGCGGAGCCCCAGCTTCGTGCGCATCGTGATGCAGGAGATCCTCACCGGCGGCCAGCACCTGCCCGCCCTGATCGGCCCCCGCCTGCCGCGCGTGCTCTTCCCCTTCTGGCAGTGCGTCCAGGAGGGTCAGGCCAACGGCACCCTCAACCCCGACCTCGACTACCGCATCACGCTGCCCGCCCTCATCGCGCCATACGTGATCTTCAACGCCGCGACCACCTCCATCCAGGGGCTCCTGCCCGTGGATGCCGAGTCCATGCGCGCCCCCTTCGACGCCACGGTCCGCGCCCTCGCGCGCGGCGGTGTGCTCCGACACCCCCCGGAGGAAGCATGACCATCCTCGCCCTGCTCGCCCTCTTCGCCTGCGCCGGCGGCGACAAGCGGCCCGACACCTACACCGGCACGGTGGAGGTCACCGAGGTGGAGGTCGCTCCGCTGGTGCCCGGCCGCCTGCTGACGTTGGAGGTGGAGCGCGGCGCCCGGGTCGAGGCCGGCGATCTGCTGTTCAGCCTCGATCCCTCCATCGTCGAGCTCGAGCGCAACCTGCGCCTGGGCCAGGTGGCCCAGGCCGAGGCGGCCATCGCCACCACCCAGGCCCAGGCCCGGGCCGCACGGGTCCAGGTGACCACCCTCGAGCGCGAGCTCACCCGCATGCGCAACCTCGAGGCCGCCGGAGCCGGCACCGCCCAGCAGGTCTCCACCCTGAGCGGTCAGCTCGAGGGGGCCCGCGCCCAGGCCACCGCCGCCACCATGGGCACCGCCCAGGCCGAAGCGGTCAAGTCCCAGGCCGAGGCCGGCGTGGCCCTGGTGGACAAGAACCTCGCCGAGACCAAGGGCTACGCCCCGGTGGCCGGCGTGGTGCTCTCTCGCAACCGCGAGCCCGGCGAGGTCATCGGCGCGGGCATGTCGGTCTTCACCCTGGGCGATCTGGCCCACCCCAAGCTGCGGGTCTACGTCCCGCTCACCGTGGTGGAGCGCATCAGCGTGGGCGGTGGCGTGGAGGTGCGCCTGGATGTCGACCCCTCCCAGGTCCACCACGGCACCGTGGACTGGATCTCGTCAGAGGCCGAGTTCACCCCGCGCGACATCCTCACCCCCGAGGAGCGCGTCAAGCAGGTCTTCGCGGTGGATGTGCTCCTGCAGCCCGAGCCCGGCATCCACCCCGGCATCCCCGCCGACGCCGTCTTCACGGAGGTCGGGGCGTGAGCGAAAACGCCGTCCAGGTCCGGGGCCTGACCCGGCGCTTCGACTCGCTCGTCGCGGTCTCGGACCTCGATCTCGACGTGCCCGAAGGCCATGTCGTGGGGCTCATCGGCCCGGACGGCGCCGGCAAGACCACGCTGATCCGCATGATGGTGGGCGTGCTCGGCCCCAACGCCGGCACGGTGGAGATCTGCGGGCTCGATCTGGGGCGGCACCGCGACGAGACCCGCCTGCTCATCGGCTACATGTCCCAGGCCTTCGGCCTGTACGAAGACCTCACGGTGGATGAGAACATCTCCTTCTTCGCCCGCCTGCGGCTGGTCCCCCGCAAGGATCGCGGTCCCCGGCGCGCGCGCCTGCTGGACTTCACCCGCCTCACGCCCTTCACCAGGCGCCCCGCCGGCAAGCTCTCCGGCGGCATGAAGCAGAAGCTGGGGCTCATCTGCACCCTGATGCACGAGCCGAAGGTGCTCTTCCTCGACGAGCCCACCAACGGGGTGGATCCCGTCTCCCGCCGCGAGTTCTGGGACATCCTGGGTGAGCTGCGCGGGCGGGTCACGGTGGTGGTGGCCACCCCCTACATGGACGAGGCCGAGCGCTGCGACCGGGTGGCGCTCATGTCCGCCGGCCGCATCCTGGCCTACGACACCCCCGAGGGTCTGCGGGCCCGCATCGGGGCGCCCGTCTGGGAGATCGAGACTCCCCAGCCCTTCGCCGCCGCCGCCGCGCTCTCCGCCGCCATGCCCGAGGTGGACGTGCAGCTCTTCGGCGACCTGCTGCACGCGCTGGGGCCGGAGCGCCCCGACGCCATGCTCGCCCTCCTGGCCGAGGCCGGGCACCTCGCCCAGGCGCGCAGGGTCGCCCCCAGCATGGAGGACGCCTACGTCCACCTCTCCGCCGCCCCCGCAGGCCAGGAGGCCGCGCCATGAGCGAAGATCTGGCCGTCCACGCCCGCAAGCTGCGGCGCACCTTCGGCGCCTTCGTGGCCGTGGACGACATCGATCTGGAGGTCCCGCGCGGCTCCATCTACGGCTTCCTGGGGCCCAACGGCGCCGGCAAGACCACCACGATCCGCATCCTCTGCGGCCTGCTGGAGCCCTCCTCGGGCGCGGCCATCGTGGACGGCATCGACGTGGTCAAGGACGCCGAGGGGGTCAAGGAGCGCATCGGGTACATGTCCCAGAAGTTCGCGCTCTACAACGACCTCACTGTGGACGAGAACATCCGCTTCTACGGCGATGTCTACCTCGTGCCCCGCAAGCGCGTGGCCGCGCGCCGCGCCTTCGCCCTGCACATGGCCGGGCTGGAGGGCCGTGAGAAGGCCCTCACCCAGACCCTGCCCGTGGGCATCAAGCAGCGCCTGGCGCTGGGCTGCGCCGTGCTGCACGAGCCGCGGGTGCTCTTCCTGGACGAGCCCACGGCTGGGGTGGATCCGCTGTCCCGCCGCGCCTTCTGGCGCCTGATCCACACCATGCGCCAGCAGGGGGTCACGGTCTTCGTCACCACCCACTACATGGACGAAGCCGAGAACTGCGGCACCGTGGCCTTCATCCGCGCCGGGCGCCTGGTGGGCCTGGGCTCGCCGCGGCAACTCCGCGAGCGGGGCGACCGGGGAGACCTCGTGCGCGTGCGCGGGGTGGAGCGCGAGGCCCTGCAGCAGAACCCCCGGGTCCGCGCTCTCACTCCCATGGGCGCAGCCTGGCACCTGCGCCTGCGCGCCGCGGGCGAGGCCGACGACCTGGCGCGGGAGCTCGGGGTACCTGTCGAGCGCATCGCCCCCTCGCTGGAGGACGTCTTCCTCGACGCCTGCGAGGGGAACGCCGAGGAGAAGCAGCCATGAGGGCCTTCTTCCCCATCGCGCTCAAGGAGTTCCTGCACATCCTGCGGGATCCGCGCTCCCTGGCCTTCGCTCTCCTGCTGCCCCTCATCATGGTGCTGCTGTTCGGCTACGCCATCAACCTCGACGTCAAGAACGTCGACATCGCCGTGGTGGACCAGGATCGCAGCCCCCAGGCCCGCCAGATCCTGTCCCAGCTCTGCGCGGACGGCTCCATCACCGTCACCGCGCACCCGCCGAGCGCAGAGGCCCTCGAGGACATGCTCGATGTGGGCGAGGCGCGCATCGGCATCGTCATCCCGCCGGGCTTCGGCCGCGACATCGCGTCGGGCAAGGACGCCCCCGTGCAGATCCTGGTGGACGGCTCCGAAGCCGCCTTCGCGGCCCAGGCCCTGGGCACGGTGGCCAGCAGCCTGCAGCACAGCACCGTCAGCCAGGTGGAGGCCCTGCTGCGCACCATGGGGCGCTCGGGGGCGCTCCCCGGCCTCACGGCGCGGCCGCGGGTGTTCTTCAACGAGGCGCTGGACTCGCGCTGGTTCGTGGTGCCCGGGCTCATCGCGGTGATCATCATGATGCTCGCCGCCATGATCACGTCGCAGTGCGTGGCCCGCGAGTACGAGCGCAACACCATCGAGCAGGTGCTGGTCTCCCCCGTGCGCGGCCCGGCGCTGATGCTCGGCAAGCTCACCCCCTACATCTTCGTGGGCATCGTCCAGGTGGCCTCGGTCACCTTCCTGTCGCGCCACCTCTTCGGCGTCCCCATCCGCGGTTCCCTGGGCATCCTGGCCATCGCCACCCTGCTGTACATCATCGGCGCCATGGCGCTGGGCCTGCTGCTCTCGGCCGCCCTCAAGAGCCAGCAGGTGGCCATGCAGGTGAGCTTCGTGGCCACCATCCTGCCCTCCATGCTGCTCTCGGGCTTCGTGTTCCCCATCAAGAACATGCCCTGGTTCCTGCAGTACCTGAGCTACATCGTGCCGGCGCGCTACTACCTGCGCCTGATCCGCGGGCTGTTCCTCAAGGGCGCCCCGCTGGAGGTGCTCTGGCCCGACCTGCTGGCCATGGTCATCTTCGCCTTCGTGGTGCTCGTCGCCGCCTCCTCGCGCTTCAAGAGGAGCCTGTGATGGCCCGCCGCCGCTACTCCCTGCGCCGCCTGCTGGCCGTGGCCCGCAAAGAGCTCATCCACCTGCGGCGCGACAAGCGCATGCTGCCCATCGTGTTCGTCATCCCCGTGGTGCAGCTCTTCATCCTGGGCGTGGCCGCCAACTTCGACGTGGAGCACGTTGGCCTGGTGGTGGTGGACCAGGATCACTCCCCGGTCAGCCGCGCCATCGCCGCCCGGCTCGAGCCAGGCGAGGCCTTCGATCTCGTGGGTGTCACCGACTCGCCCCGCGAGGCCGAGCTGGCCATGGACCAGGGCCGGGCGGAGATCGCCGTCATCGTGCCCCGGGGCACCGACCGCGCCCTGCACCGCGGCGAGGCCGCCGACATCCCCATCTGGGTGGACGGCACCGACACCAACCGGGCGCTCGGGGCCCAGCGCTACGCCGAGTCCATCCTGCGCGCCGTGGCCGCGGAGCGCCTGCCCGCCGTGCAGGGTCAGCTCCCCATCGGCACGCCGGATCCGGTGGCGCGGGTGCTGTACAACCCCACCTTCCAGAGCCGCTGGTTCATGGTGCCCGCCGTGCTGGCCATGATCCTCACGGTCATCGTCACGCTCCTGTCCGCCATGGCCATCGTCAAGGAGCGCGAGAACGGCACCATCGAGCAGCTCTCCGTCACCCCCATCCGCCCGGGCGAGCTGATGGTGGGTAAGCTCGGGCCCTTCGTGATCATCGGGATCATCCAGGGGGTGCTGGTCACCCTGGCCACCATCTACGGCTTCGGCGTGCCCTTCCGCGGCAGCCCCTGGGATCTGTTGGGCATGGGGGTGCTGTACCTGGCCGCCATGCTGGCCTTTGGCCTGCTCGCCTCCACCGTCAGCAAGACCCAGCAGCAGGCCCTGCTCACCTCCGTCATGGTGGTGCTGCCCAACATCCTGCTGGGCGGCCTGATGTACCCGGTCTCCAACATGGAGCCCTGGGCCCGCCACCTCTCCGACCTCATGCCGCTCACCTACTTCGCCATCATGATCCGCGGGGTCTTCCTCAAGGGCATCGGCCTCTACGAGCTGCCCCGTGAGGCCGTCATCCTGGCCGTCATCGCCACCGTGCTCTTGACCCTGGCCGTGTTCCGGTTCCGCAAGAGGAGCGCCTGATGCATCCTTTCGTCCTCCTGCTCGCCTCCCCTGCCCTCTCCATGTCGTTGGACGACGCGGTGCAGGCCGCCCACCAGGTCTCGCCCGTCACCGCCCTGTCCGAAGCGCGCGTGGCCGAGGCCCAGGCCAAGGTGCGCGAGGCCACCTCGATGTTGCTGCCCACGGTCACGGCCGGGGGCGCCACGGTCTGGCAGAACGAGGTGGAGCTCGACATCTGCTACAAGATGTACGAGGCCCTGGCGGGCATGGGGCAGCCGGTCCAGCCATCCATGTGCGACAGCGTCGAGCCCACCCTGATCACCCCGGGCCAGCAGTGGCAGGCCCAGGTCACGGGCCAGGAGGCCCTGGTGGCCCCGGCCGCCTGGCTGTGGCGCAAGGCCGCGAGAGAAGGCGCCGCGCTCGCCGAGTCCGAGGGCGCCGCGGATCGCTACCAGCTCGACGCCGCCGTGCTGGAGGCCTGGCACGCCTCCGCCCGCCACCACGCCCTGCTGGCCGACGCCCAGGCCGCCCAGAGCCTGGCCGAGCACATCGTGGGCCTGGCGGACGCGCTGGTCTCCAACGGGGTCGCCACCCGCGACCAGGTCCTGCAGGCCCACGCCGCGCTCTCCAGCGCCCGCGCCACCGTGGCCCGCGCCACCGCCGCCGTCGCCGCCGCCGACGCCGCCCTGGCCCTGGTGACCGGGCGGAACGAGGCCGCCGACGGCATCGCCGTGCCCACCAGCTACCCGGATCTACAGCAGGCCCTGGCCTCCCTTGACCGCCCCGACCTCGCCATGGCGGGCCAGCGCGTGGACGCCGCCCGCGCCGTGGTGGGCGCCGAGCGCGGCGCGGCCCTGCCCATCCTGGGGGTCACCGGCAAGGTCTACGGCCTGGACCCGGCTCCCATGGTGGCGGACGACTGGAACTGGCAGGTGCAGGTGGGCGTCACCGTGCCCCTGGTGCAGGGCGGCAAGGTGCTGGCGCGGCTCGACGGTGCGAAGGCCCAGGTCCAGAAGGCCGAGGCCGCAAAGCGCCTGGTCCTGGACCAGGCCAAGCTGGAGGTGATCCAGACCCACGGGCAGCTGGCCGCGGCCATGGCCTCGCTGGCCGAGCGCGAGGAGGCCCTGCGGCTGTCGGGCGAGGCGGTGACGGCGGCGGAGGCGCGGCTCAAGGAGGGCGGGGGGTCGCTGCTGGACCTGCAGCAGGCGCAGGGCGGGGTGGCCGAGGCCCAGGTGCGGCTGACCCTGGCCAGGGCGGACGCGGCCTACCAGCGGGATCGGTTGCGGCAGGTGACGCGGGGGTTGTGAGGGCGCCTCACCGGCGCGCTGGGTCATGCCCCCGTTTCCGCACCAACCTCGAGGGTCATGCCCCTGTCTTTGCCCCATGAGAGGCCTGGACGCCGACCCTGCGCACCGTGGTACCGTCGTTTTCGCGGACCGTCGTACTCGGCGGCGGCGTGACGAGCGCCTGCAAGGGGCACTTTCCAGGGCATGACCCCCTGCCGTGGTGCATCCGGGGGGGCTTGACCCAAAGCAGCGCGGTCAGGCGGGCTCCACCTCGACCAGGAGGCTCGTCCAGACGCCGGTAGAGTCGAGCCACCGCTCCAACGAGCGGTGCTGGCCGCCGGGGGTCAGGCGGTCGCGGTACCCAGCGACGACGCCGGAGTCAAAGTAGAAGATCACGTGGATCGGCCCGGAGGCCGGTGCATCGACCTCCACGGCCTGGCAGGGCGTGGTCATCCGCAGGCAGGCGTGGTGGGGGTCGTGGGTGTCGGGCTCGTACCGCATCCGGCCGAATTCCTGGAGCTGGTCCGCGAGGGCCAGCAGCCAGGCGAGGGGGTCGCGCCGCACGGAGGGGCGCAGGGGTTCGAGGTCCCCGCGCAGGGCCTCCGCGAGCGCCGCGCCGCGACCCGCGGGGGCGGCCCAGAGCCCGTCCAGGTCGTGCAGGAAGATGGCGCTCGCCGCCCACTCGTGGGCGAGGACCTCCTCGGGGGGGCGGCGGGAGAACCGGTCCACCTCCTCGGCGAGTCGCAGCAGCGCGTAGGCGGAGCGCGGACCGTGGGAGGCCCAGGCGGCCTCGACGGCGCGGGTACAAAGGCCGCGGGCACAGAGGTGGGACGCGAGCCAGTCCGCGGCCCCGGCGGCGGTCAGCCCGGCGGAGGGTTCGAAGGGGGCGCGGGGGCGCACGGCGCCGGCCGCGGCGGCGACCTGCTCGGCGAGCTGGTCGGGGTAGGCGATGTCGTGCAGCAGGGCGGCCAGGCGGAAGGCGCGCAGGAGGGAGGTGCGCCAGAAGTCGGGGCGGTCACCGAGGGCTCGGGCACCCCCAGGCGGCGGGCGTGGCGCAGGATCTACTGGCCGATCTGGCCGCGCGCCAGCTTCGCCGTGGTGTCGTCGAGCCAACCCGCGATGGGGCTGGCGGGATCGCAGGCCAGGGCCTCACCCAGCAGGGCGACCTTGAGGGTGTGGGCCAAATGATCGCGGTAGCCGCGGAACGGGGAGGCGTACCAGAGGCGCTCCACCTGGACCACCGCGTCCACCAGATCGCCGGAGGCGGGCAGGCCGCAGCCCACGAGGCGGGACTCGGCCCCGCGGGCGCCGCGCAGGACGCCATGGCCACCCCGGCGCCTGCCACCACCACCACCCGCCCCTCGGCCAGCGCTGCGCGGAGATGTTCCAGGGGTTGAGACATGGGTTCTCCCGATGTCCACTCCTCTACTCCGAATGACCCCAGGCTTCCACGGTGGCCCTCCGCCGAAAGGCCACCCCCCCCACTGGCGCCCTGTTCAGCCCAGCAGCCCCTTGAAGGTCTCCACGAGCTTCACGGGCGTGGGGTCGATGCCGTCGAGCAGCGCGAGGTCGTAGGAGCAACGCTCGGCGAAGACCATGGCCGCGAACAGCCGCTCGAGGCGATCGGAGCCAGGCATCTCCCACCGCTCGAACTGCACGTTGGCCATGCCATCGTGGGCGAAGGCCTGCTTCATCACCTCGTAGCGCCGCGGGATGCGGGGGTGGCTGTCCGGGTCGTGGAGGTAGAGGACCCCGAACTCGGCCATCGGCCGCGTGAAGCCGATCATCTCGTTGTGGTTGCTCTCGGGGAAGGAATTGAAGAACGCAGGGCGCTTGGAGTTCTCGTTGAACTTGATCTTCGCGATGCGTGCCACCGACTGCAGGTGACGCTCGTCGGTGTAGACGATGGGGATCCTGTCCGAGAGCCAGCGCGCGATGCGCTCCGCGTCCGGGGCCATGTCCAGCGCGGTGAGGAAGGCGCTGACGCGCTGCAGATCCGCTGTGGGGTCGGGCATGGCCCCCGTCGCGGCGAGGATGCGGGCCAGGAACGACACGAAATACCCCACCGCGGACCGCGGCTGGAACCCCGCGGGTTCCTCGTGCGCCGGGATGAGCACCGCGGGGAGACCGCGCTCACCGGCCAGTCGGACCAGCGGCGACGGGCCGTTGCCCTTGTCGGCCGTGAGCACCACGGCGTTGTGAGCGCCCGCCGGCAGCGACGCCATCGCCTCGATGACCTCTTCGGTGCCCCCGGAGAAGGAGCTGCCGATGACGAGGGTGCGCTCATCGACACCGTGTGGCAGCCGGTAGTGCCGACAGACCGTGACCGGGACCCGCAGGCGCTCCTCGAAGGCGTCCACCAGCACGTCCACGGGAAGCGCCGAGCCCCCCATGCCCGCCACGACCACCCGCTCGAAGGGCCCCCGGGGGAGCGCTGGGAGCCCGACCTCGAGGGCACGCGTGATCTGATGGGGGAAACGATCCATCACGCGGTTCATGTGCTCGCGGTCGTAGCTCGCTGCCAAGGCCGCCAGGGTGAGGTCCGAAAAGCGCATGAGGACTCCGCTCGCAGTGGAACACCGAGGCCGGGCGCGGCTCGAGGAGGGTCCGCGGCTATCGTCAACGACGATGGGCGGCAACACCGCGCGCGCTGCGGTCGTTCTTCATGTGGGGGAATCTGCTTGACAGGATCCAGGGCGCCTGGTATTCACTAATATTAGTGATGTTCTCGCAGCCCGTCGCCATCCTCCTCCAGAAAGACGACAAAATACACTCCTTCTTCCGTTGTTTAAACCAACTACCACGAGTGAATCGAGGCTCGAGCGATGCCCGAAGAGAGGAAGAGAAGGGAAAAAGGAACCGAGCTCATGCTCATGATGCAGATCCTGATGCGGCTCGAGCAGCAGCCGGAGGGGCTGAACAACCGCGAGCTCTGCCAGCTGCTGGAGGTGCAGCCGAACCACCTGTGGAAGCTCCTGGTCAACCTGGAACGCATGGGGCTGGTGCGCCGGCAGCGCGGGCAGGTGTTCCCCACCGCCTGGGCGGCCGCGGGCCGTCGCAGCACCCGCTTCGAGACCGCCCTCTCCGCCAGCCTGGCCACCCGCAGTCAGCTGGCGCGCTACGCCGCCCAGGAGCTCATCGCTTCCACGGATCAGGTGCTGGCCATGGACTCCGGCGCCACGAGCCGGCTGGTGCTCCAGGAGCTCCACGGCCAGCGCAGGCGCTGCAAGATCTTCACCAACAACGTCGAGCTTGGGCACTCCGAGCTGCTGGGCGGCGGCATCGCGCTGGAGCTCCTGGGCGGCCACCTGGATCCCGACAGCCGGGCCACGGTGGCCGGCATCTGCCAGGATCCGAGCCGCGCCCTGGCCCAGCTCAACGACGAGATTGCCGTGGACCTGTCGGTGGTGGTCCCCCTCTCCTTGAGCTGGGCCGACGACGGCAGCCTCGTGCTCTGGACCCTCGAGCCCGATGAAATCCCGGTGCGCTCGGCGTTGCTGCGCATCGGTGCCCGCCTGCTGCTGTTGGCCAGCTCCGATCGCCTGGGCCCCAAGGGCATGGCCTTCGGTGTGCTGGGCCAGCGCGAGGGCGCCCTCCGCCCGCTCGATGAGCGCGTGACCATCGCCTGTGCCGCCACGGAGGCCGGCCAGGCGCCCGCCGAGGCCTTCCTGGCCCGAGCCCGCGAGGCTGGCCTCCAGGCGCACCTCGTGCGCCACGATGACGACCACAGCGAGCCAGAGGAGCGCTGACATGGACCACCCCAGGAGAGCACCCCACGCCGTCCACGCCGTGATCCTGAACGCCTCCCAGTGGTCCCAGGCCGCGGCCGCCCACCTGCTGCACCGGGCCGTCTCCCACGGGGGGCGCGTCACCATGGTCGTGCCGCGCCGCGACGAGCGCCTCTTCGCCACGCGCGCGCCGGCGATCCGCGAGTGGGCCCAGCACCCCTCCCTGCGCCATGCCATCGACCAGCTCGCCGACCTGGGCCAGCCCATCGGCTACATCTACGACGATCACCTGGACGCGCTGCTCGGGCAGCTCGCCCGCGAGCGCCGGGAGGGCGTCCTGGTGGTGGTGTACGTGGCGTCCGGGGCCGAGGAGCACATCCTGCAGGCGCCCTGCTTCCTGGGCTTCGCCGACACCATCCTGGTGGAGAAGCCCGCCTCGCTGTTCTTCATGGATCTGGAGAACAACCAGCTCCTGAAAAAAAGTGCGTCCGTGCAGGACTGCCGCGTTCTCGCGGCCGAGCACTACCTCTTCCGTCCGGGCGTCACCGAGGCCTACGAGCAGCTCATGGCGTTCATCACGCGCCACGCCAACGACAAGCTGGCGTACACCTTCTGCTTCCACGAGGCTGCGGGCCACGACGATCCCAACCGGCGCCTGGGCGCCTACCGCGACGGTGCCCTCATGGACGTGGGCGTGGTCCATGGGCTGGGCCCCGTGGATCGCGTCCTGCTGCCGGCCCTGGGGAGGCCCAGGGGCTTGGCCGACCCCCAGGTGGCGCTCGTCTGGGAGCAGGTCATCCCGCTGCAGGCGCGCGACGAGCGCGGCGACGTGAAGGTCGCCACCCTGGCAGAGACCGCGGTGGAGCTGCGAGGCACCCTCCGTGTGCCCGACAAGCGCCCCATCACCATCCTGCTCAAGAGCGCCAAGGGCTGCGCGGCCTACAGCCGTTATTTCGAGGTCAAGGCCGAAGAGACCTCCCTGGAGCTACCCGACCAGTGGGGCGGTTGCTGCCTCTTCGGCGTCTCCCTGGGGGCGGTGGGGCACACCATCCAGGATCGGGTCGATGGGCGGCTGCTCTACGTGGTGCAGCACGGGGGGCACCTCTCCGACCTCGCCGGGGGGCGCGGCTCCGTAGCGGGCAACGCCCAGGCCATGATGCTCACCGCCGTGCAGGCCGAGCACCAGCACCTGGACCCCCGCTTCCTCAGCATGCAGTCCGCCTGCCGGATCCTGCAGCTCGGCATCGAGGCCCGCGCCATCGCCGTCGCGCGCCCCACCGGGCAGCCCGAGTGGCCCGCGGCCTATCTTTGGGGGCAAGGGCCCGATCGCGCGATCGAAGCCCTGCGCGGGGGCGTGTCGCAGCCTCCCGATTCCGCCCTGACCGCAGCTTGCGCCGAGCTGTACTCATCCGGGGCTGGTCTGAGTCTCATCCGCAAGGCGCTCGGCCTGGATCATCAGCAGCCCAGCCCCCACCGCATCCTCACCTGCTACGGCCCCGAGGGCGCCATCAACACGGACATCGCGCGCTGGCTGGAGCGCGAGCTGGGCGAGAATGGCCTCTGCGTCCACATCCCCCGGGACGAGCTGCACCTGCGGCACCTCGCGGATGCCCAGCGCCATTTCTTTACGCTGGGTGAGGTGGTGCGCAGGATCGCCTCCTGGGTCGGCGTGGCGCTCCCTCCGGGGAGCGAGCCCTGGCGGGCGCTCGTCCAGGGCCTGCGCAAGCGCCGCGTGGCCCCCGGCGAGACCCCTCGGCGGCTGCTGATCCTCAACGGCGTGGATCGTCTGAGCGCCGGCGGTTGGGTGGGTCTGGTGCGGGTGCTGAACGAGCTCCCGGATACCATCCGCGTCTGCCTCATCACCTCTCGGGCCGATCAGGCGGCCGGCCTCGTGCTCGACTCGCTCGAGCTGGCCCATGAGCTCGGGGAGAAGACCCACTGCGTCGACCGGGTCGAAAGCCTCGAAGAGCAGATCTCTCGCCTCGCGGCCGGCAACGTCACCGTCGAGCGCCAGCTGCACGCCTTCGCCATGCATGTGATGCCCCACTACGCCCAGGACAAGGACTACGCCTGGGCGCTGGCCGCGATCCTGTTGCCCTCGCCCATGACCCCCAACCCCGCCGCGCTGCTGGATCGCATCAGCCGTCTCACGCTCGCCGTGCTCACCAGCGCCGAGCTCGAGGCGCTGCGACGCATCGCCCGCCGCGGCACCATCGATCCCGACTTCCTCGCATGCGTGGCCTCGGATCTCGACTTCAATCGAGCGCCCGTGCGCGCCCTGTTCATGTACCGGCGAGTGAACGGGGAGCTGGAACCCGACAAGCTCTTCCCCCGCGCGCGCCAGGCGCTGCTCACGGACCAGGGGGCGAGCATCCAGGCCGAGGCCGAAGACGTCTCGCGCCGCCTGGAGCTGCTCTGGACCTACCGGAGGCTGCAGGAAGCCAAGGGGCAACCCGAGGTTCCGCACCTGCAGGCCCAACTGCTGCCCCTGCTCGAGGGCTCCGACCTCACCCGCCTGCCCCTCGCCCTGCCCGTCTACGAACGCTGTGTGCGCGAGCTGGCCTGGAGCCTGGCGAGCGCCGACGGCGGCGCGGACGGCGCGCGGTGCTGCCACTTCGTCGACCTCTTCACCAGGGTGGACCATCACGCCACCGCGCTGCCGCTCCTGGCGCGCGCCGAGCTCACCAGCCTGCACGGCGACCTGCACTTCAGGGTGGAGGCGGGTCGCTGGGGCCGACGGGAGCACGAGGCCTTCCAGGAGCTCCAGGCCGCCCACGCCATGGCCGATGCGGCGGTGCGCTCCCGCGGCCTCCAGCCAGGAGATGACGCCGCGCTGATGGACATCTCGGTGCGCCTCGCCATGGCCGGGCTCATCCGGGCCGGCCTGTGGGATCTCCTGCTCACCGGCCATGCGCAGCCCGTGCAGTTCTCGAGCGCCTGGGACTGGGAAGTGCTCCTGCAACCCGCCGTGAAGAACCGCCCGGTGGGGCACATCCCCACCCTCGTGGCGAGCACAGAGGATGCGCCCTCCAGGGCCCGTGGCCTGCGCGTCATGGCCCTGCACGCCGCCCTGCGCGGCGAGAGAGACGCGGTGGACACGGCGCGGACGGCGGCTGAGGCCTTCCGCGTTGCCGGAGACGAGGACCGCCACCTCAGGGGCTGGTGCGAGGCCGCGGTGCTGGCCAGGGCGCTGGGCGTCACATGGGACGCCGCGGAGCCCGCGACCGTCCCGACCCACCAGGGCATCGCCGCCTACGTGCACCTGCTGCGCTACCGGTTGTCACCTGCCCTCGACCAGAGAGACGCCGTACTCTCGGGCCTGCAGAGGACCGGGCAGCTGGGGTTGTACGGCTACGCGACAGACAAGCTGAAGTGAAACAAAACAAGAGAAGAAGCGGAACATGACACGACTCACCCGACTCCGCGCGCACCTGCGCGACCAGGGCATCCAGGCCCTCCTCATCAGTGAAACCCACTTCGCGGCAGCTTTCTTCGATGGCCTGCGCCTGTCCAACGCGACCCGCCCCGAGCCCCCCGGCCGGGTGGGCCTGGTGGTGACCCAGTCCGGAATCCACGTGCTGGCCAACCACACCGAGGCCGCCCGCGTCGCTCACGATCTGAGCGCGTTCGAGGGCGTAGAGGTGCACCCGCACCCCTGGCATCGCTGGGATCTGACCGACGCCGTTCAGCAGCTCTCGGCGACCATGGGCTGGCGCAACCTCTGGGCCGACTCGTTCGGGCCCTCCCGGCTCGCGTGCCGTGCGCTGCTGCAGGGCCTGCTCTATCCCCTCACGGACGCGGAGCGGGAGCGCCTGCGCCACCTCGGGCGCATCATCGGCGCCACCCTGGTGTCCACCGCGGCGCTCGTGAGGGAACCAGATGTGAGCGAACAGCAGGTGGCCGCCCACGTGCACGCCGAGCTGCTGCGGGCCGGCGCCCTGCCGGACCTCGTCTTCGTGGCCTTCGACGAGCGCGTGGCCCGCTTCTGTCACTGCCAGCCCAGCGACGTCAGGCTGGGAAACGTCGCCTCCATCTCCATCACCGCCAGCCTGGGGGGCCTGTACGCCAGCGCGACGCGCCTGCTGGCCCTGACCGATCCCGGCGGGGAGCTGCTGCGCGAGGTCGAGGCCGCCAACCGCATCGAGGTCGCGGGCATCCGCGCGGTGCAGGCGGGCGGCTCGGGCTTCCAGGTGTTCGCCGCCATGCGCGAGGCCTACCGCGAAGAGGGGCAGCCTGGGGGCTGGGAGCGGCACCACCTGGGCGGCCCCTGCGGCTTCCAGGGGCGCGACGCCAAGGTCGGCCCGGCGAGCACCCACGCCTTCGCGCCAGGCCAGCCCTTCGTGTTCAACCCGGTGCTGGGCCGCGGCAAGTCCGAGGACACCTTCCTCCTCGACGAGCGCGGCGAGCTGGAGTGCCTCACGGCCGATCCGCGCTGGCCCACCCACACCGTGGAGGGCCTGGCGCGCCCCGCGCTCCTGGTGTTTCACCCCGCGCTTCCCCGCGTGGGCATCGTGGGTCTCGGCCGCATGGGGGCGGGCGCGGCCGGGCGCCTGGCCCAGGCCGGCGTGGAGCTTTGGGCCTACGATCCCGAGGTGCGCGCCCTCCCCGGCTGCCAGCTCGTGGGCTCCCTGGCCGAGCTGCGGGCGGGGCTGGCCCACCCGGCCCGGATCCTGCTCTTCGTGCCCCACGCGGCCGTGGACGCGGTGCTCTTCGGTCCCCAGGGGCTTGCCGCCGCCTGTGCACCCGGCGACGTGATCGTGGACGCCGGCAACTCCCACCACGCCGCCAGCCGCCGGCGCGCCGCAGAGCTCCAGAAGATGGGCATCGGCTACCTCGACGCCGGCACCAGCGGTGGCGTGCTCGGGGCACGGCGGGGCTACTGCATCGCCTGCGGCGGGGCCGCAAAGGACTACGAGCTGGTGCGGCCCGTGCTGGAGATCATGGCGGCCGCCGGCGCCTGCAGCCACGTCGGCCCCTCAGGCAGCGGCCACTTCCTGAAGATGCTCCACAACGGCCTGGAGTACGGCATGCTGCAGGCCATGGCCGAGGCCATGGCCGTGGCCGATGCGGGCGACTATCCCGTCGGCGGGCTGGACCTGGCCCGCGCCTGGCGGCGCCACAGCATCGCCGAGTCCCTGCTGCTGGATCTGTTCCTGGAGGCGGCCGAGCGCGGCACGCAGGGCATCGCGCCCGTGGTGGGCGGCGGCGACACCGGCCAGTGGGCCCTCGAGGCCGCCCGCCAGGCGGGCGTGCCCGCCCCGGCGCTGGAGGCCGCGCTGGCGTTCCGCAGGAACACCCCCCAGGGTGGCGAGCAGGCCGCGCGCCTGATGGCCCTGGTGCGAAACCTGTTCGGAGGGCACCCCTACCAGAGAGAACCCGTGCGCAACCAAGAGGAGGTGAAGTGTGACCCGTGACCAGAACCTGAAGAAGATCCTGGCAGACCGCATACTGGAGGCCCAGGAGCGCGTGACCGCCCGCATGGCGGCAGCCGAGAGCATCCAGGAGGGCTACGATGCGGTGATCGCCTTCTGCCGTGAGTACTTCCAGGCCGAGGCCGCCGCGCTCTTCGTGCAGGACGCGGACGGCAGGCTCCTGCGCGCCGTGGCGGCCGCGGGCTACGGCAAGAACCTGCTCGCTCGCGATGCCGCCTACGAGCCGAACCAGGGCATCACGGGCAACGTCTGGCAGAAGGGCGAGGTCGTCCGGTGTGAAAGCCACGAGGAGATGCTGAACCACAAGTGGCGCCGGGGCAAGTACGATGTGGAGCAGTGGGGCGCCGAGGGCAGGTGCCAGAACCTGGTCTTCGTGCCCGTACAGCTCGGAGCACGGATCTTCGGCGTCCTGAAGGTGGAGAACAGGTCCGCCGAAGGTAGATACGTGCCTTTCGACGAGGGCGACGTCGCGACGCTGCGCAGCGTGGCGGCCGCCATCTCCATGGCCGTCCAGAGCGCCCGGCTGCGTGAGCAGCACATCAAGCGCGCTGGCCAGAACGAGTTCACCGCCAGCGTCATCCAGTACCGCACCGACGAGGTGGAGCTCGAACTGAGCCTCGACGAGCGGCATCTCGATGGCCCCATCATCGAGCGCGACGGCACCTCCGCTCCGCGAATGAAGATCGCCCCCTGGTACCGACAAAATCCCGAGGGATGGCTGGCCCTCACCGCCGCCGTTCGCCAGCGCTATCGCCATCTGGACGGGTTCCTCGAGCACCTGGACCGGAACGGTGGATACAGCGTGGACCCGGAAGAGTGGCCCCGAGGCCTCTCCGTCCGCGAGCACCGGCGACGGTTGGAGAGCCGCGACCCGCCGTTCCATGTCCAGGCCATGCAGGGCGCGGGTGATCTCACCATGAACCTCTGCACCATCGGCATCGTGCACGGGCAGCTCGTCGTCCCCTCGGAGGAGATCGCCAGGGTCCAGCGCAGCGCGGCCACGTCCGACGTCTATAGCTGCCTGCTCAAGACCACCACGGGGATGGACCGCTTCGGCATCCGGGACGTGGTGGTGGACTACTCCCAGGATCCGCCGCGGGTTTCGCTGCGCAACTCCGACGGCAGCCCCTCGTCCCTGGGCTTGCCCCAGGTGGCCATGGCCCTGTCCGGGCGCCAGCTGATCAAGGGCGGCGAGCTGGTGCCGCTCAGACAGGTGGTGGGCCGCTTCGGCGACCTGCGGCACGTCTTCGGCCTCCCGCAGCTACACGGCACCTTCTTCGGGACGAACGAGGCGCAGGACCTCTACTTCGGTGAGGCCCAGCTGGTGAACAGCCCGACGCTGGCCGTGGCCGCGCTGGAGGGCCCTGTTTCTCTCGACACCATGTACGTCCCGCCGGGCACCACGGAGCCCCTCGGCGCCGACCCGGCGCAGGTCATCCAGCGCCTGACCCGCGCTGGCTACCGCGAGGTGCTGGGCCGCGAGCCCGCCCGCCCCGGAGAGTTCTGTCGCCCCGGGCCCAAAGGTAGCAACTTCCTCGTATTTCTTTCCAGGGCCTACTACCCGCTCACCATGGTGGGTCTCGACGCACGGCGCGAGAACGTCTTCCTGATGGCCATCAGCGGCCAGTCCGGCCGCTTCAGCCTCACCGTACCGGACGCGGCCCGCCTCTTCCGAGATCGCTTCGACGTGTCCGACGCGCTGCTGATCGACGAGGGCGTGGACGTTTTCCAGCAGGTGGGCGACCTGCAGCCCATCCGCATGAACCGCCGCCAGGTGCGCGCGGTGCTCGCCGTAGGTATCCTGGCGCCCTGAGGTAAAGGGATGCAGCGCGCAAGCACCGATATCCGTTCCCTGAAGACGGAGAAGGGGATCCTCGAAGACCTGCTGCGGCGGCTCGAGGCCAACCCGGACGGCGGCCTGGACGGATTCGCGTCCATCGCGCGCCGCATCCCCCACGCTTCCGAGCAGGCCAACCCATGCACCGAGGGTGAGATCGGCCTGTACCGCCCCCTGGACGCCACCATGCTGGCCAACCTCAACCCTCGCTGGATCGCCCGCTTCGCCGCGGCCGGACACGAGCCGCCCCAGTTCCTGGAGGCGGGCCCCCGGCGTCTGCTGGCCTTCGACCCCGAGGCGGTGCGCGCCGCCGTCGTCACCACAGGAGGCCTGGCGCCGGGCCTGAACTCGGTGGTGCACTCCATCGTGAACCGGCACCATGGCAAGTACCGGCTGCGCAGCGGGGCCCTGCTGGGCATCTACGACGGCTTCAAGGGCCTGCAGGACGCCCACGCGAACTTCATCGAGCTGGAGCCCTCCATGACCCACAGCTGGGTGCACCAGGGGGGCTCCAACCTGGGCACCCGGCGCTATCGGCTCGACGAGACCCGCGTCGCGGAGATCTGCAAGAGCCTGTCCGACCTGAACATCCAGATCCTGTACGTCATCGGTGGCGACGGCTCCATGAAGATCGCCCACCGGCTGTCCCTGCTGAACCCGCAGCTCTGCGTGGTGGGCATCCCCAAGACCATGGACAACGACGTGCTCTGGGTGTGGCGATCCTTCGGCTTCGACACCGCCGTGGCCGAGGCCTGCAACGTGCTCAACACGCTGCACTTCGAGGCCCGCTCCACCCGCCGCGTGGGCATCGTGGAGTTCTTCGGCGCCGAGTCCGGCTTCGTGGTGGCCAACGCCAGCCTGGCCAGCGGGAACGTGGACCTCGTGCTGGTGCCCGAGGCCTTCCTCCACATCAAGGAGAACGGCTACCGGGGCTTCGAGGCCTACTGGGACAAGCTCATGGAGCACCTGCAGCGCGTGGTGCGCGACCAGCCCTGGGAGCGCAAGGAGGAGCGGCCCCACATGCCGCACGCGGTGGTGGCGTTGGCCGAGGGGGTGCAGAAGGTCTTCGACCTGGAGGAGAGCCGCTTCGAGCTCGGCGGGCGCCTGCTCAAGTTCGACGCGCAGGCCAAGCCCAGCCAGGGAGCCGTGCCCGAGGGCAGCTTCCGGGAGTTCCTGAGCCGCTGCATCGAGGAGCGCATCCGTGACCTGCACGGCGATCCCATGCGCGTGTTCACCAACCAGCCCCAGCACTTCATCCGCGCGGTGCCCGCCAACGCCAACGACCAGATCTACTGCGAGCGGCTGGGTGCTCTGGCCGTGGACAACGCCCTGGCCGGGTTCACGGACTGCATGGTCTCCCAGTGGAACACCGAGTACGTGCTGGTGCCGCTGGAGCTGGTGGTCGCCGGGAAGAAGGGCATCCCCACCGAGGGCATCTTCTGGAAGCAGGTGCTGGGGTCTACGGGGCAGCCGCGGTATGGGTGAGGGCGGGGGACAATTTGTCGGACACGAGTTGAAGACCGCCCACTCCAAAGGCGAAGCACACCTCGCCATTCATCGTTTCCTGGTCGATGGCGCCGAGTGGCTGGATCTCGGTCCGGTCGAGGCCGTTCAATGCCGTTCCGAGTACGTTGGCGCAGGCAATCCGATGACGACTGCATAATCTACGGTTGACGTGCGGCTCCGGCAGGCTATCAATCTTGTCTACTTCGTTGCACAAAGGAGAAGGCATGCTACGCGAACGTTTCGATGTCGTCATTCGGACACTGTGCCAACAAGTTCTCGCCAATCCAACTCCGGAGCGTCTGCCAGACGCCATCATGGCACACATCGAGGGTACTTTCCCGGTCGATTGGGCCACCCTCTGGCTCACTGAGCAGAAAAAACTCGCCGAGCAGCAGAAGGACCAGGAACCACGTCGCCTCCGTCTCGCCGCCGCCAGTGGCAAGGCCCGGAAGCTGCGCGAGGTCAAGGGGCCCGGCGACGTGAAGGAGAAGGCCGTCTACGAGTTCTCGGAAGGCCTGACTGGCCAGATCGCCCGGGAGATGCGCATTATAAATATCACTTGCCCGGCGGACTGGGGGAAGTACGACCACAGCTGCAAGTTCGATCTTGAGATGTACGGCCGGGAACGCGCTGGGGACCTGTGTCGCTGTGTGCTCGGCGTCCCGCTGGTCCTGCACCCCGACGAGCGGGATAAGGAAGGACGACTGGTGTCGGCCCCGCTCGTTGTCGGTGTGCTGAAACTGGAGAACCTCCGGCCCAGCTCGTCACACCCGGAACCCTACTTCACCGACGCCGACGTAGAGGTTGTCGAGGCCTACGCCGCGGTGATCGCAATGGCCCTGGAAAAGGCTCGGATGCGGGCGGAGTCCATGCGGACGGGCAAGGGCTTGCTGGAGATCTCAGGGAAGCTGTTGGTGAATCTCGGCGCGCTCCCGAACCTCCAGGCCATCGTAGAGGCCACGGCGCAGGTCATCTCCGCCGAAGTCTGCGCGCTCTGGCTGCGCCGGGGGCTCGAACTCCGTCTCGCTGCCGCCTCGGGCTACCCCGGCACCCAGGATCCGGACATCATCCCACCCTATCATCTCGTGGTCCCCCCAGCGGAGCCAGGCCAGCCCGAGGACAGCAGGTTCAAGGGGGTCGGCCTGACCGTATTCGTCGCCAACAAGCTCCAGACCTTGAACCTGAAGGACGCGCACGAGGTCAGCTCCCACCCTGCGTGGCGCGGTGCCAATGACCGCAGCATGTGGAACAAGGAGCCTGGCGGGGCCTGCTATTCCCTGGTGGCCATCCCCCTCGTGGACAAGGAGACCAACGACCTGAAAGGCGTGTTCAAGATCGAGAACAAGCGCTCCACCCTGTACCAGCTCCAGAGCTGCTTCACGGAGGAGGACCAAGACCTCCTCACCACCCTGGGCAACTCCATCTGCCTGTCCCTCATCATCTCCGAGCGGCTGGAGCGACTGCGCCGGCTCGAGACCCTCGTGGGGCATCTGCGCGTGCTGGATGGGCTCGACGAAGCGCTGTTCTTCATCCTCACCGGGCTGACCCACAACGGCGGCCTGCAATACAACCGCGCGCTCGTGTTCGTGGTCGACAAGGACAAGCCCCATGAGCTGGTCTGCCGGTTCGGTGTCGGGCAGATCGAGCCGGACGAGTGGCGCGAGGAGATCAAGTCCGCGAGCAGCAGCGGAGTCCTCGACATCGACCAGGCGGTGAATGTGTTCCGTCACGATCCCAAGCCCTTCATGGAGACCCGACTGGTTCGGACCTGGCGCTGGCGCAGGATACCCATGGGAGATAGGGACGGGCAAGTCGTGGCGCGGCATCTCCACACGTGGCCCATGAACACAGGTGTCTACCGGAGCAAGGATCTCGGCGCTCTGGATGTGCTGCGTGAAATCGCCTATGGCGATTTCGTGCTGGTGCCCTTCCACGTGGAGGGCGATCTGCGCGGTGTGATCTTCGCTGACAACCGTTTCACGGGCAACCACGTCAACAAGTTCGAGTGCAACGTCCTGGACTTGTTCGCCGGCATGGCGGGAGCCCTGGTCCAGGCCGCCGAGGTGCCGGCCATCCTGCAGCGCGAGCGTGATTCCGCCTGGAGCACCTTCGCCGCCTTGGCCGCCCATCGCCTGACCACCGATGCCAACATCATCGATGACACGCTCGAGCTCCGGCTGAAGCACCACCTGGCCAAGGCTGGCGCTCCCGTACTGCTGCCCGCCGAGGATTCTGCCGCGATCGACGCGGATGTCAAGGTCATCGCCTTGGCCACCCAACGCCTACGCCTCTCCGCTCTTGACTACCGTCACCTATCAGCGGAGCCCCCGCCCCCTGAAGGGCTCTGCCTCACGGATCTGTTGTCCCAAACAGTCGACCGAATCGAGAGGCAGTTCGACAAGATTGATATCAAGCTGGATCTACCGGCCAAGCCGGTCCATATCGAGTCACGGCGGCAGGATCTCGATTACATCTTCTCCGAGCTGCTCATCAACGCCTGGAAGTGCACCAATGAGACCTTCAAGCCGCGAACCGGTGACACGATTCCGCGGGTACGCGTGCTGGTGCAGGTCCGCCCCACCGCGGCCGGCATCGCCTGCCGTGTGTGCGACAGCGGGCCGGGCGTCTCGGCTGCGGTACGCCCCTCCCTCTTCAAGCGGGAGGTCAAGGACCGCATCGGCGGTACCGGGCTGGGGCTGGTCATCATTCGCCGGATGCTTGACCGGAACGAGGCTCGTATCGAGCTGATCGAGCATGGCCAGCCGGAGGGCTACCCTGGCGCGTGCTTTGAGGTCACGCTGCCAATAGCCACACCAGTGCCGACTCTGCCCCAGCACCCTCTCGTGATGATCGTCGAGGACAACCCACACCAGCGGGAGAACCTGACTCTTCTGCTGCAGCGGGCCGGCTACCAGACCGTGGGTGTGGGCAACGAGAACGCGGCCACCGAGAGGTTTGGTCCCGACATCGTCGCGGTGGTGGCGGACTACGATCTGTCCGACAGTGGGGGGGCCACGGACGGCGGGATCCGGCTCGCGCGCAGGCTGGCGCAGCAGGCGCACCGCGTTCCGTTCATCCTGGTCTCGGCCAACCCAGACCTGCCGTTCCCACGCCGCGGCGCGCCTGGGCATCAGGAGGAGCTGAATGCAGCCGGTATCGACGCCTTCGTGGACCGCAACGACTATGACCGACGGGAGGAGCTGATTCGACAGCTCCAGCGCTGCCTCGGCGAGCCCGGCAAGGTCTCTTCATGAGAATCGGGATCGCATTCATCGACGACGATCCGCTTCAGAACGAGACGATGGAGGCGCTTGTCCGTGTCAGCTTGCCATCGATCTGGATGTTCGGGGCGCCCTGCGTGGTCGATCTTCTGTCTATCACGGCAGTCATGGGGGCCGATGGTGGCGTGGACGTGGAGGCCATCACGGCCGGGTTGCAGGGCTTCGACCCAGGCGTAGCCGTCGTCGACCTGCGGCTAGTCGGGGACAGCGAGGGCGATGTGAGCGGCGTCGATCTCGCGCTGCGGATCAAGGCCGAGTTCCCCGACTGCTGCATCCTGTTGACATCAGTCGCCCTCCCGGTTGGTCTGGACTGCGATCTGTTAACCAACATCGAGGTCTTCAGAAACATCGTGGACCGCTCGCAGGGCGTGGCGCGCTCGAACCTCGTCCAGTCGATCCGTACAGCCGCGCGCACGCACCTTGCCAGCAGGGTGTACCGGGTACGGCGGTTCGCCCGGACAGCCAACCAAGGGCTCGACTGCATGTGGGGGCTAGTGCTGGAGCGGGGCAAGCCCGGGGTCACCTTGTTCGAGGACCTCCCGCTGCCTGCCCTGCAAGCCTCATCAGTGGTGGTCAGAACCCTGGAGTTTGGCCTGTGCGGCACAGACCGGGGGGCGCTGGGCGCCACCAGGGCACAGCCCTACGACGTGATCGAGTTTCACGAGGCCTTCGGGCGCGTCGTCTGGGTGGGCGAGTCCGTGCGGAACCTGCGGGTTGGGGACCACGTGGTCCCCATGGTCCGCCGCTGCCAGCCGTGGTGGCCGCCCTCGGGACGTGGCGTGCCGGCGAGCTCCCATCGCTTCATGGCGTGCGCCGAGGGGCTTGGCTCCCCCTGCTTCCGGAGGGCCGACGCCTGCCCCCGGGGCCAGTACAACGCCACAGCCGCCGGAACGCCGGTCGGGTACACGAGCCGGGGGACAGGCAAGTGCCACGGCTTCGGCAGCCAATACTGGGTGGACAGCGAGGACTGGCTGGTCCCGGTGCCGCTTCAACGAGCAGACGGCGTTGACGAGGCGGAGAATGGGGCGACGGCGATGCCGGGGCCCATGATGAAACGTGCAGTGCTCACCGAGCCCCTCTCCATCGCGTGGAAGATGAACCGCGAGGTGCAGCGGCGCCGTGACTTCAGCCTGGCGCATGATCGCGTGCTGGTGATCGGGATCGGGCCGATTGGTCTACTGTCCGCCATGCTGATGGCGGAGCTGCACTCTGGGGTGAGGATCACCGCGGTGGACCTCGTCCCCCCCCAGAGCTCGCGCGTGAAGCTGCTGGAGGATTACTATCCCGGCATAAGGTACTTCCAGGCGCCTGCACCCGACACGGCTCCCACAGAACTCGTGGGTCAGCGATTCCACGTGATCGTGGAGGCCACCCCGCAGCCCGACCGGGTCTTCCGCTATGCACCTTCGCTTTTAGCACCGGGTGGCATCCTCGCCCTCCTCGGGATCGCGGCGGCTTCGGGTACCGTCTCAATCGGCGCTGGCGCCTTCACCGATCTCGTCAAGCGGGGCAACACCATCCTCGGGTCGGTCAACTCCTCGCGCAGCGACTTCGAGGAGTCCCTCGCCTTCATGATGCGGGTCATGGGCTCCCGGAAGGAGTGTCTGCTCGATCGCCTGCCGACGCGCTGGGAGATCGACGCAAGCACCGGGAGACGTTTGATGGACGTGATGGGGACCACTCCCTTGGAGAAGCGCGATGAGATCAAGGTGGTGCTGGAAGCCGATGCCAAGACGACCGCTTGGCTGGCAGCGCGCCATCGCTCGCACAGGCTGGGGTAGCGCTCGAACAGGGGAAAGTGCTGGTAAAGCCTCGGTATGGGTGGGCAGGGGTCAAACGGAGGAGCTTCTTCGTTTGCGGCACTGTTCGGTGTACTCCCATGCTTCCAGCACCACCTTGATCTCGTTGCGGTCTTTCGGGGCGGTGTTCCCGAGGACCTGGATGAGTCTGTCAGGCAGATCCTTGTCGATGGGCCAGCGCACCACCATCGCTTCCAACAGGTCGCTTGTCCGCACTCGGACGCTGCGCTCCATGAAAGTGATGGCGTCCTCGAAGTCAGCCCGCGACGAGTTGACCGAGCCGAGGAGGAGCTTGCCCTGGCGGACGAGGTCGGAGATGACGCCGGAGGAGATGTCTGCCTTGAGATCCTTCTCTGAAAGGCCCAGCATCACCAGCGTGCCGCGAGGTGACAGCAGGGCTGGCGCATACTTGAAGACTTCGTGGGGCTCGGGCGTGGCCTCGATGATGAGCTGGAACCTCTCTGCCTCCGCGAGGCCAGCTGGTCTCTTGCCTTCGTGTTGCGCCTGCACGAAGCGGATATCTTTATAGAAACTCGTCAACTGTCTGACCCGCTCGTTGTTGTCATCTGCCAGGTCGACGGCTGTGATGGACAGCCCCGGGTGCAGCTCCGACAGCAGCATCGCACACAGCAGGCCGATGGGCCCAAGCCCGATGATCAACACACGGTCGGTCCGCACCCGGATGCTGGTATGCCGCAACACCTCGCGCCGCATCTTGCAGGCGATGGAGAGGGGCTCGGCCAGGACGTACAGCGCCCCCCTCCCCCGCTTATAGAGACATTCCGGGGACTGGTCGATCTTGACCAGCCACTCCTCTCGGTCGACAAAGTACTGGGAGCCGAAGCCATGACACCTGCCCGTGCCGCGGCTCTGGTAGCCAACGCGCCGTCCTTCTTGGGTAGGGCTTCCCGAATAAGGTCCCGTGGGGCAGGCGTCAGATGAATGGTAGCAGTCGGCGCGCCGGCTCTCGTCGCAGTCGTGGAAACGAAAGGAACTGGCGTCGACAGCGGACTTGTCCGGTGGAGTGTCCCAGGGCTGGCAACGACGCACCATGGGCACCACGAAGTCGCCCACGGCCAAGGTGCGGACGGCCTCGCCCGCCCACACCACCCTTCCCAAGGCCTCATGGAACTCGATCACGTCGTAGGGCTTGTTGTTCCGCTGGCCAAACGCGCCGAGATCGGTCCCGCATACTCCAATAGCGATAGTCTCCACTACCACCGTGTTGGCGTCGAGCAGCGGCAAGGGTAGATCCTCCCGCAATGTGACACCACACCCCCCTCCTTGGAGTACGAGGCCCCACATAGTGTCGCATCCATCATTGACCACGGTTTGGAAGTGTCCAGAGCGATAACGTGTGTTGAACGTCCGAGAGAGGTGGGCAAGCCCAGTCGTCTCAACTGCCTCACGAAACCTGGCCTCGAAATCGCAGGCGATCCGGTCCACGCGGTGCCCGAACTGGTAAAGCCACCCTTCCCTCCCAGTCGGGAAGTGGGACGAGATCAGGATAAACCTGCATTCGCTGTGCAGCGCCCCGATGCGCAGGGACAGATCGACTCCAGAACGGTCGTCATCGCCCTGTAGGCACAAATCGACGATGGCTACCGCGGGTGGAGTTTTCAGTGTCTCGGTGAGGATGTCTTTGACATTGAGACGCCCAGCATCGTTCTCCTTCGCCATGATGCTGTAGGGGACAAGTGAGCAGGCCTCACCCAGGAAGGAGATCGAACCCATTCTCTTCACGCGCTCGACGATGCCATCGGCTTTGTCGGCGTCGTCGTCGATGATAGCGATGTTCAGTTTCATGGTTCGCTCCTACGGGTATAGGTGCAGCAGCGTGCGCAGCAACCCGATGAGGTCTCCGCGGTAGGTCTCGCTGGTGCGGTCCACCACCGCGCTGATGTTCAGCTCCGCGAGCTTCTCGCTGTGGGCGGGCGTGCCGCGCTTGGGCAGCGCCTCCCAGGGGTGGCAGGAGAGCAGGATGTAGGGCAGCCGGATGTTGGACCCGGAGAGCAACCTGGCGAGCTGGATGCCCCCGTCCTTGTCGCCCCCCGCCTCGGACAGGTCGAGGTCGGCCACGATGGCGTCGGTGTGGGGCGACAGCCGCTCCATGGCTTCGGTCTCGTTCCTGACCTGCACACACCCGACGCCGTTCCGGCGGAGCAGGATGGCGAGGTTCTGGCGGTGTACCTCGTTGTCTTCCACGACCATCACGAGGGGCAGCGAGGGCTCTGCCTCGGCGACTACGGGCTGCCTGCCAACGCCCTCCTCCAGTGGCAGGGTGATGCGAAAGCAAGCGCCCGGGTAGCCCTCGGGCTTGTCCCGCTCGAAGAGCTCGATGGTTCCCCCGTTCTCTTCGAGCTTGCGCCGCACGATGCTCAGCCCCAGGCCAGTGCCGCCCTTCCGACCTTTGACGGGGCTCTTGAAGAGCCTCTCGCGGAGCTGCACGTTTGCGGTGGAGATGCCGGGCCCGTCGTCACAGACGAGGCACTCGACATCGGCCCCATGGGTGGAGAGGGAGACGAGCACCCGGATGTGGTCCCTGGGGGCCGTACCGGCGATGGCGAAGGTCTCTGAGGTGCACTTCCAGGCGTTGGTGAGCAGCTCCTCGAGCACGTAGTCCAACTCCCTCCTGCGGGTCTTCAGCTCGATCTTCGCCTCCGAATGCCTGAATTCCACAGAGATTTCGTCAAAGTGTTTCTGGATGTACTCCACGCGCTCGCGGACGATGTGTACCAGGTCGAAGCGCCCGGGGGACTCCTGCTCGCTGGTGAGATTGGCGTAGTCCTTGGCTGCGAACCGCAGCCGTGTCACCGAACGCCGGATGGTACCCATCGATTTCTGCAGCGCCTCGAGATCGAGCGCACCGATGCCCCGTGGGCACTGCAGCGCCTGATCGAGCATGTCCTGGATCCGCAGATCCAAGGTATCATTGATGATGCTGGTCTCGGTGCCCAGACGGTGCGCAGCAGGGCCCGCGAAGGCGTTCCAGGCCTCGTCCCGCTCCCGCCTCAGCCGCTCCGGCTCGCGGGAGGCCTGGATGATGGAGCCTGCCATGCCGGCGAAGATGTCCAAAACCTCGCACTCGAATCGGGTGACGCGGTTGCCCGTGTAGCAGTTGTCGGCGTAGATGACACCCTGCACCTCATGCCCCACGAAGATGGGGATGAGTACAAAATCCCCCCGGGCGAAGTCGTAGAGGATGTCCTCCCGACCAAGTTTGCTGCTGTGGTACTTCTCGGTCTTGTGAACCGCGCCGGCCAAGTGCCTCGCGATAACCTGGGTGGAGGTCTCGGTGGTGCGCAAGGTTTGTCCCGCCCAGCGCCTCATAGCTGCGGTGTCCACATAGGAGGCGCGGTTGCGTCCGAATTCACCCAGCAGGTGGTCGATGTGCAAGGGCTGCTGGGTACGCTCGCTGCTGATGTCGGCCACCCAGGCCTCGGGATCGATGGCGCCCAGGGCAAAGCGGCACTTCAGTTCGCTTCTCCTCACCTCATCGCGCACAAAGACGAGGGCGCGGTTGTACTGCAGACCGTCGTTGTGGGTGAGGCCGGTGAGGATGAAGAACAGGGCGTCTTCCAAACCATCGAGCACACGCACCTGGCCCACCAGCTTTTCTAGCCGCCGCAGGCGTTCCATGCGCTCCGAGATTATCAGCGAGAGGCTGAAGGAGTTGCCCAGGGTGGTGAGCAGGTCCTCGTCTTCCTTGGTGAAGTGGCTCTGCATCTGGTAGATTGTGGGGCGCTTGTTCTCGATCTTGAACACGCCCTTGAGGTCGTTGGTCTCGCGATCCACCAGGGGGATGGCCACCAGCGAGTAGCAGGCCTCTCCGGGCTTCTTTCCCCACATGCGCTGGTCATTGTCTCCCTTCCAGGCGAAGTGCCCTTTGACCGCGGCAGCGTTTTCCAGGTTGAGAGTTTCGAGTGTGTTTGCCACATACACCGTGAGCCCCTTCCCGGCGTAGGTCTGCTCGACGAGCTCATCCTCGCAAGATTTCTTCACGTCCAGGTGGTAGGGGGGCACCTCCCAGGGTTGGCAGTTGCGCGAATAGCCCCAGGCGGCTGCCAGGCGCAGTTGCCGACCCTGCCGCAACCACAGGGTGCAGGACTCTGCCGAGATCACCCGGGCTGTCTCCTCGACGATCGCCCCGAAATCTGGGCACTCGCCCAGGTTCACGAGCAACTGGCCGGAAATATTCAGCAGGCCCTGGCCGATGCGCATCGAGTCCGCCCGCAGGCGGGCTTTCTCCATGGCCACGGCGATCACGGCGGCGTAGGCCTCGACCACGGCCACGTCCTGTGCGGTGAAGTAGGGCTCGGGGTGGGCCTCGCTGGGCTGGATGTTCACGAGCCGGAGCACTCCGATGGTCCGCCGCTCACCTGCCCAAGTCGAACAGCCTACTGCGTCCGTGGACCGAAGCACCAGCGGCACCCCCAGCACGCAGCCACAAGCCTTCCCCGCCAGATCCCGCTGGTATATCACCGCGTCGTATTTTGCCTTGTGGGGGAACCTCTCAAGGTCCTCCGGGCAGGTGATGTTGATGGTCGTCTGTGACTTCGCGATGGTTCCGGTGAGCCCCTCGCCGAAATCGTAGACCGCGGGCGAGCCGTTCTCGGCCGTGTACAGAGGCCGCGTAGGGCCACTCGCGGCGGCCAGCCGCAGCCGCAGACTCTCCCCCTTCACTCTCTCGGTCCCGGCCTTCTGCTCGGTGAGCCACAGCGTGGCCCACGCCACCGGGAAGGTCTGCTCGACATGCTGCAAGATCCGCGCGGGTAGCCGCTCTGGAACGGGCTCGGACAGGATGTCCTCGCAAAGCTCACGGATGACCTTGTCGAAGGGCTGGCTCAACATGGTCTTCCTCTCGGTTCGTGTGGCCATTCTCGTCGGAATTCCCTATACTCGCCCTCCCACCCCCGCCAGCCGAAACCCGACATTCCCCATGGCGTTGCCACTCCTGACATGAGAGCGGGAAAGGTACACCGTCTTCATGACAAACAAGAACCCCACCCTCTTTCCCGACCAGCCCGAGACCCAGGCCTCGCCCCCGCCGTGGCTCAGCCCCTCCCTGCTCGACGTCGAAGACCCCGCCCGCTACGCCGAGCAGGCCGTGATGGCCATCCAGGCCGGCGCGCGCTTCGTCCATTTCGACGTCGTGCGGGGCGGCCACCCGCGCGACCTGGGCATCGTCGAGCCCGGCTCCGACGACACCTTCGAGCGCCTCACGCCCGAGGCGGCGGCGACCATCAAGGCCGCGGGCCGGGCCGCGGGGCTGCAGGTCCCCATCGACGTCCACGTCATGGTCAGGGAGCCCAGGATGGCGCCCTGCGAGCGCTTCGCTGGCCTCGGCGCCTTCCTGGACGCCGGCGTGGACGTGATCGCCGTCCATTGGGAGGCCTTCGAGCAGCCGCGCGATCTGGTTCGGTGCCTCGCTGGCATCGCCGAGGGCGGCGCCACGCCCGCGGTGGCGCTGCGCCCGGACACGGCCGCCGGCGTGGTCATCGACTTTCTGCGACGCCACGAGGGCCTGGTGGGGCTCATCAACCAGGCCGGCGTGCTGCCCTGTTACGGCGGCCAGGTGATGCGCTACCGCCAGGTCCTCGCGAACGTGGCCGCTTTCGCCGCCGTAAAGCGCGCGCTGGGCTTCCGCCTCATGGTGGACGGTGGCGTGGAGCCCGAGGCGAGCGGACGCCTCTGCGTGCGCGCGGGCGCCGACGTCCTCGTGGCGGGCTCGGCATTCTTCGGCGGCGGCGGCCGGGACCTGGAGACCCTGCGGCGTGCGGCGGGTGCGCTCAGGCAGACCGCGGCGCCCGAGGTGCTCGACGTCTACGACGCCCTCGCCAGCCGGATCGCGGCGACGCACCGGTGCAAGCGCGGCCCCAGCATGCACCTGGTGGAGGCCTACCACGGAGGCGGGAAGACCTTCACCACCGAGCAGCTCCTGGCACCCAGGTTGAGGCGGATGGGCTTGGACGTGGTGGTGGTCGGGTTGGACATCTCCTGGACGGATCGCGGGCTCCGCGCTCGCTGGTGTGCCGAGGCCGCGGCCGCGCGGGCTACGGGGCAGGACCACCCCTACTTCCACGCCCTCTCGCAACAGCCCCGGGCCATGCACTGGCGCCGGGAGCACTCCGATGAGGTCATCCAGGCGCTGGAGCAGGGCGCTCGCAGGGCCGTGGAGACAGGCCGCGCCCAGCAGGTCCAGGTCCACGGCTGCTGCCAATTCGACGACGCGGGGGGCACGGACGGCACCTGCGCCTGGTCCATCGGGCCGTCTACGCTCACCCTGGTGGAGGGAGTCTACGGCTCCGCCGTCGTTAAGCGCGACTGGGACGAGCACGTCTACATCGAAGTGGACGTCGAGCGAGCCAAGCTGCGCGCCATGGTCCGTGACGAAGGGAAGGTCCACCGGCCACCCCTCCAGACCCGGGCCCTGTACGAAGACGTCTACGAGCCCAGCTACCAGCGCGAGTATCTGCCGTCGTTCGAGCCCCGCGAGCGGGCCAGCCTGCTCCTCGATGCCCGGGTGTGCGACGACGCCGGCCAGCCGGTGTCGCCGAGGATCGTGGCGGCGCGGCCACCTCTGGTGATCCTTGAGTGCACCGAGCCATCCTGCCGGCACCAGGCGCCCGCGGTCCGCGTCTCCGCGTGCCGGCGGTGCGGCCAGGATCCGGGCAACCTCATCGTGGGGGTCCGTGACGAGGAGCACTTCATCGACAGCATCGTCGACGCGGATCCCAGCATGTGGCGCTACCGCCGGCTGCTGCCCATCGCCGACGAGCACATCGTCACCGACGGAGAAGGCGCGACGCCGGTGGTGTTCGTCCCGGGCGTGAGCGAGCGGCTGAGCCGCCTGGCCGGGGTGGACGTCCGCCTGTGGGCCAAGCTCGAGGTGGTGAACCCCACGGGGACGTTCAAGGACCGCGAGGCCTCCTACGTGGTCTCGTCCAGCCGCCAGGAGGGTCAGGACGACATCGTCCTGCAGTCCACCGGCAACACCGCCATGGCCGTCACCCACTACGCCGGCCTCGCGGGGCTGCGCTCGTGGGCGTTCATCCCCGAGTCGAGCCGCTTCAAGCTGTGGATGCCCGCACGCGGCGATGCGAGGGTACGGGCACACATCGTCGCTGTGGACGGGCACCCCATCGACGTGAAGCGCTGCGCCTCCGACCTCGCGGTGTGGGGTGGATTCCCCAAGGTCTCACCTTTCTACGAGCGCTGCGAGTGCAACGGCACGCTGGGATACGAGGTGGCGGAGGCGCTCCTGCGCGGCACCATCCCGCAGCAGGACCAGCTGCGAGGAGGCGCCTTCACCTGGTACGTACAGACCCTCTCCGCCGGTATGGGGCTGATCGGGTACCACCTGGCGATGCAGCGGCTGCAGGCCTGGAGCAGGGGCCGCTTCCCGGCACCTCGCATCCTGGCCGTGGAGATCGACGAGTTCGCACCCATCCACGACGCCTGGGAGGCGGGCCTGGAGGACGTGGGCGAAGAGGTCGCCACGCCCTGGTTCACGGCGCCCGACGCCGCCGGCAGGCTGGTGCCCATCGCGCCGGCGGAGGCCGCCGCCCGCGTGTTCGAGCTGACCCTCTGGACCACCAACATCAAGGCGTACTACCGGCACCTGCGGCGGATGCTCCTGCAGAGCGAGGGCGACCTGGCCCGGGTGGACCGGGACGAGGTGCTCCGCGCCGAGGAAGAGCTCGGCATCCGCGACGAGGTGGAGGCCATCCTGACGGGGCTCGATCCGCAGCTCGGCCGTGGCCTCACGCGCCTGAGCGAGACCGAGCGGGCGTCCTTCATCGGCTTCGCGGGGCTGGTGCAGCGGATTCGCGAGGGCCGTCTCCCGGGTCACGGCCAGCCGCTGGACGTCGTCCTCATGCTCACCGGCAAGGGCAGGCATCGCGAGCATGTGCTCGAACAGCCCGACTTCGTGGTGACGCCCGGCCTCCATCAGCCGCGGGACGTGGTGGCCGCCCTGCGCGGCTGACCATGCGCTGCGGTGGCCTGCCGGCGGAGCCTGCCTGCCGCTGCGCGACGCGGCATGGCGAACCGGAGGAGGTACCGGCGGGACATGTCGCGGCAGATGACGCAGGAGTCTGGCCCTACCCCGCCACCTCCACCCGATTCCTCCCCCCCTCCTTCGCCCGGAACAGGGCCTTGTCCGCCTCGGCGAACAGGCTCTCGCCATCCCGTGCATCCCCCGGGAAGGACGCCATCCCGATGCTGATGGTGAGGAACAGCCGCTCGCCGTCGGGCCGCTCGAAGTGGGCGGCCTCCACGCGGGCGCGCAGCTTCTCGGCGGTGGTCAGGGCGGCCTGGTGGTCGGTGTCCAGCAGCAGGACCACGAACTCCTCGCCGCCCCAGCGGGCCCGCAGGTCCGTGGCGCGGAGGCTCTCCCGCAGGATCGCGCCCAGGTGCACGAGCACCCGGTCGCCGCAGGGGTGGCCCCAGGTGTCGTTGACGCTCTTGAAGCGGTCGATGTCGAGGATCAGGAGGCTGAAGGGGTGGGCTGCGCGCTGGGCGCGGCTGATCTCGAAGGCCAGGGCCTGCTCCAGGTAGCGGCGGTTGTAGAGGCCGGTCAGCGCGTCCGTGGAGACGAGGCGCTCCAGGTGCAGGTTGATCCTGGCGAGGTCCTGGTTGACCCGCTCGAGCTCGTCGTGCTGGCGCCGGATGCGGGCGCTGCGCTCGGCCACCTCGCGCTCCAGATCGGTGGTGTAGGCCTGCAGGCGCGCGGCCATGGCGTCGAAGCCCTGGCCGAGCAGGCCCAGCTCGTCGTCGCAGGTCAGGCCGGCGCGGGCCGACAGGTCGCCGGCGCGCATGCGGGCGACGGCCAGCCCCAGGCGCTCCACCGGGCCGAGCACCAGGCGCGAGACCCACAGGGTGAGCACCGCGAGGGCCACGAGGTCCAGCACGATCACGGTGCAGATGACCCCGGCCAGGACCTTGCGCAGGCGCGCATCGAGGGGGGAGAGGTCCATCACGGCCACGACGCTGCCCCAGCGCAGGCCGGAGTCGGCCGGGACGGAGAGGAGCAGGAGTGGGGCGTCGCCCTCCCCCACGCGGTGGCGCCAGCAGGCGGCGTCGCCATCGAGGGCGCAGGCGAGGAAGTCGGGCTCGAGGGCGGCGGCCGCGCCGCCGTAGCGCGGGTCCTGGGCGGAGACCAGCAGGTGCCCACGCGAGTCGTAGGCCTGCAACAAGGCGATGTTCGCGTGGCTCGGGTGCACGGCCTGCAGGGCCTCGGCCAGGATGTCGTCCAGCGCCGCGATGTCCTCGGTGGCGATGGCGCGGGCGCAGGTGGGGGCCAGCGCCTGCAGGAGTGACAGGCCCTGCTCGCGCTGCGCCAGCCAGATGAGGCGGCCGGCCAGGGCGCCCACCGCGAGGCAGCCGATCAAGCCGAGGGCGACGGCGACGGTCGCGAAAGAGAGGATCAGGCGCCACCGAAGCCCCCGGCGGGCTCGGGCTGCAGGCGGATCGGAAACGGCGCTCATGGCGTCTCTCCCACGGTGGCCGTCGCGCCGGACGCATCCGGGGGGGCGGCCTCGCGGCGATGCTCGGCCACGCGGCGCCGCACACGCCGGACCGGGTCGAACAGGGCATCGGAGGCGGGCGCCCAGCCCACGATGCGACCGCTGCTGGCGTAGAAGGCGCGCCCGGCGGGCTCGGTGGTGTTGGTGGTGAGCAGCACCTCGCGCACCTGCTCCCGCAGGGGCGCGCCCAGGGAGGGCCCGGCGCACAGGACGTCCAGGGGGATGCGGCCGGCGTGCACCAGCACCCGCAGCTCGGGCAGCTCCCAGCCCTCGGAGGCCGCCTGGGCGCGGGCCCAGGGCAGGGCATCGGCGAAGCTGGCCGCGGCGTCCACCCGCCCTTCGGTCAAGGCCCGCAGGGAAGCTACGTGATCTCCGGTGAACGCCACCGCTCCGAGGTCGCGCGCCGGGTCCAGACCGACGTCCAGCAGCGCCGCGTAGGGGAACAGGAACCCCGAGGTGGACAGCTCGTCCACGAACGCCACCCGCCGCCCGCGCAGATCCGCGGCCGTCTCGACGGGCGCGTCACGTCGCACGAAGAGGTAGGCGGAGTAGGTGGTCTTGCCGTGGACGAGCGCATGCACCAGGGGTTCGAGGCCCGCTGCCTCCTCCCGCGCCTGCACGTAGGCCAGCGGCGGCAGCAACGCGAGATCCGCCCGCCCAGCCGTGATGGCGTCCACGATGTCGCCGTAGCCGTCGTGGCGCTGAACCTCGATGAGCAGCCCCGTGGCCTGCTCTACGCGGGCCGTCAGGGGGGCCCAGGCCTGCTCGTCGAGGTCGCTGCTGACGCTGTCGAAGGCCAGGGTGAGGGGCCTCCCGCTGCCCAGCGCCGGCCCAGGGACCCCCGCCGCGCTGGCCCGGGGGAGCCCATCGCCCAGCGGGGCCTCACCGCCACGCTCGCCCGACATGCAGCCGCCCAGGCCGCCGACCGCGAGGGTGGCACCGCAGAGCAGGCAGACCGGGGCGAGTCTCGTGGGCAGCGACCGATCCTCCGCCCCAGGCCCTAACCGCCACCCTGCCTTGATCCAGCCCCGGGAGCGGCTCCCCCCCAGGCGCGGTTACGCTGGCGCCATGCACGACCACCCCAGCGCCACCGTCTCGATCCGCGATCTGCTGGCCTCCATGGAGGCGACCCAGGCCTCGGACCTCTTCATCGCCGAGGGCAAGCCACCCACCCTGCGGGTGCACGGCCAGATCGTCCCCCTCGACCACCCCCCCGCCACCCGCGGTGACCTCGAGGACCTGCTGGCCCTCACCCTGACCCCTGGGATGCGGCGCACGCTGGAGGAAGAGGGCGACCTCGACGTCGGCTTCACCCTGGACGACGGCCACCGCTTCCGCGTGAACCTCTCGCGCCAGCAGGGCCGCATGGCCGCCGTGCTGCGCGCCCTGCCGCTGGGCCACCTCGACTTCCGCGAGCTGCGCCTGCCCGAGGGCCTCCCCACGCTCTTCGAGTCCCTGCGCGGCCTGGTGCTGGTCACCGGCGCCACCGGATCGGGCAAGTCCACCACGCTGGCGGCCATGGTCCACCACATCAACGCCACCCGCCCGGTCCACATCATCACCATCGAGGACCCCATCGAGTTCGTCCACCGCGATCTCATCGGGCGGGTGTCCCAGCGCGAGGTGGGCGCCGACACGCGCTCCTTCCACCGCGCCCTGCGCCAGGTGGTGCGGCAGAGCCCCGACGTCATCCTGATCGGCGAGCTGCGCGACCAGGAGACCATGCAGGTGGCCATCTCCGCGGCGCTCACCGGCCACCTGGTGCTGACCTCCCTGCACACCGTGGACACCGCGCAGACCCTCCAGCGCATCCTGGCCTACTTCCCTGAGCACCTGAAGGCCCAGGTGGCGCTGGACCTCTCCAACGCGCTCAAGGGCATCGTCTGCCAGCGCCTGCTGCCGCGCGCCGACGGGCTGGGCCGCGTGCCGGCGGTGGAGCTGATGGTCAACACCCCCGCCACCCGCCGCCTGCTGCGCGAACAGCGGGTGGACGACCTGATCGACATGGTGCGCACCAGCACGGCCTCAGGCATGGTGAGCTTCTCGGAGGCCCTGCTGCAGCGGCACCAGGCCGGGATGATCACCTACGAGACCGGCCTGGCCTACGCCACCAACCCCGAGGAGTTCACCCTCTGGACCAAGGGCATGATCAGCGGGGTCCAGGGTTCCCGCGGCAAACGCGAGGGCGCGGCCACCCGCGGGCTCGACCTCAAGGTGCTGCTGGGCCGCGCCATGGATCTGGGCGCCTCGGATCTGCACCTGGCCGCCGGGCGCGCCCCCATCGTGCGGGTCACCGGCACCCTGCGGCGCCTGGGCGACCACGTGCTGTCGGACGCCGACATGCGCATGCTGCTGCACTCCATCATGAGCAACCGCCAGCGGGAGATCTACGAGCTGGAGCGCGAGGTGGACTTCGCCATCGGGCTGGAGGACGGGCGCCGGTTCAGGGTCAACGCCTACTTCCAACGCGGCCAGATGGCCGCCGCCCTGCGCGCCATCCCAGACCAGGTGCCCCAGGCCGAGTCCCTGGGCATCCCCGAGGTGGTGATCGGGCTGGGCGAGCGCTCCCACGGCCTGCTGCTGGTGGTGGGCCCCACCGGCTCGGGCAAGAGCACCACCCTGGCCTGCCTGCTCGACCGCATCAACCGCTCGCGCAGCTGCCGCATCATCACCATCGAGGACCCCATCGAGTACGTCCACAAGAGCCACCGCGCCACCGTGGACCAGCGCGAGATCCACGCCGACTCCATGAGCTTCGCGGCCGCCCTCAAGTACATCCTGCGCCAGGACCCGGACGTCATCCTGGTGGGCGAGATGCGCGACGCCGAGACCATGTCCGCCGCGCTCACCGCCGCCGAGACCGGCCACCTGGTGCTCTCCACCCTGCACACCAACGACGCCGCCCAGGCCGTGGACCGCATCGTGGACTCGTTCTCGCCCCACCAGCAGACCCAGGTCCGCTCCCAGCTCGCCGCCTGCCTGCTGGGCGTCATCTCCCAGCGCCTGCTGCCCAGGGCCGACGGCCAGGGCCGCGTGCCGGCCTTCGAGGTGATGGTGGCCACCACGGGCATCCGCACGCTGGTGCGCGAGAACAAGATGCACCAGGCCAACGGCCTGATGGAGGCCGCGCGGCGCGACGGCTGCGTCACCATGGACCAGTCCCTGCAGGCGCTGTACGCGGCCCGCACCGTGACCTTCGAGCAGGCCATGCGCCACCTGCGCAACCCGCGCGCCATCAGCCCCGAGGGTGGCGCCGAGCCCTCCGCCGATCCATCCACCCAGCCCAGCGGCAGCCCGACCGCCGAGCCCCGCCGCAAGCTGCCGTGGTCGCGCTAGGCCGCGCCGGGAGCCTCAGTCGAGCTCCTCCTCGTCCTCCTCCGAGGGCAGCTCCCGCTCCCTGTGTCGCCCGCCCAGGCGCGCCTGGACGCCCACCTGCAGGCCGAAGGCCACGGGGAAAGCGCGCTCGGGCTCGCGCTTGTCGGTGATCCCCGGGGTGCCCTCCAGCACCACCTCGTCGTAGGTGGCGGGGCTGGTGCCCGCGAGCAGCACGTGCAGGGGGAGCTGCAGGGTGAGATCGGCCCGCCTGGCCAGGCGCAGCTCGGCACCGGGCGCGAGGCGCAGGGAGAAGACAGTGGGGGCGCTGAAGGCCGGGAAGAGGCTCATGGGGAGCTCGTCGGTGGTCGCGGCGTGACCGAACCACACCGCGAGGCCCGCGCCGGCCGCAGGGCGCAGGACGCGCTCGGGCCAGGGCACCCAGCGCGCGCCCAGCCAGACCTGGGGGGTGCCCCGCTCATCGTCGGTGACCTGGCGGATCTGCTCCACGCCGTTGGGGTTGAACACCATGCGGATGTCCGTGGCGTAGCTCCCGCCCTCGCGCGAGACGCCGGCCTCCACCTCGACGCTTGGGGTGAGCCCGTAGGCCACGGCCAGCCCGAGCTGGGAGCCCAGGCCCGACACCAGCTCATGGGTGGCGTAGATCTCCTCCTGGTCGGCGGAGTCGCCCCAGTAGGACACCCGCCCGTAGTAGCGCCCAACGGTGGGCCCCAGGCCGAAGCCGCCCTGCAGCCGAAGCAGGAGCTGGCCGCGGCGGCCGTCCAGGCGCGCGCTCCAGGAGGGGAAGTCCCAGCCGGAGTTCCACCACGTGAGGTACTGCCGCGAGGTCAGGCCGAGGGGCTCCCAGGGCTTGGTGGTCTCCTTGGCCTCCAGCTCCTCGAGGCCGAGGCGCTCCCGCGACTCGCGGCGAGGGTCGGTGGTCAGGCGGCCGTCGCTGCGGGGGCCGTCCAGATCCTCCATGCCCTCCACCTCCTCCCCCTCCACGGCCACCCGTCCCCGCCCCTCCTCGGGCGCGGCGCGGCGGATGTCCACCTCCTCACCCACCAGGCCGTCCACCACGTCCTGCAGCATCAGGGGGACGGCGTCGGTGAAGCTGGCCTCGGTGGCCTCGCTGTAGATGAGCCGCACCGCGAGGGCCTCGTGGAGGCGTCCACGTCGAGGATCTGCAGGTCCACCGCGAGGTCGGGCGGCGGCGGCTCCTCCCCCTCCTCCCACATCCCCGGCGGCAGCGCCGTCACCCTGCCGGTGAGCACCAGGCGCGCCCCGGCGGCGCCGCCCAGGACGTAGCTGCAGCCCTCCATCTGCCCCGGCGGGCAGACCTCGAGGTACAGCGTGGCGGCCTGCCCACCGACGGCGGGGACACCGGCCACCTCCAGCAGGTCGAACCCGCCCGCCTCCTCGAGCTCGGCCTGCAGCAGGCCCGGCAGCCGCGCGGCGAGCTCGCCAGAGGCGTCGTCCTGGGCCTCGAACCCGGCGATCAGCACCGACGTCGCGGCCTGGGCCGCGCCCAACTCCGCTGGCGCGGCCTGGGCCGCGCTGAGCAGGGACAGGAGGAGGAGGCTGGGCATGGCGGGTGCTCCCAGGCGGTGAAGGGGGCGGACGGGGCCAAGGTATCAGAAAACCGCGGGTTGGTCGTTCGTCACACAGTGCACGCCCCCGCCGTCGTACCAGAGCTGCAGGGCCTCCACGCTCCGCACCTCGCGGCCGGGAAAGTAGCCGGCCACCGTGGCCTCGGCGGCCGCGTCCCAGGTGGGCTCGCCGAAACCCGTGAGCAGCACGAGCTGGTCGGTCACGAGCCAGTTGGCGTACTCCACGGCCATGGTGGCGTCGCGGAAGGTCACGGCCCCGGGGATGTCCATGCGCAGCACCGTGAGGCCGGCCTCGCCGAGGATACGCGCGGCGTCCTCGAAGACCTCCGCGTCCACGTCCTCGGGATCGGTGGATCGGGGCACCACCACCCGCTCGGCGTCGATGAAGCGCGCCAGGCCGTCCACGTGCCCCTTGGTGAGGTCGTCGTGGGGGTAGCGCTCCAGCCAGATCACGCGCGTGACCCCGAAGGCCTCGGTGAACTCAGCCTCCAGCTCGGCGCGAGAGAGATCGGGGTTGCGGTCGTGCAGGCAGGGCCAGGAGGTGATCAGGGTGTCCACCCCGTTGAACTCCATGGTGCCGCGCTCGATCACGGGGTCGTGGACCTCGCAGGGCAGCCCGAGCCAGCCGGCCACGGTGCAGGGGATGGCGTCGTCGTGCTCGTAGGGGTTCCCCAGGCCGCCCCAGCCGTCGAAGCCCCAGTCCTGTACCACCGGAGCGCCGTCCCGCTCCACGTAGAGCGGCCCGTTGTCGCGCATCCAGCACCAGTCGTGCTCGGCCTCGTGCCAGGAGAGATCCGCTGGCTCGACGCCCACATCGCGCAGGGCGGCCTCCGCCTGGGTGCGATCCTCGGCGGTGACGATCAGCACCACCGGCTCCCAGGGCAGCAGCGCCGCGATGATGCGCGCCATGGGCTCCCGGTCCAGGGCCTCCCAGGGCTTGGGCCACTGCAGCCAGGTGGCCGCGTGGGGCTCCCACTCCGCCGGGACGCGGACACCCTGGTGAACGCCCGTGTCCCCGGTGTCGGCGGGCTGACTGGAGTCCTCCCCCGGGCCGGGGTGGCAGCCGAGCAGGGCGAGGGAGAGCAGCATGGCGCGCATCGGGGCTCCAGGGCGTGGCGATGCCGTGCGGCTAACCAGAAAGCGCGACAGGGGGCTGCCGGCGCTCCCCGCCGTTACCACGCGCCATCAGCCTCGGTGGCTGACGAGAAGCCTCTGTGGGCGCTCGAGGCTGGGAGCACCAGGCTCCGGACAACGTCCATCGGGCCCCGCGCGCGACAGTCCTGCCCGAGATGGTTCATCTGGACGAGGAGCGTCGCCGATCGGGCCCCGCGCGCGACAGTCCTGCCCGAGATGGTTCATCTGGACGAGGAGCGTCGCCGATCGGGCCCCACTCCCGTTCCCGTGCCCGGTCGCGGTCCCCGGCGCCACCTCCAGATCCCGCCCACCGCCACGTCCTGCCACTGCGTCAGTTATCCAGCTCCCCAGGTCCCCCCATGCCCGAGCTCCCCGAAGTCGAGACCATCGCCCGCCGCCTGCGCCCAGACCTCCTGGGCCGGCGCATCCTGCACCTGGAGGCGCGCTGGCCGCGCAGCCTCACGCCCTCCCCGGAGGCGGTGCGCGGCTGTGAGGGGCGGGCGGTGATCGAGGTGGGCCGGCGGGGCAAGCTCCTGCTGCTGGGGCTCGAGGGCGGGGCCTGGCTGGGTGTCCACCTGCGCATGAGCGGGCGCATGGAGTGGGCCGCGCCGGGCCAGCCCGAGCCGCGCCACGCGCGGACCCTGTGGCACCTGGACGATGGCCGCGCCCTGGTCATGGACGACGCCCGGAAGTTCGGCCGCGTCACCTTCACGTACGACATGAAGGATATCATCGACAACCTCGGCCCAGAGCCCCTCAGCGCCGATCTCTCCCCGGCCCGCTTCGCCGTCATGCTCGCCAACCGCCGCCGCGCCCTGAAGCCCCTGCTGCTGGACCAGGCCTTCCTCGCGGGGCTGGGCAACATCTATACAGACGAGGCCCTGTTCCGCGCCCGCCTGCACCCCCTCACCCCCGCCTCCTCCCTCTCCCCGGCCCAGGCCGCCGCGCTGCTCGGCGCCGTCCGCGCGGTGTTGGCCGAGGCCATCGCGCAGTGCGGCACCAGCCTGGACTGGATCTACCCGGAGGGTCACATGCAGGACTACCTGCGGGTCTACGGCCGCGCGGGCCAGCCCTGCCCCGCCTGCGGCGCGCCCATCGTCCGGGGCGTGGTGGGCCAACGCGGCACCTGGACCTGCCCTCGCTGCCAGCCCGCACCCAGCGCGCCCGGTTAGTGCTCCCCCATGCCCTCCCCCCTCGACGACCTCGGCCTCACCGATCTCATCAAGCTGCAAGACGAGCTGCAGCGGGTCATCCGCGCGCGCTTCGAGCGCGAGCTGTGCCTGGTCTTCACCGACGTGGTCGGCTCCACCGCCTACCTCGAGCGCTTCGGCGACGCCGCCGGGCGCGCCCTGCTGCAGCGCCACCTCGATCTCCTCGGGCGGGTGGTGGGCGTCGCCGACGGCCGCATCGTGGACACCGCGGGCGACGGCGCCTTCTGCGTCTTTTCGCGCCTGCTGCCGGCGGTGGCCGCCCTGTCCGACCTGCAGGTGATGGTCGCCAGGGACAACGCCGGTCGGTCCGCCGAGCACCACCTCGGGCTGCGCGTCGGCCTGCACTTCGGGCCCGTGCTGACGGATGGCACCCTGGTCTCCGGCGACTCCGTCCACCTGGCCGCCCGCGTCTCCAGCACCGCCGACGCCGGGCAGATCCACCTCACCCAGAGCGCCCTGGCCCAGCTCCCCGCGGCCATGCGCGTGCGCTGCCGGCTGCTGGAGCCCGTGCGGCTCAAGGGCTTCTCCGAGCCGGTCCAGCTGGCCAGCCTCGAGTGGCGCGACCCGCGCCGCTTCCCCACCCGCCTGCGCATCGAGGAGGCCGGGATCGAGGTGGACCTCCCCTCCCAGGATCTGGTCCGCATCGGCCGCCTGCCCGAGCACGAGGGCCAGCCCGCCAACGAGGTCGTCCTCACCCACCCGGATCCGGAGATCCTGCGCCGCATCAGCCGCTGGCAGTGCGAGCTGCATCGCCACGCCGACGGCCTCTTCCTGCGCAGCGTCTCCCGCGCCGTCACCGAGCTGGACGGCCGCCCCGTGCCCATGGGCCAGTCGGTCCAGGTCTTCCCGGGCCAGGCCATCCGCCTCTCCTCGGTCCTCACCCTGCGCCTGCTCTCCCCGGGCGCGGCGGGCGGGGACGAGACCGTGATCGGCTAGGCCGCGGCGGCCCGGAGCGTCGGATCCCGCTGCCAGACCAGCCGGTAGACCCAGGTCAGGCCGAGGGCGACGGAGCAGGCGCCGCCGATGATGAAGCCGATCCACACCCCATCGAGGGGGGTGTGCAGCACCAGCACGGCGAAGTAGGCCACCGGCACGCCCACCAGCAGCACCCGGATGGCGGTGATCACCAGGGAGGGCAAGCCGTAGCCCAGCCCCTGCAGGATGCGGCCGGAGGTCATGCCCACGGCCATCAGCGGGTAGGAGAAGATCATGTAGCCGAGGTAGGTCTGGCCCACGCCGATGGCCACGGGATCCTGGGTGAACAGGCGCAGCACCCAGGGGGAGGAGGCGAAGGCCAGCAGGCCCACGCCCACCCCGAGGAAGAGGGCCCAGCGGTAGGTGTAGAGGGCCGTGGAGCGCACCAGGTCGGCCCGCCCGGCGCCCGCGAACATGCCGATCACCGCGACCGCCCCGCTCGCGAGGCCCAGGATGGGCATGGAGACGATCATGTCCACGCGGGTACCGGCCCCGTACCCGGCCACGGTGAGCTGGCCGAAGGTGGCCAGCAACCAGTTGCCCAGCACCATGCCGGCGGACATCACGAGCTGGGCGAAGGTGGTGGGCACCCCGATCCCCATGACCCGCCACAGCACCGCCCCGGAGGGCAGCATGCCGCGCAGGCTCAGGTGGGTGAAGGTCCGGCGCCGCACCAGCACCCACCAGGCGAAGATGGCGGTGGCGATGACCTGGGAGAGGATGGTGGCGATGGCCGCGCCGCGGATGCCCTGGTCGAGCACAAAGATGAAGATCGGGTCGAGGACGAGGTTCACCACCGTGGCGATGGCCATGACCACCATGGGCGAGCGGGAGTCGCCCTCGCCGTTGAGCACGGCGCGCAGCACCGAGGAGATGAAGAACAGCGGCAGCCCGAGGGTGATCAGCTGGAAGTAGGCCCAGGCCTCGCCCACCGTGGCCCCCTCGGCACCCATGGCGCGCAGCATCCCCGGGCCCGTCAGGTGCCAGCCGACGGAGAGCAGCACGCCAAGGACGATGCCCAAGGCCATGCTGTTGCTGGCGGTGCGATCGGCCGCCGCGGCGTCCCGCCGGCCCACGGCCTGGGCGATGACCGCGGTGACCCCGGTGGCGAGCCCATTGGTGAGGGCCACGGCCACGAAGAACAGCGGCCCCACGAAGGTGATGGCGGCCAGGGCCTCGGGGCCGATCTGGCCCACGAAGGCGGTGTCCACCACGGAGTAGAGGGTGTGGAAGATCATCCCGGCCATCATGGGCAGGGACACCGTCCAGACCGCGCGCCGCGGGTGGGCGAGGAAATCATCGAGGCGGCTCTGGCGGTCGGGCTTCAAGGTGCTCCTGTGACCCTGGCGGCGGGGCCTAAGTGCTCCCCTGGCGGGGCAGGGTCAACGCCACCGGCCACATCGGTGCCGTCGGTCACGCGGCGCGGGACCTACTCGTAGATCTTCTCGTCCAGCGCGAAGGCCTCGGCGGCGTCCGGCTCCGGGTCGCGCAGATCGCCCCGCGCCGTGGCCCGCTCCACCTCGCGCCCCCACTCGTGGGCCACGATCATGGCCATGACCTCCGAGGTGCCGGTCCAGATGGAGGCCAGGCGCAGATCGCGGACCATGCGCTCCACCGGGTAGACGTTGGTGTAGCCGATGCCGCCCATGACCTGCATGGCGTGGTGCGCCACCCGCTGGCAGCTCTCCGTCACGAACTTCTTGGTCTCGGAGACGTAGCGCCGGACGCGATCTGGGGACTCGCCCGCGTCCACGGCCAGGGCCGTGCTCCAGCACATGGTGCGCGAGGCGTCCAGCAGCATGGCGGCCTCGGCCAGCTGGAAGCTCACCCCCTGGAACGAGCGGATGCGCTTGCCGAAGGCCTTGCGCCGCGCCGCGTAGCGGGTAGCCAGCTCCAGGGCGGGCCGCGCCGCGCCCACGGTCATGGCGGCGGTGCCGAGCCGCTCGGGGATCATCATGGTCTCGAAGACCTCGACCCCGGCGTTCACCCGCCCGAGCACGTTCTCCTTCGGGACCACCACATCACGGAAGGAGACCCGGGCCGCGCCCCCACCGCGGCAGCCCATCAGCCCGTAGACGTAGGGGGTCTCCACCCCGGGGCCGCGGTCCACCAGGAGCGCGGTGATGCCCTCGTGCGGCCTCACGTCCGGGTCGGTGCGCGCGTAGACCAGGAAGTAGTCGGCCGCCGTGCCGCCCACGATGAAGCGCTTCTGCCCGTTCAGGATGAAGTGATCCCCGCGATCCTCGGCCACGGTGCGGGTGTCGAAGAAGTCGGAGCCGCCGGTGGGCTCCGTCAGGCACTCGGCGGCGAAGATCTCGCCCTTCAGCAGGGGGCGCACGAAGCGCTCGATCTGCGCCGGCGTGCCGTGCTTGACCACCGCGTCGCACACCAGCTCCGCCCCCACCCCGAAGACGCAGGCCACGATGTAGCCGAGGGCCCCGACCTCCTCCATGACCATGCAGGTGGTGGGCCAGTCCAGGCCGCGCCCGCCCACCTCCACAGGGTAGCGCACCCCCATGAGGTTGAGGCGACCGGCCTCGCGCAGCAGCTCGCGCGGGAAGTCCACCTCGTCGCGGTCCATGGCCAGCAAGAGATCGCGGGGGACCGCCCGGACGAAGTCGCGGACCTGGGCGCGCAGGGCCTGCTGGCCCGCGCTCAGGAGGTGGTCGAGCATGGGGGTACTCCGCGTGCGGCCCCCGGCGGCGTCAGCGCTTGCGCAGCACGTCCAGGAAGCCGAGGGTGTAGTCGATGAAGGACCACAGGGTGACCATGGTGACGGAGAACAGCAGGCCCCAGATCACCCAGTCGGCCTGGGGAACGGCCCAGCCCGTGACCCGCAGGAGGACCATCAGCAGGGTGGAGCCGCCGCCGACGGCCGAGATGGTGGCCACCACCGGACCCCAGATCCGGAAGGCCGCGAGGAACAGGACCAGCAGGACGTTGCCGCCGATGATCACGCCGTAGAAGAAGGTGTCGGAGAGGGCCTCCGGGTGCAGGCGCTGCTGCTCGGAGAGCAGGATGATGCACACCAGGATGACGCCGACACCCTGCACCACCGCCTTGACCTTGCCCGAGACCCGGGCGGACATGGTGACCTGTCGCTGGGCGGCGAAGGCCCGGTAGTAGGAGACGGACATGTCCCGGTAGAAGAAGATGAGCAGCATCCAGAGGGGCAGGATTCCCGCGGCCAGCAGGGTGGCGAAGATGGTGAAGCGGCACAGCGAGTCGAACATGGGGTCGAGCAGCTTGCCGACCTCGGAGACCTGGTTCCACTTGCGGGCGATGTAGCCGTCGGTGGCGTCGGTCAGCTCGAGGTAGTTCAGCAGTACGATCGCGAAGATCATGGCGGGACCGTCACCGCGCAGCAGCAGCCAGATCGTGGGGATGGCCAGCGCGAGGCGCGAGACGCTGATGATGTTGGGGATCGTGTACAGGTCCTTCACGTGAGCCTCCGGGGCACCCCGCCCTCGTCAGATAACGCAGCGCGCACCCGGGCGTGTGCGCTGTGCTCCCGCGCGGGCTCAATCTCCGGCGGGTGGCGCCTCATCCAGGCTCCCCTCCTCCACCGCCCGCTGGTTGCGCCGCCAGGCCCGCCGCTGGCGGTACTCCTCCAGGCGGGTGGTCCCGAAGAAGCGCCAGGAGAAGTCGAGGCACTGGGTGAGCCAAGCCCCGGGCGTGGAGGAGTGCCCCACGCCCACGCGAAGCTGGGCGTGCTTCCACTGCACCTGCCAGGCGATGCTGGCGGTGTAGGCCTGGGTGACGGGCACCGGACCGTCCAGCGCGAGCAGGCTGTCCAGGCCGAAGATGGGCGGGATCTCCTCGGGGACCGGATCCGTCACCACCTCGACCCAGGGGGTGGAGGCCACCTGCAGCACGATGCTGTCCCGACGGCTGAACCGGACGTCGGTGGCGGCCTTGACGTGCAACATGCGGGCGCGCAGGGAGGCATCCTCCAGCCCCAGGGCCTGGTCGAGGTCCGCCGCCCCGGTGATCCAGTGGGAGAGCTGGGAGAGGTCCGGGAAGCCGTCCGCGGCGACCCAGCCATAGGTGGCGCCCCCGTGCAGGGACCAGGCCTCCAGGATCTGGATGGACATCATCCCGCCGGCCGTGACGTAGGACGCCTCGAACCCCTCGCGCCGCAGCAGGTAGCCCGAGCCGGTGGCCGCGATGTCCAGGGGACCGATGCGGGCGAAGTCGAGCTTGAGGTCCGCGTTGGGGACGCGCAGCACATCCAGCGGGACGGAGGAGCCCACCTGCAGTCCAGGCAGCAGGCCAATCTGGACGGTGTTCAGGCCCAGCTTCAGCTCCCCCCACTCCAGCGCATAGGCGGTGAAGTCGGTCTGGGCGCGGGGGTTGGGGGGCAGCATGTGGAGCTTCGGCTTGAGCCACTTGGCCTGCTCCGGGCTCAGGGTGCCCGGGTCCGTGGCCTCGGCGGTGTCGATCACGAAGGGCATGCCGCTGGGAGCCGTGGGGGGCTCCTCCGCGGGCTCCTCCGCGGGCTCCTCGGGCGCGGCGTCGGGTTCGTCCTGGCCGCCCTCGTCACCGGCCTCCTCCCCCGGCGTGGGCTCCCCGTCGTTCGCGGGCGGCCCCTCGTCCGCCTCCTGGGCCAGGGAGGTTCCCAGGGTCAGCAGCAGGCTGGCCAGCGCGAGGTGGAACATGGGGCAGGCTCCTTGTCGTCAGGGGGCCCGGATATCCTACCGCAGAACGGGCGGGCGAGGCGGGCTGAGCGAGCTCGAGCGGTCATGGCCGCAGGGAGCGGTCAGCGGTCAGCGGGCAGCGGTCAGCAATCAGCTACGAACGAGGTACGAAGTTCGATACCGAGAAGGATACGGCCGAAGCTGCCGAAACACAGTCTGGGTGCCGGCCACTTTCGGAGTGGCCAGCGAAAACCATCTTGCCGACGGCTGAATGCTGATAGCTGACAGCTCTCCGGCAGCCCTGTACTGTCGGCTGATTTGGTCGGTGCCTGCCCGCAATACGAGGCCAGGTCGTACCGCACCGTGATCCCGCCCGGGTCCAGCACGATGTGGTCGAGAACCTGGGCCAGCGCCGCGCGCCGCTCCTCCAGGGGGCGCTGCTTGCACGCCTCCAGCACCGCCTCGCGGAACCGCTCGGGTCCACCTCGTCGGCACCAGGCACCGGCCGCCGGGCCGGGAGCGCCGCCAACTGGAGCCGGGCCGTCTCCCGCTGGGCCAGCAGGGGCGCGGTGATGGCCTTGGCGTCCCCCTCGCCCATCATGCCATTGATGGCGTGGGTGACGGCGAGGCGGATCTTGCGGTCCAGCTCGGCGACCAGCGCGGTCAGCCACTCGACGGCGTCCATCACCAGAGGATCGAGCTTGTGCACCCTCACTGACACGCCGGGGCAGGCCGCGGTGTTGTCGCGGCGCGTGCCACAGAAAAAGAGCCACGTCCAGTCACTCGTCCGGCCGCTGGGGACCGCGCGGACCGCGCCGCCACAGGTGCCACAACGCAGGAAGGGCGTCAGCAGCCCCGCCTGCCCGGCCATCATGCGGTTCGCCCCGTTGCCGCCACCCTCCACTCCGTCAACTCGATGGCCTGCCCGCACTGCGGCAAGCGGATGACCGCCCGCGCCCTGGTGCTGCCGCCGGCCTCCTTGCGGGTGCGAGCCAGCCTGCGCAGGTCCGAGGAGAGATCCGCTCGCGCTCCGCCGAGCGCCCTGCACGCCGCCAGTTGACCCCAGAGAACCCCGCAACCGGCGCCTGAACGAGCGGCGCGCGTGATCCGCGCTAGTTCGCGCCAAGTACCTCCGTGGCTGCCGGCCATCGCTGGAGGGCGCTTGAGGGAGAGGTGTGGGCGAAGACGGCCTTCGGGATTGCCCTCGGGGCCTTCGGAAGCGCGCTCGCGGCCGAAGGGGCCCGGATCGGTCCCCATCTGGAGATCCTTCGAGGGCCCGCGCTCCTCTGGGCGGGTGGAGCGCGCCGTCGTCAGCCCCTGCAGAGCGCCTCGAGAGGCCCTGCGCGGGGTCGGGGCGCTGCATGGGCTTGTCGAAATGTACTGTACGACGCATACTCTGGCTGGTGGTCCAATGCGCGGTATCCCCGGCCGTAGCGGCTGGCGGCGGTGCGTGCCGTCTGTGCGGGCAGGGCAGGGCCGAACCTACCGATCTGCGATCAGGGTCGGCACGAACCTACCGGTGGAGCCAGCGGCGAACCCCTCGCCGACCTTGGAACGTAGGTTATCAGCGGTTGGCGGGGCGCTGCGCCCGTGCTTTGGTAGGTTCACCGGGGGCCTGCCCGCATCACGGTAGATTCGGAGGGGGGCTGCCCGCCCCCAGGTTGACCACGGAAAAATGAAAAACGAGCAAAAACAGCCACTTGCGCTTGGCATGTAGGTACAAACGGCAGGCGGCGGTCTATCTGGGGTGGGTGCGGCGGGTCATGGCCTGGTCGTCGACGAGGGCTTCGAGGTCGAGGGAGCGGAGGATGTCGCGCTGGTCCTGGGAAGGCGCGGTGACGGTGTAGCAGGTGGGGATGTGTTCGGCGGAGACGCGGTTGAGGAAGCAGGTCTGGAGGATCTCGATGGCGGCGGCGGCGGTTCTGGGGGCGCCCTTTGCGGCCATGGCGAGGAGCTTCACCCCGTGGGGGTCGAAGGGGACGCGGAGGAGGATCTGGATGCGACGCTGGGTCTTTCCTCTTCAACGCCGGGCGGTGGGAGCCCGCGCCGCGGGTGGGCGAGCCGTCATCGAGACGCCGAGGCAAGGCAAACGTGCTGAGAACGCCCACTTCAAGCGCCGGGCGTGGCATCGCTCAGGTGGGGGGAAGGGAACGGAAGGATCCCTGACGCGCGAACGGGCGGATCAGCGCGCCGCCCCCACCCCCCGCTCGGCGAAAGCTGCGCACGGCAGGAGACCACGCCAGCATGATGGTCCATTCATGGATGCCCGGTCGATCATACCGGCACGCCCAGGCCCCACGGGGCGCCTGGACAGCGAAAACAACCCGAAAGAAGCACTTTCGCGCTTCCCGGCGATGGGCCCGCCCTGGAATGGAAATTGCATAGAAATCAAGCCCCCTTCAGGAGAGGAAAGCCCCATGATCGTCATCGACCCTGGTCACGGCGGACACAATCAGGCAGGAAAGTCCACCCCTTTCGGCGCGCGCGGGCCCGACGGCGGCGTCGAGAAGGACATCAACCTGGCGCTGGCGCAGCGGGTTGCCGCCCACCTCGGCGGGCAGGCCGTCCTCACGCGGGATTCTGACACCAACGTGTCGCTGGGTGAGCGCACCGCGGCCGCCCACCGGCTCGGGGCGCGGGCCTTCGTCTCGATCCATGCCAGTGAGGCCACCGCCGGTGGCGGCAGCGTGGACACCTGGATCCACCGGGAGTCCGGCCCGGGTTCCCGCGAGCTGGCGCTTCGCCTGCAAGACAGCCTCGCCCGGTTCGGCGCGGGCGGCGTGCGCCTGGGCGACCTCGCGGTCCTGCATCCCGCGGCCCTGCCGGAAGAGACCCCGGCCTGCATGATCGACCTCGGGCTCCTCGGCGGACGCGCCGGAGAGCACCCCCTGCGCGATCCGGAGCTCCTCGACGGCATGGCCCGCAGCATCGCGGAGGCCCTGCGCGCGGCCAGCCACACGGCCTTCGGGCGGCGCGCCTACGGCACCCCGCTCGTCCACATCACCCACGCGGGGACCTTCCGCCTGGCCTACGACCGGCTCTCCCACTACGGCGTCATCGAGCCCGAGCCCGGGCGGACGACCCGCAGGTTCCGGGGTCAGCAGTCCTTGCAGGACGCCCTCAACGCCTGGGGCGGGGACCTGGCGCGCGCGGTGGCCAGCCCGCCGGCCTACGTCCTCACCGGCGGCCTGTACGTGAACAAGCCGGGCAAACACGGCGAGGGGCTGGCCATCGACGTGGACGGCCTGTGGTGGTCGGACTCCAACGTCTTCCTGGCCAACAACGCTCCGACCAGCTGGGACCAGTACCTGCGGATCGAGGCATCCCTGCGGCGTCACTTCGGTACGGTGCTGAACTACGACTACAACTCCGACCACCACGATCACTGGCACTGCGACCTCGGCGGCGCCACGACCTGGCGGCATGTGCGCTCGCAGAACCTCTTCGTCCAGCGGGCGCTCAACGTGATCTGGGGCGAGAACCTCGACGTCGACGGCGACTTCGGCGACCTCTCCCGCGCCGCGCTCGGCCGGGCCGGCTACGACTTCTCCACCAACGCCGGCTGGGACCGCTTCCTCGACAACATCCTGTTCCAGCGCAGTACGGTGCCGTAGCGGGCCGCCCGAGCTGACCTCGGCAGGGGCCTCCCCGGGGGCCCCCAGCGGTGACATCAGCCGACCACCACAGCGAGCGTCGGTCAGAAGTGGTCCCCACCCCGCCGCAGACCGCGTCCCTGGGCGCGCTGGGCAAGGGTGGCGGGGCCGGTCCCCGTTTCCGCATCGTCGGAGAGGGTCCACAGCGCCACCGGCCGTGGAGGCCGCCCTGGGTGGATGTTCTCTGGAGAACGCTGGGGCGTGCTATGGCGCGACCCGTGACCATCGCACCGCAGCGACGCGGACCGAGCAGGCTCTCGCCGCCTGCCACCATGGCGGCCGGCTTGGCGCCGTTGCCCACCTGCGGAGTCACCCAGGTCAAGGAGCGGACACGGCTCGCCAGGTCACCTCGTCGTCGAGGCTCTCGAATGGGCTCGCCCACCGCCGCCAGGACGACCTCGTCGCCTGGTGCGCCGCTGTCCTCGTCACCGGAGCAGGAGAGGGAGAGGAGGAGGACAAACCAGGGACGCGTGCCGAGCCCAGCGGTCATGGAACCAGCCTCCGTTCGCGTTCGGACGAGGGCTTCACCATAACCCAGGTTGATCGCGTCAGCCCGCGCTGCTCCACCTGAAGGAGCGCCGCCTCACCCGCCCCCACGGGAGAGGTCCTCGGGCCCCGCCGCGGGTGCTGGCGTTCCTGGGGCTTGATCCCGGGCCCCCCCGCCGGGGTAGGTTTTCCCCGCCTCGAGGAGCATCCTCACCGCCCCAGGAGCCAGCCATGACCGCCCAGAATCCCCCCACCCGCCGTCTGCGCCCCCTCGTCCTGGCGCTCGTGGTGGTCGGGCTCTCCCTCGGCTCCTGCGACAGCACCGCCACCGTCTCCGGGCAGGGCGCCCTCATGGCCTTCGAGTACGACGACGCCGGCCATATCGTCGCCGCCGCCGACGCCCGGGGGGCGCGCCTGGGCTACCGGCGGGACGCCGCCGGTCGCCTCACCGGCATCAGCGCCTCCAGCGGAGAGGAGCTCGCCATCGCCTACGGTGAGGCGGGCGAGGTCACCAGCGTCTCCACCGGAGGCGAGGAGGTCCACCTGGAGCGTGACGCCCGGGGCCGGGTGGTGGCCGCGCGCCACGGCGACGATGCGCCCGTGCGTTACGGCTTCGACAGTCGGGATCGGGTGGTGGAGCTGACCCGCCCCGACGGCAGCCGCACCCTCTACCAGCGTGGTCCGGGCGGGCGGCTCCTCCAGGTCCAGGACAGCCAGGCGGGCGTGGTCCACTTCGAGCACGCCGAGCGCGGCTGGACCCGACGCCTGCCCTCGGGAGTGGTCACCCGCGCCGACTTCGACGAGGAGGGTCGGCTCACGTCCCTCGACCACCACGACGCGGGGGGCGACCTGCTCGCCGCCTTCCGATACGGCTGGGACGAAGCCGGCCGCCGGGCCTGGGCGGAGGAGCAGGTGGGGCAGGCGGCGCCCACACGCACCGCCTTCCGCTATGATCAAGCCGGGCGCCTCATCACCGCCGAGGCAGGCGGCGCCACCCACGAGATCTCCTGGGACGAGGGCGGCAACCGGCGCACCGGCCCCGATGGGCGCGCCTTCACCTACGACGCCCTGGCGCGCCTGGTGGCGGTCCAGGGCCCCGCGGGCGACCTCAGCCTGATCTGGGACGAGGCCGGCTTCCTGCGCGAGCGCCGCTCCGAGGCCGGGCGCGAGGTGCTCACCTGGGACGCCTTCGGGCGCCTGGAGCGGGTGGAGGGCCCGCGGGGCGCGGTGAGCTACGGCTACGATGGCCTCGGGCGGCTCGTCTCCCGCGAGACCGGCGGCCAGCGCGTGCGCTTCGTGCGGGGCGCGCCCTTCGAGCAGCGGATCATCGCCGAGGTGGACGGCCATGGCCGCGCCCTGTGCCGCTACCTGGACGCGCAGGGCACCATCGCGCGGGTGGACGCCGGGGGCGCGGTGCGCTTCTACCTGGAGGACGGCCTCTCCAGCGTGCGGGTGGTCACGGACGACCGGGGTGCCGTGCTCTCCCGCTATGACTACACCCTGGACGGCCGCCCCCTGAGCGCCCACCCGCCCGAGGATCGCCACCTCTTCGAGGGCATGCCCTGGGACCCGGCGGTGGGCCTCTACCTGCTGCCCGGCCGCCCCTACGACCCTGAGACCGCGCGCTTCGTCGCCCGCGATCCCGAACCGCCCGATCCCGGCCGCCCCGACACCTGGAACCCCTACACCTGGGCCGCGGGCGACCCCGTGAACAAGAGCGATCCCGCGGGCGCCTCGCCCGAGGACTGGCGCGGCTACGGCCACGACCCCTACGGGGATGGCTGGCGCCCGTACCGGCCCTGCACCACCGGCAACGAGCCCGGCTGCGGCGGCACCCCCTCCGCCAGGAGCCAGGAGACCGCCGCGGACCTCATCCACACAGCCGAGGGGATCAAGACGCAGAACGCCGCGCTGGACAAGCTGTTCGAGGTGGCCAACTACACCACCCTCAGCGACCAGGACCTGGCCAGGAAGGCCCTCAAGGAGAACGCCGTCAAGCCCTTCATGGAGCGCTTCGCCTTCGGCCCGGTGGGCGACCGCGTCCACCTCGGCTGGACCTCCGGCCTGGTCACCGGCCTCATGGTGGATGGCCGGATCACCGACGACACCCTCCGCGGCTCCATCGAGAGCGGCTTCTGGGACGCTGCCCGCGTCATCTCCAAGGGCAACCCCGAGCTGATGGTGGCGGTGGAGGCCTCCTACGTGGCTGTGCAGATGGTCAGGAAGCTCACGGAGGAGCCCGTCCCCACCTTCCGCAGCGGCGCGGCCGACTCCTACAGGGACCTCGCCGCCGCCCTGGCATACGACGAGCACCACCTGCCCTCCCGCGAGCGCTACGAGGCCGCAAGGGACGGCCTCCTGCGGAGCCTGGCCGACAACGTTGAGACCACCTACGTCCGCAACCTCAACGGCCTGCTCGGCTCGGACCCCGACCCCTGGGCCAACGAGGGCTGGACCCCCTACCGCTCGGGCAGCTCCACCGACGGCCGCGCCAGCCAGGGCCTGGGCGGGGCGGCGCCGGCCACGGGCAGCTCAGCCCGGGTCGGGGGCGTCTACCTGGATCAGGCCGCCCAGGTCCTCGGTGACCTCGGAGCCATCTCTTCGGCTGTCTTCGATCCCCAGACCGGCCGCCTCGTGCTGGTGGGCGACGGCGACACCGCCCTCCCCTCCTTCTCCCCGGACCTGATGGGCGTGGCCCTGCGCAGCGCCTTCTCCGACAGCGGCGAGCACCCCGGGGTCTCCATCGATCCCATCCCCGAGGATCCCCGCGGCCCCACCATGGCCGTGCGCTACCTGGGCGGCGTCGAGCGGACCCGCTTCGGCCACATCCTGTTCGAGTCCGACCGCCTGCTGAAGGCCTACAGCCTGGGCGAAGACAACCTGACCCACGCGCCGCGGACCTCCGCCGTCCCCGACTACTACGACATGCTCGACCTCGGCCTGGCCTTCCCCGCCGAGGAGCGCGACGACCTCTGGTCCCGCTTCTGGATCGTGCCCGACAGCGTGGTGCTGCGCGTCTCCGAGGATCTCGGCGCCATCACCGTGGCCGAAGCCCGCATGCGCGTGAAGACCGAGACCATGCGCATGCAGGGTGGGCGCCTGGTGCCCGCCGGTGGCCTCAAGGACGCCAAGGCCGAGCGCTTCGCCGCGCACTTCACCGTGTACTACGACGACTTCGCCAAGGAGTCCCCCGTCTTCGCCGAGCTCGAGCGCATCGCCATCGCCTCGGCCGTGGCCCGCTGGGTCCGCGAGGCCGGACTCCCCGTCGAGCTCGACGGCCTCACCGCAGCCATCACCCCCTACGATACCGCGGCGCAGACCCCCTCCCTGGAGGTCTCGCGCCAGGCCCGCGGCGCCGGCGCCGACGGCCGGGGGGAGGTCATCCACACCGTGCGCGTCTACGGCGGCGTGGACCTGCAGGTCACCCCCGGCTACCTCCCGAAGGACCCGGAGGCCGAGGCCGAGGCCCGCCGCGTGGCCGCCTCCCGCCCGCCGGAGCCTCTCCCCACCTGGTCCCTGGAGGACGGCCGCCGCGCCGTCGCCCTGCCCGGCCCGGACACCCGCGAGGTGGCACCCCTGGTGAGGGTCCACGCGGACTGCATGTGCGGCCCGGACACCATCTTCTCCCGGGTCATCTCCTCCTTTGACGACCGCGAGGGCCCCTTCGGCCACGGCTGGTCCCTCGGCCTGCCCACCCTCTCCTCCCAGGCCACCGGCGTGCCAGGTGAGCGCCGCACCCTGCGCGCCGCCGAGGGCCTGCCCGCCGTGGAGGAGCGCGCCTGGTACCTGGACCCGGGCCCCACCGGCGACCGCCTGCGCTTCGACCGCATCACCCAGGAGCCGGGCACGGGCCTGCTGGGCTTCGCCCCGGCCGAGCCGGGTCGCTGGCGCATGCTCATCCCCGCCGCCGACAACGGCGCTGTCCTCCTCGGACGCGATGGCGACCGCATGGTCTTCGACCCCGCCGGGCGGCTCGTCAGCATGAGCCTGCCCGGCCGCGGCAGCCTGGAGGTGCTGCGCGACAGCGCCGGCCGGCCCCTCGAGCTGGTCCGCGACGGCCGCCACCGCGTCGTGCTCTCCTGGGGCGATGCCGGCTGGATCACCGCCGCCACCTGCGATGGGGCCCCCCTGCGCTACAGCTACAGCCCCGAGGGCGACCTCACGCGGGTGGAGGGCGCCCCCGGTGGCACCCTGGAGTACGGCTGGGACCCCCGGCATCGCCTGACCGAGGTGCGCCGGGCCGGCGCCGTGGTGGCCTCCTACGGCTACGACGAATTCGGCCGCCTCACCTGGGCCGTGGAGGACCGCCGGCGCGAGCTGCAGGTCAGCCCCACCGCCGCGGGCGGCCGCGAGGTCTCCTTCGGCGCCGGCAGCCCCGAGAGGCTCGTCTACGACGCCTCCTTGCGGCTCACCGAGGCCACCGACGACGCCGGACGGCGCTGGATGGTCACGCGGGATGCCGCCGGACGCTCCCTGCGGGAGGAGGGCCCCACCGGGCGCCTCGAGCGGGAGCGCGCCGCCTCGGGGGCCGTGGTGGCGCAGACCTGGACCGACGCCACCGGCCGGACCTGGCGGGCCGAGACCCCCGAGGGCGTCGCCTCCTTGGCCCTCACCGACCCGGGTGGCGTGCGCTGGGAGCAACACTTCGACGCCGCCGGCCGCCCCGGGGTGCTGGTGATGGACGGCGCGCCCGTCCTGCGGACCGTCTGGGACCAGCACGACGCCCTGGTGGCCGTGGAGACACCCGACGCCCAGGTGTTGCGGACCTCCTCCGGGGGCGCACAGCACCTCGCCCTCCACACCCGAGGTGGCAGCGCGGCCCTCGACCTGCGTCCCACCGGAGGCGACTCCTGGGAGCTGTCCGACGGCCAGAGCTCCCTGCGCCTGGCCGAGCGCGGTCCTGGCACCTGGGACGTGGCGGGCGACGGCCTCCCCGACCTGCAGACCAGTGTCGAGGGCGATCCCTGGGGCGCGGGCGGGATCCTGCGCCTGCAGACCGGCGGTGCCAGCACCGAGGTGCGTATGGCGGCGGGCCGGCCCCTGTCCTCCAGCGGCCCCGGCCGCACCCTCGCCTGGGACTGGGACGACCGCGGAGCCCTCGCGGGCCTCTCGGTGGAGGGCGGCGGCGCGATGCGCGTCACCCGCGATCCGCAGGCGCGGACCGTGGAGCTTCACCCCACGGGCCTGCCCACCCTGCGCTGGACCTACGACGCCGCGGGGCGCGTGGTCAAGGTGGAGCAGCTCCCCGGGGCGGGCTCCTAGCCGCGCCGGCTCCCGGGCTCTACATCTGGACGCTACTGCCCCGGTTGGGCACCCACCAAATCAGCCGACAGTCCAGGGCTGCCGGAGAGCTGTCAGCTATCAGCATTCAGCCGTCAGCAAAATGGTTTTCGCTGGCCACTCCGAAAGCGGCCGGCACCCAGACCGTGTTTCGGCCGCTTCGGCCATAGCCTCCTCGGTATCGAACTTCGTACCTCGTTCGTAGCTGATTGCTGACCGCTGACCGCTGACCGCTCCCGCCCCCCCGCATCTTCGGTGGTCTCTTCATGCCGAGACCGGCTGTCCGCGGTTGGCTCGAACCCTGCCATCTCCGTGCCATGGGCTGCCCGGGTTGGCGCAGAGGCGCACTGGCGTCTGCTGCCAGGTCATGAGGATCCCGTGGCACCGGTCATGACCCTGCAGGCCTGGCCCTCGGCAACACACAGGGCCAGGCTGGCGGCCAGCCGCGGGCCACCCAACGCTCCCCCGGTGGGCATTACGTTCGATTGTAATTCTCTGATCACCCTGCCTCATCGAGAGGAAAGCCATGCGCCTCTACCCGTCGTTCCTGCTGCCGGCGCTCCTCTTCACAGCCTGCAACACCGCTCCGGGGCCGGTGGCTACGGTCCACGTTTCGGCCACGGCCTCAACGAGGACCTCGCCCCATTTTTTGGTATGCGGGGGGCTCCGCCCCCCGACGACAGGTGCGTCGCCCCCGGGTCGGGGGCG
>JBDRKM010000112.1:0-15070 GCA_043814015.1 Pseudomonadota bacterium
GCGCCCGAGGCCGTGGTGGCCACGGCTGGGGTCGAGGCAGCCCGCGGCGCCGGGCGCGCCGTTCCTGCCTGGCCTCCCGTCGCCGGGCACGCCCACGACCATCGCGCCGGCAGCGTCCCCTCCGTCACCGCCTTCGAGCGGCTGGAGCAGCGCGCCGTGCGCCCCATCGGACTCGTCTCGGGAGATCTGGCCTGGTCGCAGCGTCCAGGGCACCCCGCGGCCCGTGGGCTGGCCGCTGCACAGCCCGGTCTGGCCGCCCCCTCCCTCGAGCCCGTCCAGGCTGGGGAGGCGCCCCAGGCGCACCCCTCCAGGGGCGTGCTCGCGGCGCTGGCGCGCGCGGGAAGCCCGGAGCAGGTCGTCCAGACCGTCATGGAGCGCGCCGCGGATCCTGCCGCCATCCGCAGCCTGCCCGCGCCCCTCGCCGAGGTCGTGCAGCAGATCCGGCGGCAGGTCCAGCAGGCCGCCGCCAAGCTCCCCGCGAGCGCCGGCGGCCACATCGCGCACGCCAGCCTGGCGCGGCGCCGCCCGCAGTCCCGGGCCCCCAGCGCGGCGGAGCGCCTGCCCGCGCTCGCCAGTGATGGCGCCGGCACCGACGTGGTCAGCCTCGCCACCCAGCGCTTGATCCGGCGCCTGCAGCAGCTGGTCCACATCGCCGAGGTAGATCGGCGAGAGCTGGAGGCTCAGCGGCGCGTCCGCAGGGCCGAGGACTCCGCGCAGGCACGCGCCGAGGCCAGCTCCTCTTCAGCACCCGCGTCCGCCGCCGGCAGCGCCCCGGTGGACCTCGACACCCTCGGCCGGGATGTCCTGGCCGTGGTCAACCACCAATTCCAGGCCCGCAACGAACGACGCCAGGAGGATCCCGATGTCCGGAACGACGTCTGGTGGTAACCCCACGAAAGCGACCTTCGAGATCCTCGAGGGCGACAACGCCGGTGAGATCTTCACGGTCCAGTACAACCCCAAGGAGTTCAAGGAGGACAAGAAGGTCTCCTGGAAGGAGGTCGACGAGCAGGGCAAAGACAAATCCCCGCTGGAGTTCCAGAAGGGCAGCCCCCGCTCCGTGACCATGGAGCTGCTGTTCGACACCACCAACGAGGACTCGGAGACCAGCGTCTACGATTTCTGGGTCGAGCAGCTGCTGGCCATGACCAACGCCGACTCCACACCCGGCTCCGGCGAGTCCACCAAGCAGTCCAAGAAGCGCCCCACCACCGTGCGCTTCGACTGGGGCGGCTACCAGATCACGGGCGTGGTGGAGTCCGTCGCCACCTCCTACACCCTGTTCTCCGCCTCCGGCACGCCGCTGCGCGCCAAGTGCCAGGTCAAGATGAAGGAGTGGGATCCCGACGCCTTCGTCTACGTGGACATGGGTGGCGGGCGCTGGGGAGGCAACGAGATCCGCCTGGTGCAGGCCGTGGCCGGCCAGACCCCGACGGACGTCGCGAACCAGAACAACACCACCTCCCGGCAGGTCTGCAAGGACAACAACATCGCCGACCCCATGCAGCCCTTCGCGGGCGGTGAGGAGGTCATGGTGCGGCCCGGTTACCGGGGCGACGACGACAACGGCGGTGGTGTGGACGACTTCATGGAGGATCTGGGCGAGGGCGACCTGCTCCACCAGGCCATGGCCGCGGCGGAGTCCGGCATCCGCTCGCTCTTCTAGCACCCGAGGGCACCCATGTCTGCGCAGCAGAGCGGCGGTACGGCGCGTTCCAGCGTCCCTTCCTACAAGATCACCATCGGCGAGGGCCACACCTTCGAGCAGCCCCAGGGCGATGGGGTGCAGTCCATCGTGATCGAGGATCACGTGGACATGATCTCCATGCTCACCATGCGGCTGGGTGGCGCCGAGGGGCAGCCCCAGTGGGACTTCAACATCGGCGACGAGGTGGAGGCCCGTGTGGGCGAGGGGGACGTGCTGCTGTTCAAGGGCCAGGTGGTGGCGCTCGAGCCGAGCTTCACCATGGACGGCGGCACCGCGCTGACCATCCGCGCGCTGGATCCGCTCCACAAGCTCGGCCGCGGGCGCAACACCCGCTTCTGGGAGGATGTCCTCGACTCGGACATCGTCTCCGAGATCGGCGCCGAGTGTGGCCTCCCGGTGGAGGTGGACCCCACCGACACCACCATGCCCTACGTGCTGCAGCGCAACGAGACCGACATCGCCTTCCTCAAGCGCCTCGCGGCCCGCAACAACTTCACCCTGCGCGTGGACGACGGCACCCTCAAGTTCCAGCAGAACCAGTACACGGGCACGGAGAACACCGTGAGCCTCGGCGGCAACCTGCGCTCGCTGCGGGTGGCGTTCAACAGCGTCGATCAGGTCTCCGAGGTGGTGGTGCGCGGCTGGGACATCGCCGCCAAACAGGAGGTGGTGGGCACCGCGGCCAGCGGCGACCTCAGCGCCGTCGGCGGCGGCGATCTCGGCTGCCAGGTCGCCGAGACCGCGTTCGGCGCCTCCACGGCCTACATCACCGATGTCCCCGTCAGCACCCAGGATCAAGCCAACGCCATCGCGCTGGCCGAGCTGGAGCGCCTGGCGCGGCAGTTCGCCCGCGGGACGGGCACCATCCAGGGCAACGACGCCGTGCGCGCAGGCACCGTGGTGGCCCTCGACGGCATCGCGGCGCCCTTCAACGGCAACTACTATGTGCTGGCCTCCCGCCACATCATCAGCCCCCGCACGGGTTACACCACCGAGTTCACCTTCTGCAGCAACAGCTTCGGCAGCGCCAGCTAGTCACCGGTGATTCTCGGTATCAATACAGCATCGAGGCGGTCCCCATGACCATCCGCAAGGAGTTTTTGGGGCGCGGTTGGGCGTTCCCCTTCCACTTCGACCCGGCGAGCGGCGGTGTGGCGCTGTCCGAGTACGAGGAGAACATCCGGCAGAGCATCACCCTCATCCTGGGCACCAAGCCCGGGGAGCGGCCCATGCTGCCGGAGTTCGGCTGCAGGATCCACCAGTTCCTGTTCGCCCCCAACACCCGCGCCACCGGCAATATGATCGCCTTCCACGTGGAGAAGGCGCTGCTGCGCTGGGAACCCCGCATCAAGGTCGAGGGGGTCAAGGCCTCCACCGGGCGAGACGGTGAGGTCCGCGTCGAGGTTGACTACCGCATCGTCTCGACCAACAGCCCGCAGAACCTGGTTCACGTGCTCACGAACAAGAGTGGACGCTGATGCCCATCCGACCCCCGAACCTGGACGACCGGCGCTACGCCGACCTCGTGGCCGAGGCCCGCGCCCTCATCCCGCAGTATTGCCCTGAGTGGACCAACCTCAACGACGCCGATCCCGGCGTCACGCTGGTCCAGCTCTTCGCGTGGATGACGGAGATGATCGTCTTCCGGCTCAACCGCGTGCCGGACAAGACCTACATCCACTTCCTCAACTTCATCGGGGAAGAACGCCGTACCGCCCTGCCCGCCGTGGCTCCCCTGACCTTCACCCTGAAGGGGGAGGGGGCGTCCGTGGAGATGCCCGCCCACGCCCGCTGCGCCACCCGGCAGCGCGAGGAGGCCCCGGCGCTGGACTTCATCACCACGGAGCCGCTGACGGTGCACGGCTGCGCCGTGGATCGGGTGGTGGCCATCCGCGGCGGGCGCCGGCCCCTGGTGCGCGAGCTGCCCTTCCACCGCATCGCGGACGCCTCCTCCGCGCTGGTCTTCGGCGGGGGGCGCGGCTTCCAGGTCTTCGAGATGGACCCGGTGGAGTTCGGGCCCGACTCCTACACCCCCCACCAGCTGCTCTATCTGGCCCACGACGACTTTCGCCTGATGGACTTCGACCCGGAGGAGGAGCAGCGCCCGGTGGGCCGGATGGGCGTGGTGCGCTCCTCGGCCGGTGTGGACCGCCTCTCCATCGTGAGCCTGTTCGACTGGGAGTACCCCACCGCCGAAGGCTGGCGCCCCATCGCGGTCGATACCGAGCCCGACGATGTGCTGGGGATGCCCGTGCAGATCCTGCTGACGGCCCTGCCCGGGGTCCAGCCCCTGGAGGGCTTCCAGATCCCCGGGGAGGCCATGGCCTTCCCCGAGACCGTGGGCAACGAGCGCTGGTGGATCCGCGGGCGGCTGGCCTATGAGCGTTGGCTCGCCGGCCGCATGAGCGAGGACCTCGAGGTCTTCTGGAAGGACGACCGCGGCGGCGCCGAGCGCCCCCTCAACAACTGGGAGGTGCGCGCCTCGGGCCGCACCCTGCTGTGGTCCCTGTCCGACCTGCCCCCCATGCGCGGCGGCTGGACCTTGCGACTCTCGCTCACCGACCGCGGCCTGCCCGGCGGGCGCAACAGCTACCTGCCGGCGTATCGCTGGTCGTTCCGCCGCGGCGAGACCTGGGAGCCCATCGCGGATGAGCAGGTCCGCATGGGCGGCACCACCGTCGTCATCACCGGCCCGCTGCCGGACATGGCGAACGACGGCTTCAACCTCAAGGCCGAGCGGGTCGAGACCGTCTTCCTGCGCAGCCTGGCCCCGGATCTCGATCTGGATCTCACCTGGCGCCGGCCCGTCGAGGTCGACATGTTCTGCGGCGACGATCCGCGTCGCGTGGAGCGCCTGCTGCCGGATGAGTCCCCCTGGTCGCCCTTCCAGATCAACGCCGCCCTCTCCCCCACCATCGGGCGCAAGTGGTACATCGGCTCCGATCTCTTCGAGAACCGCGCGCAGAAGCCGGTGCTGGTGGAGATCGAGGTCGGCTTCGAGTGCAACGGCGAGCCGGTGGAGGAGCCCGTCAAGGACTACCTCATGCAGCTCACCTACCGCGCCGGCGACAACTGGCGCGTGGTGTGGAGCGAGGACAAGCGCTACGCCGGCTTCACCTTCGCCACCCTCGACGAAGAGGGCGCCAAGAAGCCCGGCAAGCGGCGCGTGCGCCTGGTGCTCGACCCCAAAGAGCAGCTCAAGGGCCTGGCGAGGCACACGGTGGCCGAGCGTGAGACCACCTGGATCCGCCTCGAGCTGGTCAAGTCCAACCTCACCTTCGAAGACAAGGAGAAAAACCGCCACCCCATCGTGCCGCGCATCCACGCGGTGCGCCTCGGGGCCGACAAGACCCTGGGCGACGGCACCTACGAGCAGCCCATGCCCGGGCCCAAGGCCGCTCAGGTGGACTACCGCGACCAGAACCGCCGGCTCACGCGGGTGGTCACGCGGGCCGCGCGGCGCCTGGCCGAGTTCCACCCCTTCTTCCCCTTCATGGAGATCGAGGAGCAGAACCTCGCGCTCTACCTGCGCTTCGACAAACCCCTGCCGCGCGCCGCGCGCCACGCCATCCACTTCCGTTGCCGCGGCGAGTCCTTCCTGCCGGCGGGCACCCGGGTGGAGTGGGAGGTGCTGGAGCAGCGCGCCCACGGCCGCACGGCCTGGCAGCGCATCGCCTCCTCCGAGGCCGCGGATTCCGAGGAGTCCCGTTCCGTCTACGACTTCACCCGGACAGGTCAGCTCTCCTTCGTCTACCCGGATCCACCGCAGACGCCCCGCGAGGGCTTCTGGATGCGGGCCCGGATCGATCTGCCCGAGGGCCACCCGGCGGATCACGTGCCGGCCTTCCCGCCCCTGTCCCACATGCTGCTCAACACCGTGGACGCCGTCAACCTCACCGCGGTCAAGCGCGAGCGGTTCTCGGGCTACGGCGTCCCCAACCAGGTGGTGCGCCTGCGGCGCAAGCCCATCTACCTGGTCCCCTCCGGCGACACCGAGCGCAGGCTCTTCCCCCGCCCCGAGCTCTTCCAGGACCTGGCGGTGCTGGTGGATCGCGGCAATGGGCGCACCGAGACCTGGCTCCCGGCGCGCGAGGGCAACCTGCTCACGGCCGGCAAGGACGACCGCGTCTTCGTGGTGGATCCGGTGGAGGGCACCCTGACCTTCGGCAACGGCGTGCGCGGCAGGATGCTGCCAGTGGGCGCCAACAACGTCATCGTCGAGGTCTACCACAACGTCCCCGGCGCGGTGGGCAACGTGGCGGCGGGCAGCGTCTCGGTCTGTGAGGGCTTCGCCGACCGCCTGAAGGTGGTCAACCTCCTGCCCGCCGTGGGCGGCCGCGATGCCGAGACCATCGAGGAGATCGTGCGGCGCGCGCCGAGCCTGCTCACCTCCCGCAACCGCGCGGTGACCCGCAGCGACTTCGAGATCATCGCGCGGGAGTCTTCTGGCGAGGTGGCCCGGGCGGCCTGCTCCGGCGACATGGCCTCCGACGGCTCCGTCGAGGTGGTCATCCTGCCCAAGCGCCGCGAGGGCGAGGAGGTGCCGGATCCCTTCCTGGCCGTGGGCCTGCGAGATCACGTCCAGCGCTACATCCGGGAGCGCTGCTTGATCAACGTCTCGCCGCGGGTGCGGCTGGCGACCTTCAGGCCCATCGATATCTCCGTCACCCTGCGCCTGCGGCCCAACAGCAACCTGCTGGTGGTCCGCGAGCAGGCCATCGCCTGGGTCAAGCGCTTCCTCGACCCGTACCGCGGTGGCCTGGACCGCGATGGCTGGCCCTTCGGCGGCACCCTCTACGCCCAGGATCTGGCACGGCTGGTGGCGGACATCCCCGACATCCGCCACGTGACGGACGTGCAGCTCTACGACGTGAGCGATCCCGAGCAGCGCCGCAAGGGCCCCGGCTGGGAGCAGGGCGAGGGCGTCGACGTGCTGCACCAGGTCCGGCACGATCTGTTCTGGGCGCGCCGCATCCGCGTGCTCGGTGAGGAGCTGGGCGTATGAGCAGCCACGAGCTCGCGCCGCACGCCCCAGGCGAGATCCAGCGGGTGCCGGGCGATCTCGCCTACCTCGAGGAGGTGGTGCGGGTGAACTTCCCGGTGCAGGAGGCCAAGGCCTTCCTGCGGCGCCACATGGGCAACGTGGTGCGCTTCCGGCTGGTGGAGGCGCGGCGCGGCGAGCGGGTCGGGCACGTGCGCCTGGTGGAGGTGCAGCCCGCCGCCGGGGGCGAGCCCATGGTGGTGCGTGCCAGGCGCGTCCTGCCCGATGGCTCCCCCGCGGCCAGCTACACCCCGGAAGAGCTGGTCCACCTCGAGCCCGAGCTCATGGTGGCCCCGGGGCACCAGCCCTTCGCCATCACGCCGCAGGATGTGGTGGTCCTGCACGTCCCCGTGCGGGGCTACACGCGCTACCTGCCCGCCATCTTCCAGGGCAACTCGCCCACAGAGCGGCGCGATGTCGCCACCGTGGACGAGCTCTCCCAGCGCCGCCTGGGGCTGGCGGAGCGTGGCGCCAGCTCCGACGTCTCCGCCCAGAGCGCCGAGGCGTTCCGCCGCTTCCTGTTCATCTTCCAGCACCTGATGACCACCGTGGTCGACAAGGTCGAGGGCCTGCCCTCCCTGACCGACCCCATCAACACCGACCCCCGCTTCCTGCCATGGATCGCGAGCTGGGTGAACTTCGAGTTCGATGCAGCGCTCTCGGTCCACGAGCAGCGCGAGCTGGTGCGCCGTGCCATCCGGCTCTACCGCATGCGCGGCACGCGCGTGGGCGTGGAGGAGATGATCTCGGTGCTCACCGCCGCGCCCGTCACGGTGATCGAGTGCGCCAAGCCGGCCCCCGCGGTGCTGGGGGGCTGTACGCTGTCCGGCGGCCCCAACCTGCCCGAGCGCTACCTGCGCGTCGAGCCGCCCGCCTACTTCCTCTACCCCCGCAGCCGGCCGGCCACGCGCTACTTCGTGCTGGAGCTCGAGTCGCGCAGTCGCTTCGAGCGCCGCTTCGGCGAGCGCGCCACGGATGTCCTCCGGCGCATCAGCCGCATCGTGACCACCGAGAAGCCGGCCCACGTGCAGTTCACCATCCGCTTCGCCGACGAGACCTGAGGGTCGGGAGCGACCAGGAAGGGCATTCCATGAGCAAGGAACTGGAGCTGACGCGACTCAACCCCTTCGAGGGCCTGTGCCTCACCGCGCAGGATCTGCTCACCGAGCAGCACTACCACCGCAAGGCGCTGGCCCGGCACAACCTCTTCCTGCACGGGCACGGCATCGTGCAGGGCCTGCAGGTGGAGCTGCAGCAGCGCAAGCAGGCCTACGTGGCCATCATCCAGGCGGGCTTCGGCATCACGCGGATGGGCCAGGGGGTGCTGCTGTCCGAGGCCTCGGCCGTGCCGCTGGAGGTCCCCAAGCAGGACGGCGAGTACCTCTTGTGGCTCTTCCACGTGGAGAGCCCGGACGACGGCAGCCTGCGCCCTGTGTTCGACACGAGCGAGGAGAAGCCGGCGCGCGTCCGGGAAGCCTCGGCGCCGCGGCTGCACCCCATGGAGGAGGATCAGCCGGACGCGGTGGCGCTGTGCCGCATCAACGTGCGCCTCGGGCGCCTGGTGCAGGTCCAGCTGCCCGTGCCCCGCGCCGGGCGCCAGTCCCGCGCCGCTGAGAGCTACCTCAAGCCGCGGGTGGTGGAGTACATCCGCCTCAACAAGAAGATCCTGCAGTCCCTGTACCGCACCGCGCTGGTCAAGGAGCTCGGGCTCGACACCCTGGGCTTCTACTCGGCCCTGGTGGGATCGGAGCTGCTGCTCATCGAGGAGGGCACCCCCGACCGCGTGCTGTACCGCACGGCCGGTCTGCTCATCAACTACGGCCACGACTTCTTCAACCCCCTGCCCACCACCACCAGCCGCATCGAGAAATACAAGGAGTTCATCCGCCAGGTGAACGCCGCCGTGCCCGCCTCGGAGCAGGCGGATGAGGTCTGGCTCAAGTGGTTCGAGAAGTTCGAGCGCCTGCTGCAGCCGCTGGGGCGCATCGTGGACGAGCTCGAGGCCACGGTCGAGGCCCAGCGGTAGGGTCCAGAGCATGGAAGCCGACGCCCAGACCGTCCAGGTGCGCGTGCAGGTGGTGGACGTGCAGCCCCGCCTGTTGGACCTGGTGGTCCCGGCGTATTTGCCGGCCAAGGACATCACGGCGCGCATCGCGCGGGACGCCGGCCTCCACCCCTACTGGCCCGACGGCCGCCGCCGGCTGTACTGGCTGCGGGCGCGGGGGCGTCTGCTCACGGACCACGAGAACCTCGGCGCCCTCGGCGTGGTGCCCGGCGAGCTGGTCTACCTGCTGCCCGAGCCCCCGGCGGGCTCCGGCGTCCACGAGCAGACCCCGGACTACCCCAAGACCCGCGGCTATGCTGGGCAGGGGGCGCTGGCCCTGCTGGGTTCGGCCGTGCTGGTCTGCGCCTGGGGCCTGGGCTGGGGCCTGGCCCTGTCGTTTTCCCGCAGCCTGCCGGTGGCGCTGCTGCCAGGGCTCGCCCTCGGGTTCCTGACCACCAACCTCGCCCGCCACGCCTGGGGCGGGCGTGGCAATCGCCTGCGGGTGGCGTTGACCGGCTTCGTCCTGCTGATCCTGGTGGGGGTCCTGGCGCTCGCCGGGCCGCTCTTCATCGCCGGCGTCAGCCCGGGCGCCCTGCTGCCGGCAGTGCCCGGGGTCCTGTCCGGCTGCGTCGGTGTCCTGGTGGGCTGGCTGGCCTGGTGGGGTCCGGTGGAGCCCCTGCCCCCGGTAGAGGAGGTGGAGGCCGTACAGGAGCGCCACGCCGTCACCACCGTCACCTGCGGAATCTGCGGGCAGCAGGTCGCCCCGGAGGTGCGCCAGGAGTGCCCGCACGGCTGCGGCCGCTTCTTCCACGTGGGCTGCTACCAGGCGCGCATGAGCGTGTACCGGGGGGATGCGGGTGTGTGCGGGATCTGTGGGCAGGCGGTGGCGAGACGCTAGAGGAAGATCTCCGCCCCGCAGTAGGGACATCGCACGATCCCCCGGCCCACCGGCTCCAGCTGGCCGCCGCAGCCAGGGCAGAGGCGGGCCGCGCGCAGGGCTTCGGCGTCGCGCGAGAACAGCACGCCCTGCTTCCAGTCGATGTAGCCCTGCAGGCGGCCGTCCTGGACGCTGGCGTAGATCCAGCCGCGCACCACGGGCTCGGGGGCGCCCAGCTCCGTCGCCAGGTCGGCGAGGGCGATGCGGCCGTGGGCGGCCACCAGGCCGGGCAGGCGCCGGCGGGCGGCGGTGGCGTGCTGCTCGGTGCAGGCCCAGCGCTCGGCGCGGGCCACCTGGAGGGCGAGCCGGCCGCTGTGGGCGAGATCGTCGAGGCGCTCGCCGACCCGGGCGGCGGGGACGGCGGCCTCGCGCGCGAGATCGTCGAACCCGGCGCCGCCCCTGGCCTCCAGGAAGGCGGCGAGGGCGGCCAGCGCCCGGGGGCTGCTGCCGGTGAAGAGCTGGCGCAGGCCCTGGACCGCGAACATGAGGCCGGGCACGAGCAGGATCAGGGCGGGCGCGAGCCCACAGCATGCGCCGCCCATCACCCCCGCGCCCAGGTCGGCCTCGACGGGATCGCTGCCACCGGGCAGCGCCACGCCGATGGCCAGCAGGGTGCCGGCCACCAGCAGGACCGCCGCGCCGGCCTGTAAGTGGAGGGCGCGGGCCAGGGCGCGCCCCTCCATCAGCCCGGCGATGCCGAGCAGGAGGGCGGCGAGGGGGGCGAAGAGCATGGCCCCGCCCGCGGCGGCGGCGCCGAATGCCTCGACCTGGGCCAGGTCCTCGGGGTCGAGCAGCATGGCCAGGGCCACCAGGATCCAGAGGCCGATCACACCGGCCGCCAGCAGGGCCAGGGCCAGGGACCACCGGCGGGGCAGCACCTCGGCGAGCAAGGCGCGCAGCAGGATCATGAGGTCTTCTCCGGGTTGCGTGGCGCGGCGCCGGCGTCCATGGCCTCGAGCACCAGCGCGCCGAAGCGCTCCGGACCGAGGGCCATGAGCAGGGCCACCAGGCGGGCCTTGACCAGGTTGAGAGCGAGATCCTCGCCGGCCAGCTCCAGCTCGTGGCCGGCCTCCAGCAGCTCCCGTGTGGCCCGATCCGGGTGCCCGAGGGCCGCGTGCGCCGTCGCGCGGTCGAGGGAGAGGCTCGCCAACAGGGCGCCGTTCCTGCGCTCGCGGGCGACCTCCAGCAGGGGTGTGCTGCGCGCGAGCACGTCGTGCCAGGCGCCCTGGCCCAGCAGCAGGGCCACGAGGATCTGGCCAGCGGAGGCCCGGATGAGGCTGTCGCTGGCCATCTCACCCTCAGCCAGGGCTCGCTCCAGGGCAGGGAGGGCGACGTCGGGTGTCCCTGTGCGCACCAGCAGCGCGCCGAGCATCAGCGCTGCGCGGCCCGCGGCACCGTGCGCCTCATGGGCCTGGGCGAGGGCCAGGGCCTGCTCCAGGGACACCCGCGCGCGGTAGGGGTCGCCGCCGGCCTCGCAGCGGTCGGCCAGCTCCAGCAGGACCGCCAGGCGGTCGTGGTCGCGGGCGGGGGGCAGGCGCTCCAGGGCCTCGCGCAGCAGGCCCACGGCATCCAGCGTGCCGAGCCAGGACCTGGCGAGGAGCTGGTCGAGGGCGGCCTCGGGGGCGATGGGCGCGCGCTGTACCTCGGCCAGCAGGGCAGCGGCGGCCTCGGGTGCGCCCGCGGCGCAGCGGGCCCGCGCCGCCATGAACCGCGCGCGCTGGGCGATGGACGCCTCGCCGCGCGCGTCGGCTTCCATGGCGAGATCGCGCAGCCAGCGGTCGGCCTCGGCGGACTCGCGCACCAGCAGCAGGGCACCGAAATGGAGGCGCTGGCGTAAGACCAGCGAGGGCTCGGGCCGCGAGGCCAGCAGGCGAGCGAGCTGGGCACGGCGCGCCTCGGCCAGGGCGAGCCCCCGGCCCAGCAGGGGCGTCGCCTCGATGGCCGCGAGCAGGACCGGGGCACTGGTGGGATCGGGAGGGCTGTCCATGGCTCACCCCAGCTCGGTGATGGCGGCGAGCCGCTCGATGCAGGCCTCGCGCGCGGCGTCCATGCGCGTGCGGCTGGCGACGATGTCGAAGTCCGCCTTGGAGGCGCGCACCCCGGCCTCGGCCGCGGGGCGGCCCTGCAGGGGCGCCAGCTCCTCGTCGAGCCGGAGCAGCTCCACCGCCTCAGCGCGGAAGGCCTTGTAGGTCTCACGCAGGGTGGCGGCGATGGCGCCGTCGAAGTTGGCGCGGCGGCAGGCCAGGGCCGCGGCGCACAGCTCAACCTGGACGCGCCCCCCCGCGGCGAGCAGGCGCTGGATCGCCGCGCGCTGGGGGCGGACGTCCACCCGCCCCCAGGGGGTGCGTTCGGCCTGGGGGGCGGTGCGCTCCAGGGCCGCGTCCACCAGCGAAGCCGGATCCAGCGGGTCCACCGCGGGCTCCTCAGGCGGGGGCAGCCATGGAGGCACCTCGGGCAGCGGCATCACCTGGCCCGCCTCGCGCAGGGCGGCGCCGACCCAGTGCCGCGCGAGGGGGCTGGGACCCTGCTCCGGGGGGGTGCCCCCGGCAGGCCGCCCGGCGACGCGGCGGTACAGGATGTGGGCGGGCGGCACCTGCTCGGCGATGTCGCCGGCGACCTCGAGGGTGGCCTCCACCGCGGCCTCGGACAGGGCGGTGCGCACCGCGCGATCCCGCAGCATGGTGCCGTAGGGCCCTTCGGCCGCGAGGGCCAGGGTGGCGAGGGCGCCGAGGCGCGCGGCGGCCCCGTCGTAGCCCCCGGCCTCCGGCAGCAGGGTGCCTGGCGCGCTGCCCACCAGGCGCGCGATGCTGCGGCTCACCGGGCGAGCGCCGAGGCGCGCCGTGAACCGTGCGGCCGCGATGGGCCGGCCGAGGCCGTCGAAGGGGCCGGCGAGGTCCTCCAGGTCCTCCGGGCCGCAGCCGCGCCCCGTGAGCAGGGCCGGGTCGTCCCAGGCCTCCAGGGGTGCGCGCAGGGCGGCATCGCCCGAGGCAGTGCCGGCGCGCCAGGCCGCGGCCCCGCGCCCTGTGGAGTGGGCCCTGGCGACATCCGTCAGCGCCGCCTCCAGGTGATCGAGCTCGTCGTGGACCTGGCCCAGGCGGGCGCGCAAGGCCCGCATCCTGGCCTGGTTGCTCCGGTAGGGGCGGTGGAAGCGCAGGACGGTGCCGCCGTCGGCGGGGATGGGCAAGCCCTCGTCATCGTCGTCGTCGTCGCCGCCGAACTGCAGGTCGGCCTGGGGCGCGGCCCCGCCGCCACTGCGCGCCTGAGGCAGGCCGCGCACGGCCGCGACGGCGCGCCCGCTGCCGCGATCCCGTGGGCCGGCGCGTTTCTCGGGTTCCTCGGCTTCGGCCCTGTCGAGCAGATCCTCCTCTTCGCGCTCGGCCCCGCTGGTCTCGGCGGTGGTCCCGGCGATCTGGCTCGCCTCGGGCCCGTCCACGAGCTGGGCCACCGCCTGGTTGCCCCACTGCGCTTGCAGCTGGGCGGCCAGCTCTGCGGAGACCCCACGCTCGCGGTCTACCCGCTGGATCTCACGCTTGACCTTTGGTTCTGGCTTGCGCGTGCGGCGCGCCTCCGGCTTGGGGTACTCCCTGGCCTGGCCGCTGCGGGGGTCTTTTCCAGAAGGCACGGATCACCTGGACCGTTAGATGCTACCTGCGCGCAGGTGCCCACGAGGCGTCGTGGTCTGCTACGCTGCTCGTTCATTCCGCGGAGCAAGGCATGAATCCTATCGCAGGGCTCACCGCCACGGGAAGGCGGCTGCACGGGCCGGCCGCCGATCTCGTCGAGATGATCAGCGAGGCGGGCTACCGTCACACCGCCATCCAGTTCCACCCCGAGCACCGGGACCACCCCGCCATCAACAGCTCCCTGGGGGTCGTGCTCGGCTTCCTCGAGTCCCCCATGGTCACGGGCCTCGTGGAGCTGTTCGCCCACGATCCCGAGCAGGGGTCCTTCGTCTACCCCACCGGTCAGGCCTGGTCGGTCGCTGAGGTGAGCAGGGCCTACGCCGACTTTGGTGAAGCTCCCGGGGTCCGGGCCGGGCTCGAGCTGATGTACGCGGCCGGCGAGATCCTGGTGGACGCGGCCGAGACCGGCGTGGGCCACGGCGTCTACTCCCACGGCGGCCTGACCCCCTGGCGTCTGCTGCTGAAGGCTGACGGGCAGGCCGAGATCATCGGCTACGCCCTGCCCCAGGTGGAGATCCTGAGGTTCCACAGCGATCCTGGAGCCATCCCCCGAGAGGACTCCTTCCGCTACTGCCCGCCGGAGCGCATGGACGCCGCGGCGGAGGACCTGAGCTCGGATTTGTTCGCCCTGGCCCTGATCGCGTTTGAGCTGATGACCGGCAAGCCTGTGTATGACGGCCTTGTCAACGATATCCGCGCCATGGCCAGCCGCGCCGAGGGCTCACGGCGCCTGTTCCGTTTCCGCGATCAGCTGCCGCGGGGGGTGCAGGAGCTGCTCAAGGTCTGCCTGCGGCGCGATGCCCACGACCGCTTCGCCGATGGCGCGGCCTTCATGGACGCCCTGTCCGCGGTGCTCGGCAGCCCCGAGGCCCGCGGCCCATCCCTCACGGACGTGATGGAGCGGGTCGCCAAGGTGCCGCAGCGGCAGGGGACCCCGCTGCAGGACGGCGGCGCCACCATGATGGTATCCCGAGAAAAGCTCGCCTCCATGCTGGGCGACGAGCAGGGCGAAGCGCCGGCCCGGCAGGCCTGGAAGCCCCCCACGCGCAAGCGGCGCGCGGCCCCCCGCTCCCTCGGGGGCGAGGCGAGCGCCGGGGTCTCCGAGCCTGCGGCGCCGCCGGCGCAGCCCGCTCAGCCCGCCCCGGAGCCAGCGCCCCCCGCCGAGCCCCCACCCCCGCCCCCGCCCGAGCCCGAGCCTCCGACCGAGCCCAAGTCCGTCGCCGAGATCCTGCGCAGCTCTGCCGCCGGCGGGGGCCAGCCCAAGTGGCGCCGTCCCGCTCGTCGGCCGCTGGCCGAGGTCGCGACGCCTCCAGAGGCGGCCCCCCCTCAGGCTCCGGAGCCCGAGCCCGAGCCTCCCACCGTGGAGGCCCGCCCACCGCGGCGTGCGGCCAGCCTGGTGGGCTCCATCGTCGGTGGCGAGCGGAGGATGCCGCCATCGTCCCGCCGGATCCCCCCGCGGACCTTGAGCTCACTGGACGACCCGGCCCAGGTCGAGCTGCCCCCGCCCCCGCCGGTGCCGCCGCAACCCGAGGATCCCAAGGGCTTCGGAGCCGAGCGCCTGCCGGCCCAGCTCCCATCGCGCCCGGCCGCGGCCGTGGTCGAGGAGTCCGCGCCGCCCCCACCGCCCCCGCCCGAGCGGCCCGCCCAGGCGCCAGCC
>JBDRKM010000113.1:0-4844 GCA_043814015.1 Pseudomonadota bacterium
ATCGATCCGGACGCGGTCGAGGATGGCCTCGACTTCACCCTGACCTTCCGCGGCGTGGTGGCGGCCACCACCGAGGACCAGCTCTACCGGCTGACCTTGAACGTGCTGGGCGACGGCGCGACCCTGCTGGACAGCTACGACATCCTGGTCGTCGTGCCGGGCACCTCGTACTAGTGCCGCTGCCCGGAAGTCCCTGACCAGGGACTTCCGGCGGCGCTGACGCGCCGGCCGCTACGCGGCGCATCGGCACTATCCCATTTTCGGGGGGCCGCGCCCCCCACGCGGCTACGCCGCTCCCCCGCGGGCGGCCGCAGCCGCGGCCGCCAGTGCACGCGCCGCAACACCCAGGGGGTGGTCAGAGACTTCCGGGCGCGTGCGCTAGGGCGCGGTGCTCTCTGGGCCTGGGGGCGTGGCCTCGGCGGGAGCGGCGCCCGCCACCGGCTGCAACCACTTGTCGAGCAGCTCCTGGGGGAGGCCCTGCTCGCGCAGCTGCGCCAGCTCCTCCGGCGTGGCCAGCAGCGGCAGGCTGGTGACCCCCAGCTCGAGGCCGTGCTCGATCTTCTTCTCCATGTCCTCGACCTTCACGCCGTGGGCGAGGAAGTCCTGCAGGTCGGCGGTGCAGAGCTGGTGCGCCGGCTTGTCGGGCTCGAGGCCGGGATCTCCGCCGCTGGGGCCGGGGGGCATGCCGGCCTCGGCGCCGGGGGGCTTGCCGGCCTCGGGCCCGCCGTCCGTCGGCGGGGGACCGGCGGGGCCGGGCCGATCGGAGGGGCCCGAGCAGCCGGCGGCGAGCAGGCCGAGCATGAGCGCGGCGAGGGCGGCACGGGTGCGGGTGTGGGCGGGGTTGCTGCGAGCGCGCATGTCGTTCTCCTGGTGGCGACGGTCCAGCGCATGGTACCGATCTCCAGGGGGCGAGACAAGGGCCCGAATCCTCGGCTGCGCCGACGAGGACTCGGCCTGCGGGCGCGACGCTCGGGTCGGGAGCCTGCCGCCGGTCAGCTCGCGAGTCCGCCGGCCTCCCGAGCGTCCAGGCGACATCGCGCCGCCCGCGGAGCACGGGTTTCTTGCCGATCCACCCGGGGCAGGTCCCGCTGGGGGCGCGCACCGGCTCAGGGGCGCTTGCGCCGCCTCTCTCGCGCCGGGCGGGCGCCCCGGAGCATCCACCAGCCGCCCAGGGTGAGGACCCCGAGGAGGGGCCCCAGGATCGCGAGCCAGCGCAGCCAGGGGGAGGGCGGGCCGGGCGCGGGGGCTCCGCGGGGGGCGTCGCTGGCAGGCGCCTGGTAGCTCGCCATGGGCCGCTCGCAGGCCCAGCCCGGGAAGCGGCGGTCGGTCTCGAAGCCGTTGCAGTCCTGGTCTACACCGTCGGCCTCGCCCTCCTCGGCGCCGGGGTGGACATCGGCGCGGACATCGTCGCAGTCGGCGCCGCCGTGCTCCCTGGCGCAGAAGCCGTCGCTGTCGGCGTCGTGGGCCGGATCGCAGCCCGCCGCCGGGTCCGAGAGGGCCTCCACCACGACCTGCCAGGCCACGGGGGCGGCCTGGACGGGGCGCTCGGCCAGCTCCGGGAAGGAGAGGTTGGCCGCGCCGTCCAGCATCCAGCCGCCGCGCGCGGGCTTGCGCTCCTCCAGCGGGGCGGCCGGGGTGGCCCCCAGGCAGAGGTAGCGGATGCGGCCGGTGCGGCCGGCGTCCGGCACGACCTCCAGGGCCTCGGGAGCCTCCAGGGGCAGGAGCGTGCGGCGCAGCAGCAGCGAGCCGGGGGCCAGCGAGCAGCAGCGCACTTCGCCGGAGAAGCAGCGGGTCTCGTCGCAGTCGGACAAGCCCTGGAAGGGGGCGTCGAGGTAGACGACCGCGTGGACGAGGGCGTGCAGGCGGTATTTCTGGAGGGTGGCGTGGGTCAGGACCGCGCCCGTGCCCCTGGCCACGAGCTGCACCGCGGGCGCGCCGGTGTACGCGAGCACCGAGCCCATGAAGTACTTGAGGTCGTCGGTCAGCTCCTCGAGGGAGCGCAGGGGTTGGCCCGGATCCGCCAGGCGCACGGCCCAGATCTCGCAGGGGTCGAAGCCGGCCTGCAGCAGGGCGCCGGCCGCGCCGTCCTCGGGGCCCTCGAACCAGGCCTCGGGGCCCTCGCCGTCGTCGTGCACGAGGACCACCGGGTGGTGCCGCAGCGGGCCGCAGGCCTCACGGCTCCCGGCACCGCCCAGGCCCCCCCAGGTGATGGGCGAGAGGGGGAAGTCCGGGGGCAGGGCGGGGACCTCGGCGCGGGAGGCCGTGGGCCAGGCCAGGGCGAGGCCCAGCAGCGCGACCAGCCGCGGGGCCCCCCTGGGCATCAGGCCTGCAGCTCCCGCGCCAGCCAGGCCTCGGCGTCGGGCAGCAGGAAAGTCCAGAGCTCCTTGGCGCGCTCCATGGGCAGCCCGAGCTGCTTGAAGGGCGGCAGGTGGCGGGTGGGGGAGGTGAACAGGAAGGTGACGAAGCCCCGCATGCAGAAGGGCTGATGCGCGAGCTGGCTGGTGATGTGCAGGTGCTCGAGAACGGGGGGCCCCGACGCCAGCCCGAGCTCCTCCAGGCGCGCGATCTTGCGCTCGCGGGGCCAGTCGAAGCGCACGGGCGGCCGGTAGCGCACGCCGTGCCGCTCCAGGAGTGGGCGGATGTGCTGCGAGAACTCGGGGTGCTGGATGAACACCTGGGTCTGGTCGATGGCCGCGCCGTCCGAGAAGACCTCGACGCCGGCGCGCCGGGTGTAGGCCAGGGTCTGGGTGACGGCGGCCATCTTGCAGGCCATGTCCACCGCCAGGGGCGACTTGAGCCGCCGCGGGGCCTGGCGCGCGCGCGCGACGAGCTGGTCCATGAGCGCGCTGGTGTCGATCTCGGCGTGCACCAGCAGATCGCCGTAGCGCCCCTGCAGCTCCAGGAAGCGCCGCCGCGCGCCGCCGCGGTTGACGCAGCGGCCGTTGTCGAAGGTGACCAGGTGCAGGCGGTGCCCGGCCTCGGCCAGCTCCACCACCTCGAGGGTGGTGTCGAGCCCGCCTGAGAACAGCATGGTGATGGCGCCGGGGGTCGGAGGGGGTGTGTCGGTCATGGAGGGAACCTCGGGGTGCCAGCCTTTATCACCCGCGGCGCGCGGGCGGGTCTGTGGGCGGGGATACCGTCGTTCATGTGGGCGGTTTCCGGTTAGTTCCCCGCCATGCGCCTCCCCCTCGTGATGGCCCTGCTCCCCCTCCTCGCCTCCGCCGATGGCGTCTCGCCCCTCGACCTGCCGGCCGAGGCCCGCTTCGGGTTGCTGACGTCCTCCGCGGACGGCGACATGGACCGCGCCCTGGATCGCTGCCGGCACGGCGACCACCGCTTCGAGCCCACCCCGGATCGCTTCCCCCACGCCACGCCGCCGGGGTCCTATTACCTGGATCTCGGGTTCATCGCCCCTTCCGAGCTGCACCCCCCGCTGCGCGATCCGCTCCTGGCCCTGGTGCCCCAGCGCCGGGGGTGCGCGATGGTCGAGCTTCCGAGCGGCCCGGTCATCGCCATGCTGATGATGGGCAGCGATGCCACCGCGGCCGACGCCACGGACCTGGCGATCTTCGAGGCGCGGCGCGGGGCGCGGGCGGCCAGGCGGGGCCTGACCGAGCGGCTCGCGGCCGAGGGGGCGGCGCGCGGGGGCGGAGCCACCGGAGGCACCCCCGGCGAGGCGGTCGTTCTACCCGGTGGCGTGGCCTGGCTCGGCTCCACCGAGGCCGACATCGATCTCAGGGTCACCCTCTTCGAGCGCTACATCGCCCCCCACGTCGGGCCCGCGAAGCGCGTCTGGTACGAGGACGAGATCCGGCGGCCGGTCCAGGTCGGGCCTCTCGCCCTGGACCGCGCCGAGGTCACCGTGGTCCGCTTCCGCGCCTTCGCGGAGAGCACCGGCTACCGGGCCGATCCTCGCAGCGTGGAGGCGTCGCTCGATCCTGCGCTCCCGGTGGTCTTCGTGGACGGCGCAGACGCTCGGGCCTACTGCGCCTGGGTCGGGGGCCGCATGCCTACCGCCGACGAGTGGGAGGTCGCGGCTCGTGGCACCGCCGGCCGGCGCTACGCCTGGGGTGACGCCCCGCCCGACGGCTCCCGGGCCAACTTCTGCGACCTCCGTTGTGCCAGGCCCTACGGCACCCCCGACCACGACGACGGCTTCGCGGGCCTGGCGCCGGTGGGCAGCTACCCGGCCGGGGCCACCCCCGAGGGCCTGCTGGACATGGGCGGCAACGCCCGCGAGTGGACGTCCACCCCCGCGGACGGCGAGCGGCTCATGGTCCGCGGCGGTGGCTACCAGAACGCCTACGACGATCTGACCGCCGCCGACGTGCGCGCCAACCGCTGGGACGAGCGCCAGCCCGATATCGGCTTCCGCTGCGCGTACGACCTGGACTAGTGCCGCTGCCCGGAAGTCCCTGACCAGGGACTTCCGGCGGCGCTGACGCGCCGGCCGCTACGCGGCGCATCGGCACTATCCCTTTTTCAGGGGGGGCCGCGCCCCCCACGCGCCCTGCGGGCGCTCCCCCGCGGGCGGCCGCAGCTGCGGCCGCCAGTGCACGCGCCGACGGACATCAGAGGGGTGGTCAAAGACTTCCGGGCGCGTGCACTAGGCGGGTTCACGCCGGCACTGCCCACGCCGCGGGCCACGTGGGCGCGGCCAGGGCCTGCCGGGCGATGCGCTCCTCCAGCGCCAGGCGCAGGCGCACGGCCTGGAGCGCGTCGGGATCGGGCGGGAGGCGCTGCAGGCGCCGGATCCCGTGGGTGGTCAGGCCGAGGGCGTCGGCCAGGGGGCGGGTGGGCAGCCCCGATGCGGCGCCCAGGTGCGCCACGGCCAGGCGTGCGGC
>JBDRKM010000114.1:0-33278 GCA_043814015.1 Pseudomonadota bacterium
GCTGGATGCCCAAGGTGACCGCTGACCCAGAGATCGCCACGTGCGCCACGAGAGGGGGGTCCTTCATCGTGGCGCCGGGGTGGTCCCTAGTTCGTGGCGCGGTTGACGTTCCAGGGGGAGCATGCACCTGGCGCACTACAAGCATGCGCGCGCCCACGGTCCAGCAGGTCCGGGCGGCAGTCTCGGCGCTGACCCGCACACCCGTCGCCGCGTTGGAGCAGCGCGGACCCGCCCGCGCGCTGCTCATGCAGGGGTTGAGGGCATGTACGGAGCTTTCGCTGCGTACCATCGCCCGGGAGGTCGGCGTCAGCCACGTGGCGGTGCTGCACTGCGAGCCGCTTCCCCCCGGCCTGCACGCCCGGCTGGCGCAGGTGCTCGGCGATCCCCGCTTCTTCGCGCTGGAGGAGGAGCCGCTGCACCACTCCTGGGCTTGGCGCCGCTACCGGGAGGAGCACGAGCGCCGCGGCGCCTACCAGAAGCTCCTGGAGGGCGCTGCGCGGGCACTGTCCCGGCGTGGGGGCGCCGGAGGACGTGGCTGAACCTACCAAATCAGCCGGAGGATGGCGGTGGGGTTACCAGATCCGCCATCGTGGTGATGTGTCCCGACGATCCAACGCCGGTTTTCGCGTGGTAGTGGCATGCCAGGCTGGCCTGGTGGTAACCAGGGATGGTGCCTCCGGCGGAATCGGTAACTCCGAGGCCGTTCTCCGGCGCGGGGCCGGCTGGCCAGTGCGCGGCGAGTCGTCCGGCGTCTCTGTGCGCCTACTGCCACCGCAGCGGCCGCTCCAGCCCACTCCTCTCCAGCAGCGCGTCGTCCTTGAGGATCTCCTCCGTCGCCCCATCCGCCAGCACCCGCCCCTGTCCCAACACGACGGCCCGCGGGCAGACGTCCAGGGCCAGGTCCAGATCGTGGGTGGCGATGATCCGCGTGTGCTCGAACCCCCGCAGCAGCGCGATCACGGCCCGCCGGCTCCGGGGGTCGAGGTGCGATGACGGCTCGTCCATGACCAGGATGTCGGGGGACATGGACAGCACGGTGGCGATGGCCACGGCGCGCTTTTCCCCCCCCGAGAGCCGGTACGGCGGGCGATCCACCAGATGGCCAGCGCCCACGCGCGCCAGGGCCTCGCGCACCCGCCGCTCCACCTCCTCCGACGGCAAGCCCAGGTTGCGCGGGCCGAAGGCCACGTCCTCCCGGACGGTGGAGAGGAACAGCTGGTCGTCCGGGTCCTGGAAGACCATGCCCACGGCGCGGCGCACCAGCGTGAGCGTGCCGGGCGTGACGGGCACGTCGCCCACGCGCACGCTGCCGCGGGTGGGCAGCAGGGCGCCGCAGAGATGCAGCAGCAGGGTGGACTTGCCGGCCCCGTTGGCGCCCACCAGGGCCACGGCCTCGCCGTGGGTGATGCGCAGGGTGACGCCCTGCAGGCCTGGCGTACCGTCGGGGTAGGCGTGGTGGAGATCCAGGGTCTCGACGAGGTGGTGACTCATGGCGTGAGGTCCCCGGCGAGGTGGGCGAAGGGGGCGAGGCGCAGGAGCGCGAACACGGCGCACCAGGCGGCCAGGAAGAGGGCGTCGGCGGGGCGGGCGGCCAGCGGCCGTGGCGCCGGCAGGGCGCCGTCGAAGCCGCGGCACAGCATGGCCACATGGATGCGCTGGGCGCGGTCCAGGGTGCGCAGCAACAGCTGCCCCAGCATGGCCCCGAAGGTGTGCAGATCGGGGCGCCGGCCGGCGGATCGCTGGGCCTGGGCCCGGCGCAGTCGCCCGACCTCGTCCACCAGCAGGAAGGCGTAGCGGTGCAGGAAGAGCAGCTGCGTCACCAGCACCCGGGGCACGCCCAGCCGCCCGAGGCCGGCGCACAGCGGGGCGAAGCCGGTGACGGCCAGCAGCACCAGGGCGGCGCTGGCGGTGAGCAGGGCGCGCAGCGCGATGGAGGCGAAGGAGAGCCAGCCACCGGAGATGGCGACCCCCGCGAGCCAGACCCGCGGGGCTGGATCCAGCAGGGGGTTGAAGAGGCCGAGCAGCAGAGCGAAGGGCAGGACCAGCGCCACCCGTTTCAGCAGCCCGCCCAGCGGCACCCCCCCCGCGAGCGCCAGGAAGAGGGGGTAGGCGAGGAAGGGGAGCAGGACCACCAGCGCGTAGGGACCAAAGGAGGTCACGGCCAGGACGAAGGCAGCGGTGGCCAGGATCTTGGCGCGCGGATCGAGGCGATGGATGACGCTGTCCTGCGCTGCGAGGCGCTCCTGTGCGCCGAGGTCCAGCAGGCGGTCGGCGCCCACGGGCTCAACCTGCCACCGGCCTGGCGTGCCGCCTGAGCGCCACCCCCAGCCCGGCGGCCAGCAGCAGGGTGAGCCCCGCGCCCAGCAGCCCGGCGAGGGATGTGCCGCTGTCCACGGCGGGCCAGGCCTCCTCGGCAGAGGTCGCAGGCTCCGCCTCGGACGCGGGCATGGCGTAGTCGGGCATCGGGGCGTACGATTGGGCCGCGGCGAGGGTGGCGTGCACCCCTCCCTCGGGCAGGGGCAGCTCTTCGGTGCCGGCGGTGCCGGCCACGGACCACTCCAGGCCGTCGGGGTGGCTCGACGCGAACCAGGACAGGCCGCCGCCGACGAGCACCGCGGCCAGGCCCAGGCCCAGCAACAGGCGCCGCGGCGAGCCTGCCGCGGGCACGGCGGCCAGCACCTCGGGGCGCGCGCGCCGTACGAACAGCACGACCGCCGCCGTGGCCAGGCCCTCCACCAGCCCGATGATGAGGTGGATGGGGAGCATCAGCGCGGTGAAGGCCCCGAAGGGCAGGGCGCTGATGCCCGAGAGGCGGGTCTCGATCACCACCCCGAAGGCGCCCAGCTGCAGCGCCAGCACCGCGGCCAGCAGCGAGGCCGCCAGCAGCCGCCCGCGCCCGGGCCGCGTCCCCGCGATGGGGCGCCACACCAGGGGGTAGGCTACGTAGCAGGCGAAGAAGCCCATGTTGAGGGCGTTGCAGCCCAGCGCCAGCAGCCCACCGTCGGCGAAGAAGAGCGCCTGGACCAGCAGCACCGAGAAGATGGTCAGGAAGGCGGCGTGGGGCCCGAGCAGGGCGGCCAGCAGCAGCCCGCCCGCGATGTGCCCGCTGGAGCCGGTGCCGGGGATGGCGAAGTTGACCATCTGGGCGGCGAACACGAAGGCCCCGCTGACACCCATCAGGGGCACGAGGTGTTCCCGCTGCTCTGCGCGCAGCCCGCGGGCGGCCCAGGCCAGGGCGCTGCCGGCGAAGAGCCAGGTCCCACCGCCCACGGCGGGAGAGAGCAGGGCGTCGGCCATGTGCACGGGAGGCACCCCCGTCGGCCGCGGGTGAAACGCGGGTAATACCGTGGCCGCCGCAGTAATACGCAGGGCGGGCTCGGGCAAGGTGACGCGCTGGGCGCGCCGCGGTGTCCATGCCTCGGCACCCTCGGCCTGGATAGACTGGCTCGGTGACCCTCCTTCCCAGACACCTCCTGGCGCCGGCGCTGGCGCTGCTCGGCTTCTCGGGCTGCGCCACGGTGGGCTACCGCTTCCCCGGCCCCCTGGGCGCGGTGGGGAAGCCCCGCCCAGACTGGGTGGACGAACCCGAGGAGACCTCGGTGTGGGACGACGTCGAGGCCTCGCAGGGTGCCGGGGAGGCAGACGAGTCCGGCTCCGCCCGCGCTGAGGAGCCGCGGGTCAGCGCGCGCGAGCGGGCGAAGGGCGAGGCCGTGGCCAACGCGGCCCGGCGCTTCCTCGGCGCCGGCTCCTTGCGCGTCGCGGGCGAGACCTTCCGCTTCGACTGCTCCGGCCTGGCGATGGCCTCCTATGCCCGTGTCGGCCTGAGCCTGGAGGGGTCGAGCGAGAGCATGCTGGCGCTGGCGAGGGAGCAGGGGGTGTACCACCGCCGGCGGCCGCTGCCCGGTGACGTGGCGTTCTTCGAGAACACCTACGACGCCAACCACAACGGGCGCCTGGACGACGGCACGACCCACGTGGCGGTGGTCGTGGCGGTGGACCCCGACGGGACGGTGACCATGGTCCACCGCGGCGGCCATGGCATCGACACCCTGGTGCTCAACCTGGACCACCCCGGTGATCGCAGCGACGAGCGGGGGAAGGAGCTCAACAGCTACCTGCGCGCCCAGTCGCGGCGCGATCGTCCTGGAACCCAGTACCTCGCGGGGGAGCTGTGTGTGGGGTTCGGCTCCTTCTGGCGGCAGCCGGGCGGAGGCTGATGGGCTGGACCACCCAGGGGGCGCCGCGATACGCTCCGCGCCACCGGCTCGGTCCGCCTTAGGGCCGCTCCGCCCAGCGAGGTCGTCCATGCGGGAACATCCCGTCCTGGCCGCGGCTGCCCAGCGCGGTGTCCGGCTCGGGCTCGAACGGATGCAGCGCTTCATGCGCGCGTTCGGGTCCCCGCACCAGCGCTATCCCATCATCCACGTGGCGGGGACCAACGGCAAGGGCAGCGTGACCCACATGATCGCGGAGGTCCTGCGGCAGCAGGGGTTCCGCGTGGGGCTGTACACCTCGCCCCACCTGCAGCACGTCAACGAGCGCATCAAGGTCGGCGGGCGCCCCATCTCCGACCGCGACCTCGGGGAGCTGCTCGATCGGGTCGGTGAGCAGGGGCGCGGGCTCGGCCGTGATCTGCTGGCGCTGGAGGAGGACCAGGAGGCCCTCACCTTCTTCGAGACCTGCACCGCCGCGGCCTTCCTGCACTTCGCGGAGGTCGGGGTGGACGTGGCGGTGGTCGAGGTTGGGATGGGCGGCCGCCTGGATGCGACCAACATCTGTACGCCTGTGGTCACCGCCATCACCTCCATCGGCCTCGATCATACCGAGGTGCTCGGTCCGGACATCGCCTCCATCGCCGCCGAGAAGGCTGGCATTCTCAAGCCCGGCGTGCCCGTGGTGGCGGGCGGTGTGCCGCCTGATGCCCTGCGGGTCATCCGCGCCATGGCCCAGACCCGCGGCGCCCGCCTGCTGGTCTGCGGCGAAGACTTCCACGTCTCGCGCGACGGCGACGCGGTCACCTGGCAGGGCCCAGGCGGGCGCCGGCAGGGCTTCAGCGTGGGCATGGCCGGTATCCACCAGGTGGACAACGCGGCCGTGGCGATGGCCGTCATCGACCTGCTGCCCCTCGCGCTGGCCTGCGACGACGCGGCCACCCGGGTCGGGATCGCCCAGGCCAGGATCGACGGGCGGCTGGAGTGGTTGGCCCCCGACGTCTTGATCGACGCGGCCCACAACCAGGACGGCGCCATCACCCTGGCCACGTACCTCCGCCGGCGCGGGCCCCAACCGCGCCGCACCCTGGTCCTCGGCTGCTCCCGGGAGAAGGACATCCGCGCCATCGGCGCCCTGCTGGCGCCCCACTTCAGCCGTGTGCTCACCTCGGCCTGCGCCCACCCGCGCGCCATGGCTCCTGGCGATGTGGCCGCGGCCCTGGAGGGCCTGTCGGTGCCCGTCATGCCCGCTGGGCCCATCGAGCAGGCCCTGCCCCTGGCCCGCGCAGGGGGTGGCGAGGTGGTGGTGGCCGGCTCCATCTTCCTCATCGGGGCGGTCCGCGACCTGCTCGGGGTGAGGTGAGCGCCGCGCTGCTGGGCCTCGCGCTGCTGGCGGGCCCGGCGGTGGCGGAGCCCGCGGAGCTGGTCCTGCAGGCCGACCGGATCGTGCTCGCCGAGGGGGTGGTGCACGGTGAGGGCCACGTGCGCGCGGCCCTCTTCGAGGGGGAGCTGGAGGCGGCCAGCTTCACGGTGCGCGAGGACGGCGCGGGCCTGCTGATAGAGGATGGCACCTGGCTCGGGCCCGCGGGGCGGCTGCGCTTCGCCCACCTCGAGGTGGAGGCCGACGGCACCGTGCGCCTCGACCATGCGCGGGTCACGCGCTGTGCCTGCGAGGGCGACCACCAGCCCTGGGCGCTGCAGGCGCGGCGCGTGCGGGTGGACCCCGAGCGTCGTGTGGTGTTCGTCGGGGGCCTGCTGCGGGTGGCGGGCTGCCCCCTGCTGCCCCTGCCCGCCGGTGTCCTGCCGCTGGGGCCGCGGCGCGCGGGCTTGCTGACGCCGCAGGTGGGCTGGACCCGCGATGGCCTGGAGGTCGGTGAGCCCCTCTTTCTGCCCCTGGGCCCGGCGGCCGACCTCACCCTGACTCCCATCTGGCGCCAGCATCGCGGCGCGCGTCTGGCCGGGGAGGCGCGCTGGGCCCTGCCCGCGGACGGGGGGGGCCACCTGGCGGGCGAGGCGGGCTGGGACACCCTCGACGGGCGCTGGCGCGGGCTGCTGTCCGGGCAGCACGGGGCCCAGGATCGCGCCCTGCGCAGCGCCTTCGAGGGCAGCCTCGCCTCGGACCAGGCCTACCTCCAGGACTACGCTCCGGACTTCCTCTCCCGGCAGGTGGGTTTCCATGAGGCGCGCGCCCTGGTGGCGGTGGGCCCCTGGCGCCTGGAGCACGACGGCTTCCAGGCTCCCGAGGGAGTCGCCCAGCGCCTGGCGGGTCTCTCGTTTACCCGCGCCGCCCGCGATCCGGAGGGGATCTCACCGAGCGTGGCCCTGGACCTCGAGGTTGGCGGGCGGGGGCCGGACCGTCTCGATCTCGACGAGGCCTGGCTGGCGCTGCGCGGCGCCGCCGGGCTCGACGCCGCTCGTCCCCTCGGGGCGCTGGAGGCCAGCGCCGGTCTGGGCGTGGACGGGCTGCTGGTGGAGCCGCTGGATCTGGCTGGGGGTGCCGTCGGGCGCGGTGAGGTGCTGGGCCGCCTGGACGCCGAGGGGCGCCTGGTGCTGCCCATGTGGGGTGATCACGGTCGACTGCGCCACCTGCTGCGGCCTGGCCTGGTGGCGGGGGGCGCGCTGGCCAGCCCCACTCCGCTGGACGACACCTGGCCCACCCTCCCGGCGGGTCCCGCCTGGTGGACTGGCCCCGAGGTGGAGAGCCGCTGGCTCACGTCCCAGGGGGTGCCGATGCACCTGCGCGCCGCGGTGCCCTGGACCGACGCCGGGCTTCAACCTGCGTTGCAGGCCTGGGGGCGGCGTGGCGCCTGGTGGGGGCGCGCCATGGTGCGCACCGTCTGGGCGCCGGGCGGCGGAGTTTCCGACGGGGTCGCCTGGCTCGACGCCGGGCGGGACGGTGAGGCGCTGGATCTCGCCGCCGGGCTCCTCATGCTGCAGGATACCGCGGACGCCTCCCAGGCCACCGGCCGCCTCGCCTGGCGCCTGCCCTGGGGCGCCGACACCTGGCGCCCGCGGATCGGGGCGCGCCTCTCACTGGATGACGGGCAGCTGATCGAGGAGCAGGTGGGGTTGAGCTTCGACTCCCGCTGTGGCTGCCTGGGGATCGATGTGGCCGCCACCTTCGCCGAGGATCTGGCGTGGCCGGGGGTGAAGGTGGGGCTGTCGTTCGGGAGGTAGGGGGCGGGTGTTTCAGGTTAGTTCGCCCCCCCCAGCTTCCATCCTGAGCCCAAGCTGTCCGATCCCTCGCCAGACCCAGCGCCCCCGTCGCGCCCGCGCGATGCCCCCATGCTGTCCCTGGGCTTCTGCCTGGCCGCCGCGGCCCTGCTGCGCTTCGGGCTGCTCTGGAGCCTCGATCTGCGCGGCGCCTTCGGCCCCGACGCCCCCGGCGCGGCCGCGGCGGCCTTCACCGGCATCTTCCGTCACCCCTACCCGCTGCATCCGTTGCTCATCCGGGTCTTCTCCCTGCTCGTGGGCGATCCGGTCCAGGGGTCGCTCCTGCTCTCCCTCATGTCCGGGTTGGCGGTGGTGGCCGCCGTGTGGCTCATGGGGCGCGTGCTGACCGAGGGGCGCGATGGGCGGGCTATGGGGCTCATCGCCGCCGCGGCGCCTTTGTTGGTGCAGGGCAGCCTGCTCAAGGGCGGCGACGCCCTGGCGGTGGCCCTGGCCTGGTGGGGGGTCGCCCTCGGCTGGTGGGGAGCCCGCGCCCAGGCCCAGGCGTCGGAGTCCGAGGGCAGCGCGCGTGCGGCCATGGTGGCGGCTGGCCTGCTGTGGGGGTTGTCGGCCGCGGCCAAGCCCATCGCCTTGCCGGCCGGGGCCTTCCTGTTGCTGGCGCCGCTGTTCGGCGAGCGCCGCTCCCTCCGCTGGCTGGGCGGGGGCCTGCTGGGGGGGCTGCTGTTGGCGCTGCCCTTCCTGCGTCCGCTGCTGCTGCCTCACCCCGACATGGGCCTGCTGGGCTCCTGGTGGCACGACGGGCTGCCGAGCTTCGGAGGGCTGCCCCGCTGGGGGATCACTGGGATCGTCACGCTGCTGCGCACCGCCTGGAACCACCCCTGGTCCCAGGTGGCGCCCCTGTCCGTGGTGGCGCTGATCGGCAGCGTGGTGGCCGGACCGCGGCGGGGGGCACGCCTCGCCCTGCTGGGGATGGCCTTCGCCGTCCCCGTGGGCGTCGCCGCCCTGCTGGGCTCGCGCCTGCAGCCTCGCTACCTCACCAGCGCCACCCTCGGCTGGGTGCTGCTGACGGGGATGGCGCTGACCCCGGCGATCCTGCGCGTCCCGCGCGCCCGCCCCCCGGGACCGTGGCGCATGCTCCTCGGGCCACTGCCGCTCTCCCTGGGCGTCACGGTCCTGGCCATGTCCAGCCTGCGCCTCTGGGAGGGGATGGCCACCCTGCGGGTGCAGGAGGAGGGCACGGCCCCGCCCCGCGGGATGCTCGGCGACTGGCCCGAGACCTGGGCGCCCACCGAGCCCTACCGGGACGCCTCTGTCTGCGGCGGCCTGGCGCTGGAGCGGCTGGCCGACACCCTGGCGAAGCACCTGCCGCGGGGCGGCACGGTGGTGACCCTGCCTCTGCGCGACGGTCGCACCTGGCACCTGTTCGGGCCCCTGGGCGTGGCCCGTCCGGATCTGCACCAGGTTCTCCTCACCGCGGGCTGTTGCCCCAGTGGCCCCGAGGCCTGCGCCGCGGCCCTGCCCGACGCCCTCGCGAAGAGCGGCGGCGGGGCCCTGGTGATCCCCCTGCTGCCCGAGGGCCGCTGCACCACCGGCGCCCTGCCGGATGGCCTGGAACCCTGGCAGCAGGCGCTGCGCCCCCTGGTCACCTCCGAGGGTGTCTGGTTCGGGACCCTGGAGGTGGCTCCTGTCACCGGCGCGACCGACCTGTGCAGTGCCCTGGGTGGGCGGATGCCGGAGGCCCCGGCGAGGCCGTGAGGGCTACCGCTTCGAGACCCACGCCCAGGTCATGGTGCAGCGCACGGGCTCCTTGCCGTCCTCGTCGGTCACGGTGACCTGCACGTCCACGGCACCCCGGGCCTCGGCCTGCATCCGCGCGATCTGCTCGTCGTCGAGGCGGGCCTCGGCCCGCAGGCCGCCAACGGCGCGGGCGACGTAGTCGATCTTCATGGACTTGAGCAGCGGGAGCTTGCCCTCGGGCAGATGCCAGCCGAAGGTGAGGCCCGTGGCGGTCTCGGCCAGCAGGGCGGTGGCGGCGGCGTGGACGCCCTGGATGTGGTTCTGGACCCGGCGTTCATTGGCGATGGTGAAGACCCCGCCCTCGTCGTCGAGCCGCTCGGCTACGATCCCGGCGGTGCCCACGAAGGGGACCACCGCGGCCAGGCCCTGGGTGCGCACCGGCGTGCGGGCCTCAACGGGGAGGCGGTCGAGGGGGGCGAGGGCCTGCCGGAGCATGTTGGTGATGGGCATGGCTTTCTCCTGGGCGGGGGTCTATCAAGAACCTCCCAATGCCGGCGCCCTGCGCACCCGGCGGCTATGCTGTGCGACCCCCGGAGCGCTCGTCGTGGGCGGTCTCGCCGCGATCATCGACTTCTCCGATCGGCCCGACGTCGACCTCGGGCGTCGGCTGGCGACGGCGGTCGCCCTGCGCGGGCCTGACCAGGAGGGAGAGTTCCTGGAAGGTCCGGCATTTCTGGCGCAACGCCGCAACGCGGTCACCCCAGGGGGCCGGCGGCAGCCGTTGGTGTCGGAGCGCTACGTGCTGGTCTTCGATGGACGCCTCTACGACCACGTGGACCTCGCGCGGCGCGTACCTGGCGATCCCCTCGGTGGGCAGCGCTCGCCCGGTGACGCCGACGTGCTGCTGCAGGCCTGGGAGGCCTGGGGTCCGGGCTGCCTCGGGCGGCTCGACGGCGCCTGGGCCATCGCGGTGTGGGATCGGAAAGAGCAGGCCCTCTACCTGGCGAGGGATCCCCTCGGGCAGCGGCCCCTGTTCTACGCGATCGCGGGCGGGCGCCTGGCCCTGTCCTCGCTGCCGGACCGGCTGGCGCTGCTGCCCTGGGTGTCGCGGGAGCCGAGCGTCGAGCACCTCGGCGAGTACCTCGCCTTCCGCTACGTGCACGCGCCCCGCACCCTGCTGGCCGGCGTGCAGTCGCTGCCCCCCGGCTGCTTGCTGCGCTTCGACCCTGGAGGAACCCGCATCGAGGTCCACACCCACCTGCGCTGGGCCCCCGCCGGCGCGGCCGAGCCCAGCGACGAGGAGGGCCTGCGGGAGCTGGATCGGCTGCTCCAGCGCGCGGTGGCGCGCCGTGGGCGGGCGGGCGTGCCCGTGGGCGTGCTGCTCTCGGGCGGCACGGACTCCACCTGTGTCACGCTGGAGGCCGCCGCCGCGGGCCTCGACGTGCGCGGGTTCCACCTGCACTTCCCGGAGTCCGGCGTGGAGGAGGCCGCCTTCGCGGGCCGCGTGGCGCGCCTGGTGGGGGTGCCGCTCCAGCAGGTCGAGGTCGGTGCGGTGCAGGTGGAGGAGGGGCTGGAGCGCTGCACGCGGGCCATGGGCAGCCCGCTGCCGGACCCGGCTGGGATCGGGCAGTACCTTCTCCTGCGGGAGGCCCGGCGCGAGGTGCGCGTGGTGCTCTCGGGAGAGGGGGGGGATGAGCTGCTCGCGGGCGGGCATCTGGCCTCCGTGGCCCTTCTCACCCGCCAGGTCTCGGTCCTGCGCCGCGCGGCCGGCGGGTTGGGGCGCCGGCTGGAGCAGGGGCTGGCCGCCACGGGCCTCTCGGACCTCGCCCTGCGCCCCGGCCGCTACGGGCTGTCCCGTCTCGCCGGCGGCACCGAGGTCCTGGACGCCCAGGCCCGCGCCCTGCTGCTCGGCCCCGAGCAGGCGCGCCCGCGCCTGCACCGGGAGGCCCTCCTGCCGCTGTACGCGGGCGTCGCGTCGGACCCGATCAACACCCTGCTGGCCATCTTCCAGCGTGGCTGGCTCCCCGAGGACATCCTGGCCCGCTCCGACCGGCTGGCGGCCGCCTGTGGCATCGAGGTGCGCCACCCCCTGCTCGATCTGGCGTTGGTCAACTTCCTCAACGCCACCCCCGGCGGCTGGAAGCTGCGCACCCACTGGGGCCTGCCGCGGCCGAAGTGGCCGCTCAGACGCCTGCTCCACGGCCGGGTGCCGCGCTCGGTCTACGACCGCCCCAAGCGCTCCTGGCCCTCCCCTCTGAACCGCTGGCTGCGCCACGAGGGAGCCTCTTTCCTGCGCCGGCGGGCCGAGCGCCTGCAGGAGCCGCCGTGGGGGCTCTGGCGCCCCGAGCCCGTCCGCGCCATGGTGCGCGCCCACCTGGCCGGCGAGCGCTACCACGGCGGCGCCCTGTGGGTGCTCATCCTGCTGGAGGCCTGGCTGCGGCAGCTCGCGGAGCTGCGCTAGCAGCGGTCAGCGGTCGCCCATCAGGGCACCGACCGAATCAGCCGACAGTCCAGGGCTGCCGGGGAGCAGTCAGCAATCAGCATTCAGCCGTCAGCAAGATGGTTTTCGCTGGCCACTCCGAAAGCAGCCGGCACCCAGACTGTGTTTCGGCAGCTTCAGCCGTAGCCTTCTCGGTATCGAACTTCGTACCTCGTTCGTAGCTGATTGCTGACCGCTGACCGCGCCCCCCGTCAGCCATCAGCCATCAGGCATGAGCAAAAACATCCTGTGTAGCTGCGGATAGCTGAAAGCTGATAGCTGACGGCTCCCCCTCTGGAGGCTTCCATGCGCCCCCTCGCCCTCGCGCTCCCGATCCTGCTGCTGGCATGCCACGGGTCGACCACCCGCCATGAGCCCGATACCCACATGGACGACAGCGGTATCGACGACACCGGCGACACGGGCACCCCCCCGGTCGAGGGCTGCCGCGCTACCCCACTGGCCGCCGATCGCGATCGCCTGGTGGTGGCCTCCTACCCCTACACCGCGGCGGGCGGCGCGGCCCAGGCCTGGCAGATCTTCACCCTCACCGCCGACGGCGAGCTGACCACGGAGGGTGAGCGCTTCGATCTGGGCCGCGGCTACGACGGGCGCGTGGCCTTCACCCCCGACGGCTCCGTCGGACTGGCCGTGAACGACGATGGCACCCTGGGCGCGTTCGAGGCCCTCTCCGCCAGCGCCGTGCGGGTGATCGAGGCCCGCTACGACGGTGGCTTCTATGCCAGCTCCGTGATGTCGGATCCCAGCGGCGAGTGGGCCTGGGTGGTGGACGGCAACTGGGCCAACAACGGCGGCGGCCTGTACCGGGTGCCCATCTCCTGCGAGGACGGCAGCCTCGGTGTGGCCGAGCGGGTGCTGGAGGCCAAGCTGCCCGCGCACCTGCTGAGGCTGCACCGACGTCCCGAGCGCGCCGTGCTGGTGGGCCGCGAGGCAGGGGGCGTCGCGAGCGGTGACGACGTCTACCTGGTGGAGCCCGGCAGCCCCACCGCGGTGCTCGCTGGCGCCGACGCCTTCGGCGATGACGAGGCCATCTTCGCCGGCGCCGCCCTCACCGCGGACGACGCCTGGGTCCTGGTGGGCGACAACTCGGCGTTCTCGGGCATCGCCAACCGGGTGGCCGTGGTGGCGGTGGGAGACGGGGTCCTCACCCCCGCGCAGGTCATGGAGGTGGACGACCCGGTGGACATCCTGACCTCTCCCTTCGGAGACTCCGCGCTGGTGGTGAGCGGCTACTCGAACGCCGTGGTGGTGCTCAGCGCCACCGGGGAGGCCGCGGCACCCTTCACCCTCGCTGGCGAGCCCGAGTATGTCGGAGCCTCGCCGCAGCTCCCCGCGGCCGCGGACCTGGTGAGCCGCGGCAGCCTGAAGGGGCTCGTCGTCCTGTCGGAGAACCAGGGGCTGCGCCGCATGTTGTTCGAGGCCGGGGGCGTGGCGGACCTCGGCCTCGAGAGCTACGGCGGCGGGCTGGAGTACATCCCGGGGGCGGTGGGGGTCCAGCCGTAGACGATCAGCCCTGCTCGCCGGAGCCCGCCGCCCAGAAGCAGACCTTGGGAGAGTGCACGAGCCCGGCGGCCTTCAGCTTCTTCATGAGCTTGGAGACCTCGGCCTTCTCGATGCCGGTGGCCGCGGCGATGTCGCCGGGGCGCAGGGCCTCGCCGGCGTCGGCCAGGGTCTTCACGATGGCCTGCTGCTTCTCGTCCATGGTGGGCTCCTTGGGGTTGGGTGACCGGAGAAGCCTATCCACCGTCTGGGCGGACTGCAGGCGGGAGCGCGTGAGACAGCCTACTCAATGCGCCAGGTAGCCGGCGTCGAAGATGTAGAAGGGCATGGCCTCCCACAGGCCCGTGTCCAGCGGTTTCGCTGTCGGGGTGGGGAGCATGGTAAGCTCCCCGCTCCCGTCCACGACGAGCTCGTCACAGTCGGTCTCGAACCCGAATGCGTACGCCAGCTCGTAGGCCTGCCCGGCGAGATCCCAGTAGAGGTAGCCCGAGAGCACGTAGGGCTCCCAGTCGTGCTCCCAGTCCTGCCCGGAGCTGATCACCGCGTCCTTGAGGTCGTCCTTGACGTCGATCATGGTGCCCCAGCCGATGCCCCACTGCCAGCGCTCGACGAGCTCACGCACGTCCGAGGTGCCCCACTGGCCGTCGTCCAGCAGGCCGCAGTCGGTGGCGCCGTCGGACAGGACGAGGTCGAAGCCATCCCACACCTCGCCCCCGCTGCTGGTGGTCCAGCCGCCGAAGGGGGTGGCCGGGCTGAAGTCATAGGCCACATCGCACAGCTCCGCGTAGCTCGCGGTCGCGCTGTCGTAGAAGGTGAACAGGACGTAGGAGCTGCGGTCTTCGCCGTCGTAGGTGAAGTCGTAGACCTCACTCTCGTGGACCAGGCCCACGGCGGTGACCGAGAAATAGGAGGGTGAGAACTCCTGGCCCGGATCCGGATCGGCGGTGCCGATATCCACGTCGTCGGCCCACTCGCAGTCCGTGTCGGCGTCGGTGTCGGCGTCGGTGTCGGCGTCGGTGTCACCGTCGGCGTCGGTGTCGGCGTCGGTGTCGGCGTCGGCGTCGGTGTCCGTGTCCGCGTCGGCGTCGGCGTCGGCGTCCGTGTCGAGGGCGGAGTCGTCGGGCTCGCCGAAGTGCAGCTCGCAGGCGCACAGGAGGAGGCCGAGGGAGGCGAGGAGGGCGGATGGCTTCATGGTGGGTTCTCCGGAGAGGGCGGCGCTGACGTCCGCACGGTACCCCCTCGGAGCCCCGAGGATCAAGCGGATTCGCCGCTAGAAGACACCCTCCGGCGTGATGGCCTTGGCCTCGGCTTCGCGGGTGGCGGTGTAGTGGGCCGGGTTGTGGTCGCCGTCCGCGTCGATCATGGCATGCGCTACGAACCCCTCCCCCCCGTTCGTGAGCTCGATCCAGTACGTGCCCGTCACGGCGCTGCTGGGGGCCCAGTCGAGCTGGTCGAAGCCGGATTCGGGGGGCCAGGGGACGGCCTTCGGGTCCAGCGCCTCAGCGGCCCTGGGCACGGGCTCGGTGATCTCCACGTAGGCGTGATGAACGGAGAAGTACGCAATCTGGGCGGCGCGGATACCGTTGAGGTTGGGCTTGACCTCGGCGTGGGCCAGGCGCTGGGGCGTGGCGGCGGTGTGGCACGCCAGGGACAGCACCAGGGGTGCCACGAGCGCGGCGCGGGCGCTTGATCGCAGCCACGGGTGGAATGGGTCGGGCATGGAGGGCTCCCGGGCAGCGCACCAACGAGCGGCGGCCCGCATGACAGCCCTATGCTAACCCCCTGGAGGGCCGGCCGCAGGCCGGTGCGCGGGTGGGGGCGCGCGGCGTGTCAAGCCTGCCGTGCGCGTGGCTGGCCGCCTCCGGGGCCTGGCGTTATCCCGCCGGCAGCGATCCCCGGGTGTCCACCCGATCGCCCCCTTCCCCCAAACCGTGGAGTCCCACCATGAAGTAAGGTCCTCGCCATCGCCATCGCCGCGCTCGCCCTGTCCGGCTGCGCCTTCAAGGGCGCCGCCATCCCCGGGGCCGCCATCCCCTTCGCCAAGGCGGACTTCACCGTCATGGGCGAGACCACCGAGGAGGCCTGCGGCACCTACATCATCGGCATCGACTGGGGCCACCTCTTCAAGAACGAGGGCGGCGGCGCACCCATGTCCGTCTGGAGCGTCGTGATGAGCGGCCCCATGATGGGCAACGCCGAGAGCTCCCGCGCCCTGTACCACGCCCTCGAGAAGATCCCCGAGGCCACCCACCTGCTCGACGTCCGCAGCGAGTCCGAGTTCAACGGCGTCGGCTTCCTGGGTATGCCCCTGTTCGGCCAGCGCTGTGCCCGCGTCCACGCCCGCGGCGTCAAGATCGGCTCCCGCCCGAACCCCCAGCAGTAGCCGCCGCGCTCCGTGCGCCCGGTCGCCCGTGCGGGTGGCCGGGCGCGCTCGTCTCAGCGCCCGAGCTGCTGCTGCAGGTGGCGCTCCAGGCCCTGCTCCACCTTCACCAGGTAGTCCTGGATCTGCGCGCTGTTGGGCGTGTAGAAGTAGGGCTCCTGGTGCTGGGCGCCGATCTCTCCCCAGGAGAGGACCCTGCCATCACCGGTGTCGTACAGGGTCCACAGCACCCGCATGCGGGCTCCCGCGGCGCAGCCGAGGGACTGCCCCACGAACCAGCCGCCGTTGTGGCTGTAGTAATGGACCACCAGCGGCACCAGCAGGGTGTGGGCCTCGGCGGGCAGGGCGGGCAGGGAGGAGACCTCCAGCGGCTGGGGGGAGAGCTCGAAGCGCGGCAGGCTCTGGTTGTCCCGCCCGTCGAAGGGGCCGCTGCCCCTGATCTCGCGGCGTTGGGGCGGCTGCACGGCGAGGTCCACCGGCTCCGCCAGGTCGGTGTGGGCCCAGCCGCGCTCGGCCAGGATGCGGTCGAAGGAGTCCGCCACCTGCAGGCGGGCCTGCGCCTCCCAGGCGCCCACCTCGCGCAAATCGACCCCCACCGAGCGGACCTGGTTGTCCTCCTCGGCCATGATCTCGTAGCCCCCGGAGAACCAGATGTCCCCGACGTAGTAGCCCTGGTGGAAGGCCTCCCAGGGCTCCATCTGGAGCCGCTCCACCAGCAGCACGGGCGCCGCCAGCACCAGCCCCGCGGGCGGCTCATGGAGCGGGGGACCGGTGCGCAGCAGGATGTCCTCGGCGCCACAGCCGCCGAGCCCGAGCAGGAGGAGGCCGGCGGCGAGGGGGCGCGAGGTGTGGCTGGACGACGGGGGCAAGGGGCTCTCCGGGCGGGGGGGAACAGCCTAACCAGAACCCCCTCCCCCCCGCTGCGCCTCCAGCGCCAGCAGGGCGGTGCCAGCGAGGACGACGGCCAGGCCGAGCGCGTGCAGGATGTGGGGGCGCTCGCCGAACAGCAGCACGGCGCCCAGGATGGGCAGGATGTTCGAGACGATGGTGACGATCGGGGCCACCACGCTGGCGCGGCCGTTGGCGAAGGCGGTCTGGTAGAAGACCCCGGCGACCACGTTGGCTCCGAGGATGGCCCACAGGGGCCAGTCTCTCGCCACCGCCGCCAGGATGTGAGGATCCAGCAGGTCGAACGCCGCTTGGGCGTGGAGGCTGGCCCGTTGGGTCAGCAGCTTGCCGAGCAGGTTGGTGAGGCCGTAGACGAGCCCCGCGGCGACGGAGAGGGTGAGCTCGGTGGAGAGCCACGCCTTGCCGGCGGCCGCCACCGCCAGGGCGCCGAGCACGGTGGCGAGCACGAAGATCGCCAGGGGCATCGGCGCGGGGAGCGCGGCGGTGTTTCCGCCCCCGCCCAAGCCCACCAGCGCGACCCCCAGCAGGGTGAGGGCGATCCCGGCCCACTCGAGGCGACCGAGGCGCTCGCCCAGGAAGCCGACCCCCACCAGGGCCGCCACCACCCCCGTCAGGCAGACCACCGGCTGCACCACGGTGATGTCCCCCCGCCCCAGCGCGGTCCCGAACAGGGCGGCCCCCGCGATCATGGCGGCGAAGCCGATCACCCACGCCGGGCTGCGCAACAGGGTGCCCAGGATGCGGGGCAGGCTGCGCAACACCTCCGCGAGGGCGATACGGGGGAAGGCCAAGGCCATGGCGTGCTTCTGGGCCACGGAGCCCACGCCCCAGCACAGGCTGGCCGCCACGGCGAGCAGCAGCGCGCTCACGGGGCGCCCGAGGGTGGTGAGGGAATCTGGGGCCAGTCGCCCGCCTCGGGCCAGCGCTCGCGGGCCAGCGCGAGGCGGCGCGTGGCCTCCCCGATCAGCCCAGCCTGCAGCAGCGCTTCGATGTGGACGCGCTCCAGGGCGGGGGTAGGGCCCACCATCGGCTCCAGCGCGCGGCGGATGGCGCGCAGCTCGTGGGGTGGGGCCGCGCCGGTCTGATCGAGGGCGTCGGCCGCGCGGCGGGCCAGCTCATGGCGCCCCAGGCGCAGGGCCTCCTGGGCCACCACCAGCAGGCCGGCCGGGCTGCCCGCGGCCAGGGCCAGGGCTTCCTCCTCGAGCTGACGGCGCTCCACGGCACCGACGTAGGGCAGGCGCCGAAGGCGCTTGCGCGCCAGGCTGGTGCGGTGGGTGCGCCGCAGGAGCGGGAAGAGGGCCACGGCCAGCATCCCCAGCGCGAAGGGTGCCATCCAGGGCTGCAGGTGGACGCCCACGAGCTGGAGCACGGTGTCGAGGAGCTGGGCGATGCCGCGCATGGGAACCGTCCGCGAGGGCCTCAGGGCTTGGCGGCGAGGGCCTCGCCTGCGGGCAGTGGGCCGCGGGTGAGCTGGAGGTAGGCCGCTGTCAGCGCGGTGTCGGTCAGGGGCGCGGGTCAGGAACACGCCGAAGCAGCACAGGCAGAAGCCGGCAAGGTGGAGGATGCCGAGCACCACGAGGTAGACGGCCAGCCACAGGCGATGGCCACGCACCAGCTCCCAGCTGCGCTCGATGGCCTCCAGGGTGCGCAGCCCCTCCAGCGCCACCGCGTGCCGTCCGAGGGCCAGCCCGAGGCTGACATAGATCGATACCCCCACGCAGACCGCCAGGATCAGGAGCGCCCCGGCGCCCGCGAGCAGATCGAGGTCCATGAACAGGCCGACGCCGAGGAGCAGCCCCCCCGGGAGCGCCGCGAGCAGCAAGGTGCCCAGCACGATGACCCCACGAAGCAGGCTGAAGCCCGCCATGCTCCAGAACTTGTCGGCCCCGCCGAACAGGATCTCGAAGCGGCCGGTGCCCGCGTCGAGGGCTTCCCGTTGCACCCGCAGGTAGCCGACCACGACCCAGGTGCGCAGGGCGAACAGCGCCAGGCTGCAGGCCAGCACGAAGGCGACCACCGCCACGAGGATGATGGTCAGGATCGCGATCTCCGCGCCCCCGATGGAGCCGGTGAGCTGATCCAGCGCGGGCGGCTGGAGGTCGCCGATCCAGGAGCCCGGGCTCTGCCAGTCGCCGCCAGCGCCCGAGCCGTCACCACCGTAGCCCCCGCCGCCTGGTGAGCCGCCTCCGCCGCCTCCGCCGCCGGGGCCGCCCCCCTCGGTGCACTGCATCAGCACGGCTCCGAGCAGGATGGGCCAGGGCGCCGCCTTCAGCGCCTCATAGCCCCGAGTGAGGGTTTCCCCGAGGTCGAATGCCTCCCGGAAGGTGCTTGGCAAGATTGTTCTCCGAGGCGAAGAGGGGGCCGGGGCCGAGCCGGGGTCGCCGACCAGCCTGCCAGCGGGGAGAAGGTAACGCGGCATATGCCTATCCGGTTGACTACCCCATGATGTGTTGTTCCCGGACGGTCTGCCGCTACGCATCGACGCCCCCTCCCCGCTGCGCCTCCCGGCGCATCTGTCGGACGACCTTGATCAAGTCGTCGCGGTGTTCTTCCATCCACTCCACGGTGGCGTCGCCGCCCTGTTCCAGCAGGATGTCCCGCGCCATGCACCAGAGCATCGCGTCGGTGTCGGGGTTGGGATGCACCCAGGCGCCCGCCTCGCCCTTCCGCACTCCGTAGAGCGTCGCGTACTCGGGCCAGACCTTGACGTTCGTGGCGAGGCCCAGGGCTCGGATGAAGGCGGGGCCGCGCCAGAAGCGCCGGTTGAAGCGGAAGGTAAACTCGTTGAGGTACGCCTGAAGATGGTGCGGAAGCACCGCGCCTTTGTACGTGCCCTGCAACCACGTCTTGAGGTTCGAGACGAGAAGATGAACCATCGGCAACCACTTCCCCGTCTTGACTCCGAGATGGCTCTGAAGCACGCGCCGGTGGTCGTAGCCGAGGGCGCGCAGGCCGCCGTAGCCGCTCCACCCATCGGTATAGACCGTCGCCCCCGGCTCCACGTTACTCTCCACCCAGGGGAGCAGCGTCTCGGCCTCGGCGTTGGGGATGACCGTCATGCGGACGCGCCCGGCCCTCACGCGCTGCTTGCCCTTGCCGACGGCGCGGGTCTCGGGAGCGCCTTCGACGGCGTGTTGCTCGGCGTTCCCGCTGGCCTTTTCGTCCTCCCACCGGATGATCTCGACGGCGATGATCACGAGTGCCTTCTTGCCAGGCTCGCGCCCGGCCTTGCCGTGCTCGACGCCGCCCACGAAGCACTCGTCAACCTCGACTTCGCCGGTGAGGCGGTCGCGCTCGGGGGCCACCAGAGCCGACCGGAGCTTGTGCAACATGTTGAAGGCCGTCTCGTACCGCGTGATGCCGAGCTGCTTCTGGAGCTGGAGCGCACTGATCCCGGGGGTGAGTGTCGAGACGAGATAAGCGGCGTAGAACCACGTCGTTAGTGGGGTGTGCGTCCGGTGCATGGCTGTGCCCGCCGTGACGCCGGTGATGTGCTTCCGTGAGCATTTCACGGTCCAGCGATCATCCAGCACGCGGTACTTTCGGCTTCCACAGTCCTTCTCCGGGCACACGAAGCCGTCCGGCCACCGGACCTTGAACAAGTAGGCGGCGCACGCTTCATCGTCCGGGAACATGCGCGCGAAGTCGAGAAGCGACGACGGGCGGGGAAGATCAGGAAGTTGGGCCGTGGGCATATGGGATCATCCATAGTTTGCGAATGGCTGAGTATCCGCGTGTAAGTCGAGCTTTTCTGATCTTCCGCCGGACTTCGTTGTCAGATTCAAGAACCACGCCATCGTGGCATAGTGCTGGTCCTGTGCGAGCTGCCGCGCCCGCTCGTCTCTTGCCTGGACCTGAAAATCGATGTGCCCTTGCGGCGCTATTTCCGCTGCGTCGTCGCCTTCGACCCGGACATGCGCGAACGCCCAGGCGTGTGTGCTCACGGCCGGCGTTCCGCGAACCGATACAAGGATCGGGCGAGTCGCTGAGTGATTCCTGACGCGCACCGTGATGCTTGCCGTGTCCCCCTTGAGGCTTGCGCCTTCCACGCTCCATGAGATCATTCCAGCGGGGTGCGCCTTGCCTGTCAGTTGCCAGAGCCAGAGTTGCACCACTGCTGCGCCTACGCCGATGACCGCGCCTACCATCCACCACAGCGTTTGCGCAGGAATGGCGCCCCACAACATGCATAGATCGCGCCACATGACTAACACGCCGTCCTTGACGCCGGCGTATGCAGCGAGGACGCCCCATACGGCGCTGGCCGCCGCCAGTCCGTACACGAGCCACGCGGGCTTGCTCTTGAACCAGGACATCTAAACCTCCAGCCGCCCGCGGAAGCGCGGGACTGGCGGGAGGCTACCGCGGTGCCAAAGGGGTAGTCAACCGGATAGGCATAACGCGGCATTCGCCCACCAGAGCTTGCGGCGCGTGCCCAGAGTGACGATACTATGGCCCTGTTCAACCCCGGACGTACCATGGAGTGGTCGGATCGCGGGATGAGGACCAGGCGCCTGCTGCTGGGCTTCACACTCGTGGAGCTGATGATCGTCGTGGCGATCATCGGCATCCTCGCGTCCGTGGCCATCCCGAACTACTCGCGGTTCGTGCTCCGGGCCAAGCGCTCGGAGGCGTTCGTGTGCCTCGACGGCATCCGCACCTCCGAGTACGTCTACAACGCGGCCTTCGACACCTACGTCCAGGCGGACTCCAACCCCGGTCTGCCGCTCGAGAAGTTCCCGAAGCCCTGGGACATGGAGGTAGAGGGGTGGAACGCGCTGCGCTGGAGTCCCACGGGCGCGGTGCGCTGCACCTACCTCGTGAACACCTACGACAACTCCTCCTGGTTCCGGGCCGAGGCCTACTGCGACGTAGACGGCAACTCCGAGACCGCGGTCATCCGGCTCTCCTCCTGGCGCAGCGGGGAGTCCGAGACCTTCCAGGATCTCTACCCCAACCGGTTCTGAACATCGCCTGGGGGCTTCAGTCCACCGGAGGCCCGCACTCCGCGATGGGGACGCCCTCGGGGCGTAGCAGGGTGATGGTCTCGCGCTGGCCGGGCTTCAACTGCTGTGCCAGCGCTCTGCACGCAGCGCGCGCGAGGGGCTCGTCGTCGGAGCCGGCCCAGGTCGGGGCGGTGCGGCCCATCCAGCCTCCGGGCACGCGGTAGAGCTCGTCGAGCTGCTCGGCCATACCGAGCTGCTCGGCGAGGTTCTCCGACGGGCTGGAGTCCACCCGCGCCGGCCGCAGCACAATGGCGATGAGGGCGGAGGCGACCAGGGCCATGCCGTAGGCCGCCAGCCGCGCGGCCGAGACCCCGGTGGACCTCGACAGGTCGAGCTCGCCTGGGGCTGCGGCGAGGGCCACGCTGCGGCGCTCGGGGGCGGGGGCGCGTCTGAAGCGCTCCACCAGAGACGCGAGGGACGAGCGGAGCGCCGACGCCGGGCGGGTGGGCTCGAGATCCCTCACGCGCTCCTTGAGCCCCTGGACAGCGGCCCCGATAGCCCGCGCCTTGTGGCGCATGGTGGGTCGCAGATCGTGCTGGTCCAGGAGGCTGTGGGTCCGGATCTGGCCGTTGACCTGGAGCTGCACGCCGTACTCGGCGGAGTCCGGGATGGCGGCCAGCAGCAGGCGCCGGCGATCCGCGGGCCGGACGCCCTGCTCCTGGGCGCCGGCCGGGAGGATCTCCTCGATGGCCTTGAGCAGCACCTTGAGGGGCTGGGCCGCGCCGGCGCCGTCGCGCAGCTGGTCTTCGATGGCGCGGCGCTCGCGGCTGATCTCCTCCAGCCGGCGCCGCGCTGCGCTCTCGGAGATGCGGTCGTCAGAGCGCAGGCCGAGCACCTCGAGCTCGTCACGCCCGAGCCGCTCGAGGCGGACCTGGCTCTGGGCGCGGCGATCCTCGCCGCTCGCCAGGTCCCTGGAGAGGGCCTTGCGGAGGGAGTCGATGGCGGGTTCGATCGGATCGAGCGCAGAGATGAGCCGCTCCCAGACCACCTGATCCACGGTGTCCACCGGGAAGGAGACCTCCGGCTGGCAGTCGGAGGGGGGGTGCAGGTGCAGGCTGGCGCAGGCGTAGTACCGCTTGCGCTCGTGGCCGAGGCTCTGGATGGTCAGCGGCTGGCCACAGACCTCGCAGAAGACGCGCCCCTCGCACACCGCCGTGAACCCCGCCGTGATCGCCTGGCCTGTGTTGCTGGCCAGCCCGAGCGCGCGCCGGGGCTCCCAGCGTGGTGCGGGCGCCTCGCGGGGATGCAGCGGCCCAGGGGCGTGGACCTGCGGGGGGGCCTGGACCGAGTCCCGCCCGGCGGACGCTGGGACCGCCCGGCTCTCCGAGGTGCGCGCCGCCTGCGCGGGGCGACCCTGATCCAGGCCCGGCCGCGCCGCGCCGCCCATCGGGGCCGCCCGGACGCCCGACGGGTTGGCCGGATCCGCGACGAGCCCGGTGGAGTCCACCACCACGGCCCGAGCCTGGTGGACCAGGTCGATGATGGACTGGTGCCAGGCCGGATCCTCGGGGCGGATGAGGCGGCCGATCTCGAAGATGCGCAGCTCATCGAAGGTGCGCGCCTCGGCGTGCGAGCGCAGCCGCATGAGCATGGCCCGGGAGCGGGCCGGGCTGGCCTCTTCGCCAGACGGCTCCTCGATGTGGTCGATGAGTATGCCCGGATGCTGGTCGCGCATGAACTCCAGGGCCTGTCGCTGGGTGGCGGTGGCGTCAGCCCCATCCTTCTCCCGTGGCGACAGAACCAGTTCGATGAACCGGGCGACCGAAGAGTTCACATCCATCCGCCTCTGCGCAGACCCAGGGAATCTACCGGATCCGCACCTATTCCTTCAACCCTCGCAGACCGATCGTTGACGAATCGACGGATCTCCAGCTGCGCGCCCGCAGCGCGGGGCTCCGCCCGCAACCCAAAGTGATCGCACCCACCCGCGCTGCCTTTTTTTTGCGGGGGGAGGCTGCCTCCCCCCGCATCGCTGACGCTCCCCCCTCCCCGCGCCCTATTGGCGCGCGCGCCTGCGGCGCGTGAACTACTACTCGCGAAAATCCGCGCCTGGCGCGCGGACTTTCGCGAGTAGTAGTTCAGCCGGTGGGGCATGTCCAGGAGACCCCAACCTTGATCAAGCTCCATCCCTGCTGTAGCCTACCTCCGATCAGGAGGATGGCTCGATGGACAAAACGCACCTGTTCTTGTTCCTCGCTGGCGCGCTCGGCGGCCTCGCGCACGGGCTGCTGCCCTTCATCGAGCCGAACACCGAGGGCGCGCTCGCGGACCTCTTCGACCCCCGGGCCTGGCTGCGCGCGCTGGTCTGGGCGCTCGTGGGCGGCGTGGCGGGCATCACCACCGACATCCTCGCCGTGGAGAAGCCGTCGCTGGCCATCGCGGTGCTCGCCGGGTTCGGTGGGCCCCTGCTGCTCAGCTCCGGAGCCCAGCGGGTCGCGGAGGCGATGCGCGCGGTGCAGCTGCGATCCGCGCTGAGCGAGGCCGACGCGCACCTCGCGGAGGCCGAATCCGACCTGTCGAGCGCAGCAGGGATCGAATCGTTCGCCGACGGATCGGGAAAACACCCATCCCTCGCCAGGATCCAGCGTGCGCGCGCCGCCCTCGCCCGCACTCCGAAGCCAACGAAGCCGAAGGGATAGGCTCCAGGGCCCGAGGGGGACCCGTGACAGCCACGCCCTGCCGGCGCGCAGCCGCGGACAGCGCCACGTCGAAAGCACTCTTACAAAGCCGCTGGCACGCTCCATGCTCAGATTCGGGGCGCCCCCGCGCGCGCCGCGCTATCCTCTGACACGAGGTGTCTCATGGAACGTCAGCGAAAACCCGCCCACCCCACCGCCTACCCCGACATCAAGGCCTTCGTGCGGCGCTACCAGCGCCGCGCGGCCTGCGGCCTCGTGGCCGGCGCCATCACCGCCAGCACCGGCTGCGACTGGTTCAAGACCGGCACCCTCGACCCGAAGCCCGAGGACGACACCGGCACCCAGATAGACGGCATGATCGCCGAGACCGCCGAGACCTGGAGCCTCACCCTGCCGCTGGAGGGCAGCCGCGAGCTGTACTTCGAGTCTCCCTGGGGCTGGGTACAGTACCGCCTGGGCGTGCTGGTGGACCGCCAGGCGCTGCGCGACTGGCTCTACGAGCACCCCGACGCCGCCCTGGCCACCGTGGATGGCGTCCTGGCCGGTTTCGGCATCGCCCGCTTCGAGACCGATGACGGCTTCACCGAGGTGGAGTCGGCCATCGCCGCCGCGCTGGAGGCCCTGTTCCAGGAGGCCACCGGCGATGAGCGGGCCGGCTTCCTGGAGGTGGACCTCTCCATCGAGGGCTACCAGGACGAGGACGACGTCCCCGGCGATGTCGCGGAGCCGGGTTGATCCCGGGGGAGTGATCCATGCGCGTCTCCCTCTTCCTCAACCACGCCTGCAACCTGCGCTGCTCCTACTGCTACAACGGCGAGAAGTTCTCCCGGGCCATGCCCTGGGAGGTGGCCCGCCTCGGGGTGGAGCTGGCCCTGGCCCAGCCGGGCAGCAAGCACCGCGTCAGCTTCTTCGGGGGCGAGCCCCTGATGGAGCTGGATCTCATCCGGCGGGTCATGGACTACTGCCGGCAGCGCGCGCAGGAGACGGGCGTGATCCTGCACCACCTGGTGGTCACCAACGGGGTGCTGCTGGACGAGGAGACCCTCCGGTTCTTCCTCGACCACGACGTCTACGTCGCCATGAGCGTGGACGGCTGCCGCGCGGCCCACTCCCGCACCCGCTGTTTCCCCGACGGCTCCTCCTCCTACGACGCGGTGACCGCCAACGCCCGGCGCCTGCTGGCCGAGAAGCCCGGCAACAAGGTCATCGCGGTGATCGACCCCTCGAACGTGGCCTGGCTGGCGGAGAGCTTCGACACCCTGCTGGAGCTCGGCGCGCGCAACCTCTCCATGAACGTCAACTACGAGGGCCACTGGGAGGAGCCGGACCGCGCGCGCTTCGAGGTGGCGCTCCATGATCTCGGCGAGCGCTACATCGCCGCCTACCGCCGCGGCGAGGCCTTCACCCTCAACCTCATCGACTCCAAGATCGTGACCCACCTCAAGCTGGGCTACAGCGACGACGACCGCTGCGACTTCGGCTGCGAGGAGGTGGCGGTCAGCCCCCGTGGGCGGCTGTACCCCTGCGACCGGCTGGTGGGCCAGGACGAGCGCGACGAGGTGATCATCGGGGATGTCTGGCAGGGCATCGACCCGGTGCGGCGCGATGCGCTCATCGCCGAGAAGAACGCGGTCATGCCCGACTGCGCGGCCTGCGCCGTGGTGCACCGCTGCATGCACTGGTGCGGCTGCGTGAACCACGCCATGACCGGCTCGGTCGGCGGGGTCTCGGGGCTGTTGTGCTGGTTCGAGCAGCGCATGATCGAGGAGGCCGATCGCGTGGCCGCGGTGCTGTTCCAGGAAGAAAACCCTGGCTTCATGCGGCGCTTCTACTTCCCCCGCGTGCGCCGGGGCTGAAGCTCGGCGCGCCCGGCCAGCCGGGAGGGAGGGAGCAGCGCGCGCGAAGCGGGGGAGGGGCTGACCCCTCCCCCGCAGAAACTGCCGGGCGCGTGCGCTCGCCGGGATGTCTACTGCTTGAAGGTCAGGTCCATCTGGTACCAGGCCCCGCCCGCGTAGTTGGTGTCGTTGATGAGCACCCGGGTGAGGAAGCCGTTCTCGGAGGTGGGCTGCTCGATCACGGTGGCGTAGCCGCGGACCAGGGAGCGGCGCAGCATGACGGTCGCGGCCGCCTCGGGGGCGAACAGGCCCTCGTCGCCCGAGTTCAGCGTGCTGGAGTCGCAGTCGCAGTCCAGGTTCTCACCCTGCTCAGGCCAGGTGGGCTGCCATTCCTGCTCGTTGATGGCGGCCGGCTTGGCTTCCTTGCCGCCCAGGCCGGCACCGGTCTGGCCCGGGGCCACACCCATGATGTGGTGGATGGAGATGGCGTCCGGGGTGATCTCCACGATGGAGAGGCCGTCCGCGAACAGCCGCAGGCGGAGCTGGTCGGTCCAGACAGGGACCGGGAGCATGCGGTAGGTCCCGAAGAGCTGGCCCTCGTTCTCGGCGGTCTCGGTGTAGACGGCCTGGAACTCGAGGGGGCGCTGCTGGGAGGAGGAGGTCCAGATGCCGTGGACGCCGCCCATGTCACCGGAGGGGCCGGCGCGGTAGGAGGCCATGACCTCGCCATCCTCCTCGCCGCCGTTCTTGTAGCTGATGGCGTAGATCTCGCCCTGGACCTGGTCCTCCACGGGGGCCAGGCGCTCGCCGGCGAAGTTGCTCTCCATCTCGGCCTCGCGGGACACGAACGTCCCGACCAGGTCCGCGGCGGAGATGTGCCGCTCGTCGGGGGTGAAGGTGGCGGTGACGAAGCCGTCCGGGCGCTCCCTGGGGACCGGCGTGGGGTCGTCCACGGGCTGCCCGACGAAGTCGCGGCCGATGTCGAAGGCCAGCTCGAGGTCTCCGGCGACCAGGGCGTCCTTGAGGTCGGCGTTGACGTTGTCGAGCCCTGCCCCGGGGACGGCGCAGGCGCTGGCGAAGACGGTGGCGAGCAGGACGATGGTGCTGGTGCGGTTCATGGGTGTACTCCTTCGGTGGCCCGGCTGTCTCGGTGAGACCCGCGGCTTTGCGCCCCAGCCTCACGGCTGGTTTGCCTTTGTCGAGAGAGCGACGTGCCTTCTCGTGCCTGGCTCAACGGCACGTCGCCGAACCATTCCTGTCACGAATTGTCACGATTTTCGTGACCGCCTCAGGCCCAGCCCCAGCAGGCCCGCCAGCAGCAGCCCGGCCCAGCCCGCGCCGCGCCGCCCGGCGCTGCTGCAGCCGCCGCGCAGCCAGGCCTCCCAGCAGGCGTCGGGGTAGCCGTCGTGGTTGGCGTCGGTGACGCCGTCGATGACCTCGATGCGCATGGTGTCGCTGGTGGCGGAGCGCAGCCAGACGAAGGTGTCGAGGTAGGTGTAGTTGCCCTTGCCCTCCTCGGTGAAGGCGCCCCAGGCCCGCGCGTTCTCGTTGGGGACGGCCTGGGCGTCGTAGTTGCCCGGGTCGAGGCCGTCGGGCCCGGGGGAGACCAGGCTGTCCTCGCCGTCGGGCATGGGCTGGTCCTGCCGCTGCACCAGGTAGTCGTTCCAGATCATGGGCAGGGCCAGGCGCGAGCCCTGGCTGGCCATCTCGTACATGCGCATGCCCGGGTACGAGGTCTCCACGTCGCTGGCCACGAAGTGGACCTCGCCCACGGTCACGGTGACCTGGCACTCATACGTGCCGGCGGGGATGGGCTCGCCGCCGTTGTCCAGGCCGTCCCAGCCGACCTCGTTGGTGCCCACGGAGGTGGTGCCGGTGAGCGCCAGATCGTCGTTGCTGGTGAGATCGAAGACGCCGTCGCCGTTCAGATCGCAGACGATGTGGTAGGTGGCCTCGAGATCCGCCTCGAAGGTGAAGGTGCCGGACGAGTACCCGGAGGCCAGGCCGCCGCAGATGCCGCCCTCGGCCGAGAACCCCAGCTCCCCGGTGGGGCTCGGGTCCTGCACGTCGTAGGCCGCCTTGGCCGGGGGGTTCAGGTAGATGGAGTACAAGGGCTGGTAGCTGTGGTTCAGCATGGACACGGAGCGCCCCGCGTCCGGGCCGTCCACCCCCTGGGGGTTGGCCGACATCTGCCACTTGCGCCCGGACAGGCCGTCGAACTTGATCTCGATGACCCCGTCGAAGTCGGACACGCCGCCGGGCACCAGGGCGTAGAAGGAGCCGTCGAAGGCGCCCTCCTCCGTGTAGGTGTCGGTGTCGAGGTCCCACATGGTGGAGTAGAGGCGGCCGCCGGGCTCGGTGGGGTCGAGCACGGTGATGTCCCAGGCCTCGGTCTGCGGGTAGAACAGCTCGATCTTCCAGGCGCCGGCCCGCCCGGTGGACAGATCCACGATCGAGCCGGAGGGGAAGGAGCCCAGCTGGTAGCCGTCCGGGTCGGTCACCGTGACCGAGCCGTAGCCTTCCCAGCTGATGGTCTCGCGCTGCGAGCTGAAGATGTCCACGTACAGGACGGTGTCGGCGGCGACGGGCTGGTTGCCCAGCTCCAGCGAGCCCTCGGCGCGGGCGGCGGCGGGCAGGCCGGCGGCGAGCAGGGCGCACATGGGGGCGATGCAGGTGAGCGTGCGCATGGCCTACTCCTCCAGGAACACGGTGTCTTGTTCGAGGATGTTGAACTCGACGCGCCGGTTGTGGGCGCGGCCCTCCTCGGTCTCGTTGGTGTCGATGGTGCGCGTCTCGCCGTAGCCCTTGGCCTTCAGGCGCTCGGACGACACCCCCTTGCCCGTGAGGTAGGCGGCCACCGCCTCGGCCCGGGCCTGGGACAGCTCCAGGTTGTAGCTGGCCGAGCCCTGATCGTCGGTGTGACCGGCCACCTCCACCAGCTTGATCTGCTTGTGGGTGGTGACGGCCTCCGCCACCTCGTCCAGCAGGGAGAAGGACTCGGGCAGGATCACGGCTTTGTCCACCTCGAAGTGCACCTTCTCGAAGATCTCGATGCGCTGCGCCGTGACGCGGGTGCGGGTCTTCTTGAGGGAGACGGTCACCTCCTCGGTGGTGCCGGCCTTCACGAAGACCTTGTTGCGGTACAGCGCGTACTGCGGGACATCGACGACCACGAGGTGCTCGCCGGCGCCCACCCCCATGCTGCCCGTGCCCTCATCCCCGAGCTGCAGGGTGCCCTGCTTCGGCGCGCACTCGGGCAGGGCCGACTGGACCTTGACCGTGGCGCCCGGGATGGGCTGCTCGTCGTCGAGCGTGGTGACCTTGAAGTGCAGCGCGCCCTCCAGGGCGCGGGACAACACCACCACCACGTCGCGGTTGCCCTCGTAGGCCTCGGTCACCGCGCTGCCGCCCAGGCAGGTGCCGGCCTGGATCTGGACCTGCACCTGGGTGCCCGGCTGGACCCCGCTCAGCTTGGGGTCGGCCGGGTCGAGCACCTTGGGGCCCTCGGGCAGGGTCAGGGTGGCGGCGGAGAGGACCTTGGGTTCCTCCTCGTACTCGCCCCAGACCGAGATTGTCCCGAGCTCGTCGGGGCAGCCGTCCTCGTCGCGCCAGCCGTTCTGGGTCTCAGGCTTCTCGGGGCAGCTGTCGTCGCGGTTGGGGATGCCGTCCCCGTCCAGATCGGGCGGGACGGGCACCTCGATGCGGCCGAAGCCGCCGCCGATGAAGGCCCGGAAGGGTGCGGCCCCCACGCCATGGGAGAGGGCCGCGCCCAGGCCCACGGTGAGGTGGGGGCCGGAGGCCCAGCGCTTGCGGAAGGAGAGCAGCGCCTCGGCCGGGAAGGCGGTGCCGGAGCGGGCGTTGGGGGTGAGCGGCGGGGCGAGCACGGCCTCGAGGTTCATGCCCGTGGCGCGGTTGAACAGCCAGCCGGCCCCGAAGCCGGCCACCAGGCTGTCGGTCCCGGTCAGGTTGTAGGCCTGCACCTCCGGGTTCCACTGCATGCCGACGTGCCCGCTGAGGGTGAGCTGGTCGAGCTCGAGGGTGGCGGCGGCGGCCAGCCCGCCGGCCACGCTGCGCTGCCCCAGCCAGCGCTGGTCCGCGCCGGTGGGCAGGTCGATCCAGGGCACCACGCCGATGCCCACGCCGCCGGCCTCCACGTCCTCGGGCAGCAGCAGGCCGATCATCGCGCTCGCGCGCAGATCTCCGGGGGCTGTGCCCTCCACGCCGCCGTCGGAGCTCGTGGAGAGGATGTACAGCGGCCAGGACAGATCGACCCGCACCCGCTCGTGCGGCGTGACCCCGGCGGCCAGGTTGGCGGCCAGCAGGTTGTCCAGGGCGGAGCTGGTGGTGGCCTGGCCGATGGGGCCCGACTCGAAGGAGAGGGGCGCCTTGGCGTACTCGAACAGGCCCGAGGCGTAGAACTCCCAGGCGTGCTGTCGGCCAGGGCGGTAGACCTCGAGCAGGTCGCGGGGGTCGCCGTCGAAGGCCGCCAGGTGGAAGCCATGGGCGTCGAGGCCGTCGTCCAGGACCTCCTGGGCGAGCGCCGCAGGGGTGGACAGCAGGCCGAGGGCCAGGGTGCAAGCGCCGAGGAGGCGCGCCACGACAGGGGGACTCCGCATCGTCACTCCCAGCTCATCCAGAGGGACCCAGGCCGCCCGCGGGGTGCGGTACCGCCTGGGGGTGGATGCAGTCTATCAGGGTCGGCGGGGGCCCGTTACGTTGAGGCGGCCCGATCCCGGGCTGCGAGGAGCCGACATGGAGTGGAGCCTGCTGATCGATGGCGAGCGCGAGACCTTCGAGACGCGCGACGATGTGCTGGAGCGCCTGCGGGAGCTGCTGGAGGATCACCTGGCCACAAGCCCCCTGGCGGAGGTCGAGGTCTACGATCCCTTCGGCAACGAGCTGGAGGTGGAGGTGGGCCTGAGGCTGCTGGTGCCCGGCGAGGAAGAAGAAGAGGACTGAGAGGTTGAACGTCACCCCCGCCATGATCACCGTGGCCGTGATCGGCACGGTGGTCCTGTCGGCGGTGGGCATCCTGATCCTGGTGTTCTCGCGCTCGGGCTTCGACATCGCCTCGGGCGTGCTGATCCTCATCTTCACCGTGCTCATGCTCACGGGCATGATCATGGGGGCGGTGGCGCTGCGCCGCTCGCGGCGCGAGCAGCGCCTGCAGACCGACTTCGTCTCCAAGGTCTCCCACGAGCTGCGCACCCCCCTGGCCAGCATCCGCCTGTTCGTGGACACCCTGGCCCAGGGCGAGGTGAGCGACGCGGAGCGCGACGCCTGCCTGGCCGCGCTCTCCTCCGAGACCTCCCGCCTCACGCGCCTCATCGAGCGCCTGCTGTCCTGGGGGCGCATGGAGGCGGGCCGTCGGGTGTACGACCTGCGCCCCGAGCGCGTGGACACCCTGGTGGCCGAGGCCCTGGCGCAGATGGAGGCCCAGCTCCGCGAGAGCGGGGTGGAGGTCACCCTGGCGCTACCGCCGGCGCCCCTGGCCGTCCTGGCCGACCGCCCCGCCGTGGTGGAGACCCTGCTGAACCTGATGCGCAACGCCGTGAAGTACGGCGGCTCGGGCGGCGTGCTGATCGTGCGGGTGCGGGCCGAGGGGAAGCGGGCCTGCGTGGACGTGGCGGACCGCGGCCCGGGCATCCCCCGCGCCGAGCGCCACCGCGTGTTCGACAAGTTCTACCGTGGCGCCGCCACCCGCGACGCGCGGACCCTCGCCGGCCACGGCCTCGGCCTGGCCATGGCCCGGCACGTGGCCCACGCCCACCATGGCCGCATCCGCCTGGAGAGCAAGGAGGGCGAGGGCGCCTGCTTCACCCTGGAGCTGCCGGCGCTGCCGGCCTCCGCCGCCCTGGAGGTCCCCGCCGGATGAGCGAATCCATCCTCATCGTCGAGGACGACCCGAGCCTGCTGCTCGGCCTGACCATGAACCTCAGGCGCGAGGGCTACCGCGTGCGCACCGCCACCGACGGCGAGCGCGGCCTGGAGGAGCTGGCGCGGGAGCGACCCGACCTCGTCGTCCTCGACCTCATGCTGCCCGGCGTGGACGGCCTCGAGGTGCTGCGCCGCCTGCGCGCGGACGATCCCGTCCTGCCGGTGGTGGTGCTCACGGCCCTGGGCAGCGAGCGGGACAAGATCCGCGGCCTCGATCTCGGCGCCAACGACTACGTCACCAAGCCCTTCAGCATCGCCGAGCTGCAGGCCCGGGTGCGGGCCGCCCTGCGCGCCGTCACGGCCCTGCAGCCCGAGGTGGTGGAGGTCCTGCGCGCCGGCGTGATCGAGCTGGAGCCCGCCACGCGCCTGGCGCGGGTCGAAGGCCGCCCGGTGGCGCTCAAGGCCAAGGAGTTCGACGTCCTGCACTTCTTCCTGCTGCGGCCCGAGCGGGTCGTGTCCCGCGAGCAGATCCTGGCCGGTGTGTGGGGCCGTGAGTACGCCGGCACCGAGCGCACCGTGGACAACGTGATCTCCGCCCTGCGCCAGAAGCTGGGCGAGGAGGTCACCCGGCGGCACCTCACCACGGTGTGGGGGGTGGGGTACAGGTTCGTGCCGTAGAGGCTGGCGGCTGGGGCCGGGCTTTGATGCTGACCCAAGGTGATCGCCCGACGCTGTGGGGGCGCTGGCGAAGGGAAGGTATGCCCCCGGATCCTGTCGCCTGCCGCGACCCATGCCCCCCAGGATCGACGTGAAGCGTCAGGGTTGGGGGGCATACCCGCCCCTGACGTCCAGATCGGAGGGCATACATGCCCACGAGCGTCGACTTTGGGGGGGATAGCCTCGCGGAGGCGTCAGGATCGGGGGGCATGGGTGCCCCTCGGCTCCGCGGTGGGTGGGAGCGTCGGGTGGAAAAGCTTATATGTAGGTGTCTGACACCCGTTCCCCGTTCCCCGTTCCCTGATCCCGCCGCTGTGCGCCGCATGCTACAGGAGCTGCCAGGAGTGCACCGTGCGGAGCAAGGCCATCCAGAGAGCCAAGACAGCCCTGGCCCGCGGCGACCGCCCCGCGGCCCTCCGCGCGCTGGAGCGCGCCCTGGCGGGCGCCAAGGACGACGGCGCCACCTGGCTGGAGGCCGGTGTGCTGCTCTCGGGGCTCGGCGCGCACGACACCGCCATCCCGGTGCTGCGGCGGGCGGCGGCGCTGCTGGCGCGCTCTGCCCGCGCCCAGCTCGAGCTGGGCATGGCCCTGGCCCGGGCCGGAGTGCGCGACGAGCCCGAGCGCTGCTACCGCGAAGCCGCCGCGCTCGCGCCAGGCGATCCGGCGCCGCGGGTCAAGCTCGGCCACACCATCGCCCGCGTCGGGCGCCTGGAGGAGGCCGAGGCGGCCTTCCGGGAGGCCCTGGGCCTGCGGCCGGCCGATCGCGACGCGGCCGTGGGCCTGGCGGGCGTGCGGG
>JBDRKM010000115.1:0-2303 GCA_043814015.1 Pseudomonadota bacterium
CCCGCGCCCGCCGCGGCCTCGGCCGCCGGCTGCCGCGGCGAGGCGGGCGAGGTGATCGGCTACTGGTACGCCGGCGCCGAGTCCCCCGGAAAGCGGGGCGAGATCGTCACCATCTCGGGTGGGGTCAACGTGCGGGCGTTCCTGCCGTCGCGAGAGAACGGCTGGAACTCCCGCACCCAGCTGGTCTGCTCGCTGGGCGATGGCTGGCGGGTGCGGCTGGGCCAGGCCCCGGTGTTCGTGCCGGGCGGGGCCTGGTGGGTGCCGCTGGCGGTGGACGACATCCTCGAGCGGTAGCCGCCCCGGCTGCGAGACGGGCCGCCCAGGGTGCCCTCCAGGTTTCCAGGATGCGCCCAGGGTGCCCTGGAAGTTGCCGCTGGGGCGGGCCTCCTGGGGGCCGACGTCCGAAAATCGGCGTAGGCCGGTAGCGCGCCCGGCGTGGTGTGGCAGTGGCGGCAACTTTTGCGGGGGGCTGGGCGCGAAGTGGCAACCTGAAGGGGGGGCTGGGCGCAGGCGGCGAAGGATGTCTACGGGAGCGGTCAGCGGTCAGCGGTCAGCAATCAGCTACGAACGAGGTACAAAGTTCGATACCGAGAAGGCTACGGCCGAAGCTGCCGAAACACAGTCTGGGTGCCGGCTGCTTTCGGAGTGCCAGCGAAAACCATCTTGCTGACGGCTGAATGCTGATAGCTGACAGCTCTCCGGCAGCCCTGAACTATCGGCTGATTTGGTCGGTGCCATGTCTACTCGTCCTCGCCATCTCCCTGCCCCGGATCCGGCAGCTCCAGCTCGGTGGAGGTGTCGGCGCGGGTGAGGTTTCCGGTGAATTGATCCACGGTGTCGAGCCGGCGCGGCTCCTCCAGGATCTGGCGCACCTCCCGGAGCAGGGCGGTGGCGCTGTGCAGGTCGAACACGCGCGGATCGAAGGCCACACCCATGCGCAGCATCATACGGGTGACGACCGCGCCGTGGATCGCCAGGGGGGCCTGCTCCACGGGGTGCAACACGGCCGTGAGCGAGCAGACCGCGCCAGCGGGCAGGGGCAGGTGGTGCACGGTCAGGCCGGCGACATCGAGGGTGGTGAGCAGGGCCGAGCAGGGGGGGAGGGGATCGCCCGCCGCCACCGGGGCCATGCCGTGCTGCATCTCGGTGCACAGGGCCGGGACGCTGGCGGTGTCGGCGCGGGGCCGCAGCCAGCGCCACGTGACCCTTGCGTCGGGGTCGTCGGGGTCGGAGCCGGGCACCTCGAGGCAGAGGTCCACGCCGGGCAGGTGCCGCAGGCGCCCGCGCTGGACGACGCAATTGGCGCCGGGAGTGCGCGCGAGCCCCAGGGCCAGGGCCCGGGCCACGGCGTGCATGGGGGTGACGCCGACGCCTGAGACCCGGGTGAGGAGGTCGAGCCACTGGACCAGGCGGGTGGCGCTGGCCTCGAAGCCGAGCGCCAGGGGCGGTGGGGGAGGGGGCTCGTGGATCAGCGCGACCAGGCGGCCGAGAGGCCCGCGGCGACGCAGGGCGGGCAGACCGGGGTTGGACACGGCGGCTCCGGGGGAGGGCGGGAGAGAGGGAACTATCCCGGAGCGGGCGCTTCGGGTGGGGTGCTCGTCGGGATGGCGGCCGGCTGCGGTGGTGCGCACCCCACTCGCCACAGGGCGAGCAGCACCCGAATCGTCGGCTCCGCCGACGAAGCCGTCAGGTATCAGCCTTCAGCAATCAGCTCTTTCGGGTAGCAGCCGGCGCTGGCGCACTTCACCCTCGGGGTGAACGGGACCGAGCGGGGTGACTCGCGAAGAATGCGCTTGCGGGAGCGCTTGGCTCGCGGCGAAGGAGGTATGGGTCACATTCTGCAACAAGCAGGGGAGGTATGTGCCGCGATGTGCAACAAATCCACGTGTCGCCGGGGACGGGGGCCTCGAAAACAGGCGTTGTCCCGTTGGCGCTGTCCCCGAGACGCCGGATTCGTTGCACGTACCGGGGGATACCCCGGGGAGGTGTTGCACGGAAGCGGGGATACCTCCCAGGGCCATGACCCAGGATTCGGCCAATCGGCGAGAATTCGGCCTTGAACCTACGCTGATTTTCCGGGGCGCGACCAAGCGCCTCGGCGCGCCCATAAGGCGCGGGGAGGGGGGCGCGCTAGCGGTCTGGGGGGAGGCATCCTCCCCCCAACAAAAAGGGAGGCAGCGGTTGTCGTGAGGCCGAATGGCCGAAACGATGACCGAGGCCGTCCTGGTGGCATTTTTCAGCTCGTTCTCCACCAAGTCGGGCGTACGTCGCCCGCAGGCGGCCAGTGCCCCCACGCCCGCCAT
>JBDRKM010000116.1:0-19881 GCA_043814015.1 Pseudomonadota bacterium
CCCGGCCGCACCGGGCGCCGCCCACGCCCAGGCCTTCTCCGCCGCCCTGGCGCGGGCCGACGCCTTCTCCGCCTGCTCGGGGCCCCAGGCCCACGCCCTGCTGGGGCAGCTGGGCCTCGCGGGCCGCCTGGCGCGCGCCCGGCCCGAGCGCCGCTGGGTAGAGGCGATCCCTCCGGCCTGGGACTTCGGCCTGCCCGAGGGCGCACCCCGCTGCCGCGCGCCAGACAGCCCGCTCACCGTGGCCCTGGTGGGCGGGTTCAACACCTGGTTCGACGAGGCCACCGTCGCCGAGGGGCTGCTGCTGGCCCTGGACCGCGGCCTGCCCCTGCAGGTCATGGCGGTCGGGGGCGCCATCGAGGGGCACTTCACCGCCGGCTGGGCGAGCTTCTGCGCGCGCGTGGGCGCCAGCCCCCACGCCGGCCGCTTCGCGCTGCATGGTTGGCTGCCCCAGGCCGAGCTGCCCACGGCCCTGGCCCCCGCCCACCTGCTGCTGAGCGCGGATCTGCCCGGCGCCGAGCCCACCCTGGGCTCCCGCACCCGGCTGCTGTTCGGCCTGCACCAGGGGCTCGAGCTGCTGGCCTCCACCGGGCCCGAGCTGGCCGCCGGCCTGGCCGCCGAGGGCTTCCTCCACCCCCTCGCCCCCGGGCCCGAGGTCCTGGCCGAAGCCCTGGCCGCGCGGGTGGCCGCCGGCTCGGATGGCGCGTCTACGGCCGAAGCCCAGCGGGTGCTGCGGGCACGGCACGATCCAGCCATCCTCGGCGCCCCCCTCGCCCGCTGGGCCGCCGCGCCGCGGCGCGCCCCGACCGGTGACGGCCACGTCGAGGTGCTCTCCGCGCGCATCGCCGCCCTGGAGGCCGAGCTGGCCGCGGTCTACGACACCCCGACCTGGCGCCTGCTCTCTCGCCTCCACGGGCTGCTCCGCCGCCTCGCGGGGCGCCGCTGATGTGCGGACGCTTCGCCCTGGCCGTGGAGCCCGAGGCCCTGCTGCGCTTCATCGGGCTCACGCAGCTGCTCTCCGTGCCACCGCGCTTCAACATCGCCCCCACCCAGCCCGTGCTGGCGGTCTTCGAGGAGGCCGGCCGGCGCGTGGGCCGGGAGCTGCGCTGGGGGTTCGCGGTGCCCGGGGTGCGGGCCCCGCTCATCAACGCCCGGTCCGAGACCCTCTTCGACAAGCCCGCCTTCCGCGAGGCCGTCCGCTCCCGGCGCTGCCTCGTTCCAGCCAGCGGCTTCTACGAGTGGGAGCGCGGCGGCGCGAAGCGGCCCTGGCTGTTCCGGCCGGCCGAGGGTGGGATCATGGCCATCGCGGCCCTGTGGCAGCCCGAGGCTCCCGGCGGTGCGCCCACCGCCCTGACCCTGGTGACCACCCGCGCCAACGCCACCGTGGCGCCCCTGCACGAGCGCATGCCCGTGCTGGTCCCGCCCTCGGGGTTCGAGGCCTGGCTGGACCCGGAGGCCGACATCGCGCCGCTGCTGGGTCCGGCGCCCGACGGTGCGCTCACGGCCCTTCCCCTGGACGGGACGGTCTCCGATGCGCGCACGGAGGGCCCCGCCTGCTGGAATCCCAGGGTGGAGCGGCAGGGGAGGTTGTTCTGAGCCCGCCCCGGTCGAGACGTCCGAGGCGATCCCGCCGATGACTCGGGTTCCTGCCAGGGCAGGTACGCACGATCGCGGGCGCCGAAGCGTGCGCAACCTGGGGGGGACGCGCCATCCCGGGCCACTTGCGCACGATCGCGAGCGCCGAAGCGTGCGCAACCTGGGGGGGATGCGCCATCCCGGGCCACCTGCGCACGATCGCGGGCACCGAGGCGTGCGCAACCTGGGGGGGATGCGCCATCCCGGGCCACTTGCGCACGATCGCGGAGGGCGACGGCCAGAGGCGGGGGGGACCGATCCGTCGGGCGGGGACAGGGAAGCGTTGGCGACGGGAACGAGCAACCTTCGGACCGAGTACCCCGGTGGGTGCCGGCCGACGTGGGTGGGGCCTTGGCCTTGACCCTGAACCGTCACGTGACGCCTGTCCTGCTGCTGGTCGCGGCGGCGCTGGCCACGCTCTGGCCGCTGACGCCGTTCCATGCCATCCCGGGGCATCCCCTCTCGGACGTGGCGGATCACTACTGGGGCCACTGGTGGTGGGGCGGCGAGCTGCTGGCCGGGCGGTTGCCCCTGCGCTCGGCCATCTCCCACCTGCCCCTCGCCGTCCCCCACTGGTACCCCGATCCGCTGGGCGCCTTCCTCGCGCTCCTCTTCCGGCCGCTCGGCCAACCCGCGGCCTTCGGCCTGTCCGCCCTGCTGGTCCTGGTGCTCAACGGGGTGGTGGCCTACGCGCTGGCGCTGGACCTCGCAGCGCGGCGCGCCGCGGCGCTGCTGGCCGGGCTCGCGGTCCAGACCTGCCCCTACGCGCTCGGGGTGCTGCACAACGGCACGACCGAGTACCTGGGCCTGTTCTTGCCGCTGCTGTTCATCTGGTCGCTGCAGCGCGCCCTGGAGGGACGCGGCCGACCGCTCACGGCGGGCCTGCTGCTGGCCGGCTGCACGCTCCAGTGCCTGTACTACGGGGTGTTTGCCGGCCTGTGGGCCTGCTGTTGCCTGGCGGGTGGGGGCCTCCGCCAGCGCGCGGGGGTGGTGGGCCGCGTCCTGGGGTACGGCGCGCTGGCCTCCGCGCCCGTGGTGGCCATGGTCGCCTGGACCCTCTGGTCCGGGCACGGTCCGGTCCGCGTCCTGCCCGAGGGGATGCGCTCGGGCCTGTCCCTGCCGGGCGTGGACCTCACGCTGTTCCTGCGCCCCGGCGCGCGCTGCTTCCCGGACCTGGCGGCCGCGGGCAACCCTGCCACGCGCTACGTCCACTACCTCGGCTGGCCCCTGACCCTGCTGGGCGTCTGGGGCCTCTGGCGGCACACCCGGCTGCGGGCGTTGCGAGCGCCGCTGCTGCTCTGGGGCGTGGTCTGCCTGGGCCCGGTCCTGGTCTGGGGCGGCGCGCAGGTCCACCTCGGGCAGCACGCGATCCCGCTCCCGCTGGCGCTGCTGTACGCCATCCCCTACAGCCCGGTGGCCCACATCCACCACCCCTACCGGGCCGTGGCCTTCCTCGTCCCCCTCCTGGCCCTGGGCGCCGCGGCCGCGGTCGCCCGCTGGCCGCGCTGGCTCCTGCCCGTCCTGGCCGCCGCCATGCTCGCGGAGACCGCCCTGCTCTCCCCCGCGATCTGGCCGCTGCCGCGCACGGACGTGAGGGCACCGCCCATCTACGCCCAGCTCTCGGGGCCGGGGGCGGTGCTCTCCTGGCCAGCCGACAAGGGCACCTGGAACCACGCCTACCGGGCGTGGCAGGTGGAGCACGGCCGCCCCATGGCGCAGGGCGTCAACGTCTCCCTCACGCCCCCTGTTCAGCGCGACAACCTCGTGCGCGACCTGCTCTTCGCCCAGGGCAGGCCCCCCACCCCCACCGGCTCCCGCGCACCGCCCGGCGCCACCCGCCTCGAGCGCCCCGTCCCCGGCCAGCCCTCCGCGCTGGGCCGGATGGGCTTCGGCTGGCTGGTGCTGCACGAAGCCAGCCTGCCGGCGGGCGAGGCTGACCCGGTGGAGCGCCGCCTGCGAGCCTGGCTCGGGGAGCCGGCGGTGATGGTGGGGGACGACCTGGCCTGGAGGATCCCCGCGGAGGAGGTCGCGGCTCCGGCGCGCCTCGGGACCGGGCCGTAGCCCTCGAACCATCCGACGATGCGGGGAGGTTGACGTCGCCAGGGCGCGGGGATAGCCTCTCGACCGATCGGTCGAAGACAAACCGTACGGTCGAGAGTGGCATGAGCATCGACGAACGCCGCCAACGCGAACGGGAGCAGCGCCGCAGCGCCATCCTGGCCGCCGCGGCCCGGGTGTTCGCCCGGGCTGGCATCGACGGGGCCAGCATGGGCACCGTGGCCCGCGAGGCCGAGCTGGGCAAGGCCACGCTCTACTACTACTTCCCCACCAAGGAAGCCCTGTACGACGCGGTCTTGGACGAGGGCACCGAAGCCTTCTTCGCCAGCCTGCCCGCCCCACCGCCGGCGGGGGAGGAGCTGGCCGACGCCGTCGAGAGCCTGCTGCGCGGCTACCTGGCCTTCTTCGCGCAGCAACCCGACCTTCACGGGGTGCTCGCCAGCCGCCTGGTGCACGCCATGGGCGCGGCCTGGGCGCCCCCCGCCCTCACCAGCGCCCGCAGTTCCCTGGAGCCGCCCGCCCACCTGGCCTTCGTGCGGCGCCTGGCCGGCCTGCTGCAGGACAGCCCGTGGCGGCGCGATCCAGCGGCCCTGCACGCCTTCCTGGCCGACGTGCTCATCGCCCTCTCCCAGCGCTTCCTCGCGGGTCAGCGCGAGCTCGAGGCGGCCCTGTGCTTCTACCTGGCGGTGGTCCGCCATCCCCCCTTCCCCCGTGAGCCCACCCCATGAAGTGGATCAGCGACCTCTCCATCCGCCACCCCTGGCTCGCCCTGCTGGTGATGCTCGTGCTGACCGTGGCCATGTCCACCGGGCTGAAGAACCTCGAGGTGGATCCGGACGTGCTGCGGGACCTGCCCGACGAGCTGCCCGAGAAGCAGCTGTATGACCGGATCGGCGAGATGTTCCCCTCGAAGGAGATGATCTTCGTCGGGCTCGAGCATCCGCGGCTGTGGAGCCCCGAGGCCCTGCGGCAGGTCGAGCGCCTCACGGCGGCGGTCGAGGCCCTGCCCGTGGTGCAGCAGGTGGTCTCCCCCCACCAACGCCACGGTGGTGGTGGGCACCGCCGAGGGCATGGAGATCCGCGCCGCGGCCGAACCCTTCCCGGCGAGCGAGCAGGAGGCCCAGGCCTTCCGCGACTTCCTCCGCGAGCAGGCGTCCCTCAGCGGCCTGGTGGTCAGCGAGGACGGCGCGGTCGCCGCCATGATGATCTTCCTGCAGGCCAACCTGCAGGTCACCGAGTCCCAGGCGGCCGGGCAGGTGATCGAGGCCCTCGAGGGCACCCTGGCGGCGGTCGCCGAGGATGAGGGCGAGGCGGTGCGCATCTTCCCGGCGGGCCGGCCGGTGACCACCTGGCTGAGCTCGAAAACCATCGGCAAGGAGACCGGGATGCTCACGTCCACGGCCCTGCTGCTGATGATCGTGCTGCTGGGCGCCCTGTTCGCCAACATCCGGGGCGTCCTGCTGCCGGTGGGCGTGGTGGTGGGCGCCACCCTGTGGACCATGGGGGCCATGGGCTGGGCGGGCATCGCCATGACCCACAGCACCGAGGCGCTGCCCATCATGCTCATCGCCATCGGGGTGGCCGACGGCGTGCACATCGTGCAGGCCTACATGGTGCGGGTGCGCAGCCAGGAGCGGCGGGCCGCGGTGATCGCCACCATGGACGACCTGCGCTGGCCGGTGATCATGACCTCGGTGACCTCGGCGGTGGGCTTCCTGGCCCTGAACACCTCGGGGGTCCGGAGCATCATGGTCCTGGGCGGGCTCACCGCCTTCGGCATCGCCGTGGCCCTGCTCTTCTCCCTCTCCTTCATCCCGGCCCTGCTGGTGCTGCTGCCCACGCCGAGGCGTCACCGCGAGAAGCAGGCCGAGCCGGCCCCCTCGCTGCTGCAGCGGGCCCTGATGGCCTGGGGCGACTGGCTGGTGCGCAACAAGCTCGCGGCGTCCATGGGCATCCTGCTGCTGGTGGCCCTGTCGATCTGGGGCGCCACCAGGGTCGAGGTCGAGACCTCGGTCACCGAGAACTTCCCGGCGGACCACCCCATCCGGGAATCGGGCGCGTTCTTCGACGAGCACTTCGCGGGGGTCACGAACCTGCAGGTGGTCTTCGAGGGGCCCGCGGGCACGGCCAAGACCCCGGAGTTCCTGGCCCTGGTCCAGGAGTTCCAGGCCTGGGTCGAGCGCCAGGATCAGGTGGGCGGCTCGTCCAGCATCGTGCCCATGCTCACCAGCATGAACCGCGTGATGCACGGCGGCGACCCGGCCTGGGCGCGGCTGCCCGCCGCCACCGAGATCGAGCAGGGCGTCGACTACCAGCTCGATGAAGAGGGCCACGAGATCGAGGTGCCCGTCACCCGCGAGGTGCAGGGCGCCGAGGTCATCAACGGCTACCTGGCGCTGCTCGAGATGAGCGGCAGGCCGGGCGACCTCGCCAACTTCGTCACCGACGACTACGGCTCGGCCAAGGTCACGGTGTTCCTGAAGTCCGACCGCAAGAAGGACCTGGACCGGGTGGTCGGCGCCGTGCGCGGCTGGCTGGACGAGCACAAGGCCCACGCCGAGGTCGAGATGACCGGGATGGCCGTGCTGATGCTGGCGGTCAACGACCTCATCACCCGCGGCCAGACCTTCTCCATCGGGGTCTCGCTGCTGCTGGTCTTCCTGCTCACGGCCGCGCAGTTCCGCTCCGGCCTGCTGGGCCTGTGCAACGCCCTGCCCCTGTTCGTGGCCCTGTTCTTCAACTTCGGGCTGATGGGCCTGCTGGGCCTGGACATCAACCTCATGACCATGGGGGTGGCCTCCATGGCCATCGGCGTGGGCGTGGACTACGGCATCCACTTCGTGCACCGCTACCGCGAGGACTTCGGGGCGCTGGGCGAGCCGGTGGCCGCGCTGCGCCACACCATGTCCGCAGCGGGGGTGGCGATCTTCATGAACGCGCTGGCGGTGGCCGGGGGGTTCCTGGTCCTGCTGCTGGCCTCCTTCCACGGAGTGCAGACCATGGGCCTGCTCATCAGCCTGATCATGGCCTTCTCGGCGCTGGGCGCCCTGACCATCCTCCCCTTGATCTTCACCGGCCTGCGCCCGCGGGCGGCGGAGCGGCTCGGCAAGGGCACCCTCGTCACCCTGCTGGCCCTGGCGCTGCTGCCCGCGCTGGTGCGCCCCGCGCTGGCCGCCGAGGGCGACGGGCGGGCCTTCATGGAGCGGGTGCTCGACCGCAGCGCCTTCCACGACATGCAGGGCCAGGCCAGCCTCGAGCTCATCGGCGCCAACGGCAGCAGCAAGGTGCGGCGCTTCCGCATGGCCTCCCGCGAGAACGCCGAGGGCGAGAACGACATGATCCTCTACATGCAGGAGCCGGCAGACATGCGGGGCAACGCCTTCCTGGTGCTCGGCCACGCCGCCGCCGAGGACGAGCGCTGGGTCTACATCCCGGCCCTGCACCGGGCCAACAGGATCGTGGGCTCGGGTCGCAAGGGGAACTTCATGTCCTCCGACTTCACCTACGACGACATCGGCAGCCCCGACCTGGACGAGTGGATCTGGACCCTGGGCGCGCGGGTCGCGGTGGACGGCCACCCCTGCCAGGAGGTCATCGCCACCCCCGCCAACCCCACCGTCGAGAAGGACACGGGCCTGTCCAAGGTCCACTGGTTCATGGACACCGCCCTCGAGACCACCCGCAAGGCCGAGTTCTACGACCGCCAGGGGGCCCTGAGCCGCCGCATGGAGGTGCTGGCCATCACGATGTTCGGCGAGGTCCCCTTCGCCACCGGGATGCTCATGACCGATCTGGGCTCGGGCCACTCGAGCCGCATGACCATGAGCGACCTGCACGTGGACGCGGGAGTGCAGGATGACTGGTTCACCAAGCGGGCGCTGCAGAATGGCTTCTAGCCTCCCGCCGCCCGTGGGCCGTCGGCTCCTGGCCGCCGCGGCGTGGTGGTCGTGCGTCGCCCCGGCCGCCGCATCGGACGCGGTGGCGCTGCACGGCTACGCCAAGGCGACCGGCGCGGTGGGCCTCACCGACCCCTTGGTGGTGGAGGCCCTCTCCCGGCTGCAGCTGGACGCCTCGGGCGCACAGGGGCCCGCCGACTTCCGCGCCACCTTCGACCTGGACCTGGAGGCCAGCGCGGCGGACCCCGGCGATCCCAGCGCGCGCGCCGCCGAGCTGTCCATCCTGCCCGTGGAGCTGAAGGTCGGCCTGCACCCCGAGCACCTCGACCTGGTGGTGGGCAAGCAGTACGTCTTCTGGGGCCAGACCGACTGGGCCAACCCCACCGACCTGTTCACGCCGTGGGACTACGTGAACATCTCGAACGAGCTCGAGGACTACCGCATCGCACCCTGGGCCGTGCGGGCCACCGGCTGGTTGGGGGACGCCAGCCTGGATCTGGTCTGGGTGCCGTGGCCCCTGCCCCACGCCATGGGGCTGGAGAGCATGGCCACCGACGTCATCGGCGTCGGCGAGCCCGTGCTGCCACCCCGCGACCTGGCCCACGGCGACCTGGGCGCCCGGCTCTCGGCGCTCCGCTGGGGCTTCGACGCCTCGGTGATGGGCTTTCGCGGCATGGACAAGCGGCCGGGCATGCAGATGGTGCTGGATCTCGAGCGGGAGCCCTTCCTGTTCCTCGAGCCCCACTACGGGATGATGGACGCCGTGGGCGGCGACCTGAGCCACGCCCTCGGCGCGCAGCTGCTGCTGAAGGTCGAGGCCGCCAACTACTGGACCGAGGACCGCGACGGTGACGACCCCACGGTGCGCAACCCGGAGCTGTACGGCGTGGCGGGCCTGACCTGGGTGCCGCACCCGAACTTCAACCTCACGGTCCAGGGCACCTGGAGCCACCTGTGGCGCTACGACCCCGAGGCCGACATCGCGGCCCTGCGGGCCATGGGCGACCCCGACCCCACGGTGGATCCCCTGGACGCCCGGGGCCTGGTGGAGCGCGCCGCCTGGACCTGGAAGGACCAGCTGTCCGTCAGCGTGGTGGGCGTGCAGGGCCTGCCCGAGGGAGACCACTTCGAGCTGGCCTACGCCAGCTGGCGCGCGGCCGACGGCCTGACCGTGCTCGGCGGCGTGCTGCTCTTCGGCGGCCCCGCGGACACCCGCTTCGGCGGGATGAAGGATCGCCGCCGGGCCTTCACCGAGGTGAAGTACAGCTTCTGAACGCCGCTCGGCGCCCCCTCAGAAGCTCCACTTGAACATGGCGCGCACGCCGTTGTTCTGCTGCCCCATGGCGTCCTGACCGCCGAAGCCCTCGACCCCGAGGGAGCCGTGGTCGCCGAACTTCTTGTTCAGGCCCCCGGCCACCTCCCAGGAATCATCGCTGGAGACCTGGCCACGCACATAGGCGTTCAGGTCGTTCTGCTTGTAGCCCAGGTTGCCGCCGTAGGTGTCGAGCGTGCCGCCCTGCTTGTGGGTGCGCTGCCAGAAGGCGCCCGCGGTGAGGTTCTCGTTCTTGTAGCCCAGATCCACCCGGGAGCGCTCCTGCCCGGGGCGCTGGACCTCGGTGCCGGAGACGGAGAGCTGCTCGTTCTCGCCGAGCTTCTGCGAGTACTTGCCCGTGACCTGCCAGCCGCCGTCCTCGAAGCGGTCGCCCACCAGGCTGACGTCGGCCCCGCCGCCGCTGTACTTGAGGCCCAGGCGGACCTGCTCGACGGCCAGATCGAGGGTGCGCCCCACGTCGATGCCGGCCACGATGGCGAAGCCGTGCCCGAGGCCGAGCTTCTGCTCGATCAGCGGGATGTCCTGGTTGGAGAGGACGTAGGCCGCGGCTCCGGCCAGGGCGGCCAGGGCGACCTCGTAGGGGTGGCCGCCCACCAGGGCGGTCAGCTCCTCGGAGGCGGAGGTGTCCACGACGGCCGAGCGGGCCATGCCGCGCAGCAGGTTGTCGATCTCCTTGGAGAAGAGGGCGGCGGCCTCCTGCTCGGAAGGATCGGCGGCGCCCTGGAGGTAGGCCTTGACCTTGGCCATGGCGGCATCGACCGCCTTGTTGGCGTAGCCCACCAGCTTGTCCTCGGTGAGCTGGCCCGCCAGGGCGTCGTACAGCTTGCCGCCCACGGTGCTGCCCAGGGCGGCCTCCCAGGTGAGCCGGCCCGGATCGGAGGACTCCTGGCCTTCGGCTGCGGCGGCGGCCACGGCCTGGTTGCCCAGCGCCGAGACGGGCTCGGGCGGCGCGACGACGGGAGTGGTGCCCTCGGCGGGGCCGGAGGCGGGGACGCGCTGGCGGGTCTGGGACGGCATGGAGGACCTCCGGGTGCACCGAGAGTATCGCCACTGCTCGACCGCTCGCAAGCGGCTTCTGCATCTCGCCTGCGGCCCGGTGCCGCCGAAAGCACGAAGCCCCCGGGGCGGACCCCAGGGGCTTCACTTCAGGGCGGACGTGCGACTACATCCCGTGCACAGCCGCGGCGTCCGAGTCACGGCCCGCGCCGTGGCAGATGACGCAGGACTCGTAGGGGGCCTCGTCGATGTACTCACCGCGGGTCCAGAACATGGCGGCGCCGTTCTGCTCCATGTGGGCTTCGGCGGCGCGGCTGTCATGGCAGGAGCTGCAGGCGGCGCCGGCCGGGGAGACCACGATGTCGGTGTCGTTGGGCATGGCGACGCGGGCGGTGTGGACATCATCCGTGCTGGCGTTCACCCCGTCCGTGGTCTCGTAGGTGGAGACCAGGGCGTCCTCGGGGATGGCTTCGAGGGTGTAGGCGCCGCTGACGTGGCAGGTCTCGCAGTTGGAGATGTTGCCCGGGTAGGCGACCACGGTGCCGTCCGGGTACTCCGCGAGCTGCTCGCCGGTGATGTACTGCCAGAAGCCGAACCGGGAGCCACCGCGCCAGAAGGTGTAGGGCTCCTCGCGGATGCTGGCGCTGTGGATGCCGTGGATCATGTCCTTCATGCCGTTGTTGGCTTCCTCCGTGGTGAGATCGTTCTCGCGACCGGAGGAGGAGAGGCTCGGGACGTGGCAGGTGGCGCAGACCATGGTCTCGTACACGCGGTTGCCGCCGTGGCCCTCGAAGTACTCGTGGCAGTTGGCGCACTTGTCGGCTTCCACCACGACCCGGCGGGCGTCATCCCCGGTGACGGTGACGTAGACCGAAGGGGTGTGCAGCGAGTAGCTGGTGGTGTCGATGGTCTGCGAGAAGTAGCCCTGCAGGGCCACGGTCCGCATGGTGGCGCCCTCGGGGAAGGCGTCCTGGTAGGTCATGGTGCAGACCCCGGTGCCGCTGTCGTAGGTGACGGCGGAGGCGGAGCGCAGGGAGGACAGGGAGATGCTCATGGGCTGGGCGTCCTCGCGGCCGAGGTTGTTCCAGTCCGCGGGCATGTCGGTGAGGTCCTGGCCCAGGGCGTAGGCCGCCAGGAAGCTCGGGCCGCTGGACAGATCCGAGCCGATGGTGGAGCAGTCCATGGCCGCGCCATCCAGCGTGATCATGAACTCGGTGGTCAGCAGGTTGTCCGCGTCCACCGCGGCGCTGATGAGCGAGTACTGCACGTCGTAGACGCCATCCGGGAGCTCCGGGTTGTTCGGCGTGGCCATCTCGGTGACGTGGGTCTGCTCGATGTCGTCCTCGGTGTGGCAACCCGCGCAGGTGGCGTTGTTGGTCATGGGCAGCTCGGCCTCGCCGTGACCCGTACCCGTGGCCCAGTCGATGTCGTCGTGGCAGGAGCCGCAGGCCTGCATGGTGGGGCGGGTCTTCCAGTTGCCCCCGTCAGGGGTGTCGGTGTCGTCGGCGCTGTGGCACTTGCGGCAGTTGGTGATGTCCTGCGGGTAGGTCACGTGCTCGTAGGCGTGCTCGGCGTCGCTGTGGCCCCAGATGGTGTAGACCGCGCCGCTGGGGAGGCTCTCGGCCATGTGGATCTTGTGGGTCATCTCGGCCATGTCCACCGAGTTGCCGCTGTTGGCATCCGTGGTGCCGGGGTTGTGGCAGACCACGCAGTAGTCGTGCTCGAAGCGGCCGCCGCCGTGGGCCGAGATGGGATCGTGGCACTCGTTGCAGGAGGTGGTGAGCACCATGTCGCGGGTGGCCGGGGCGGTGGCACCCGAGGGGACCCAGTCGAACACGGGGTTGTAGTAGACACTGCCCTCGGCGCCCGTGAAGGTGATCTGGCCCGCCACGCGGTGCAGGTTGTTCTCGTCGTAGGTGACCTCGACAGGATCGGTCACGGCGAGCAGGTCGGCGTCGAAGGTGTAGGTGTAGTCGCCGCCGCCCAGGTTCTCCACGACGCCGGTGCGCTCGTAGGTGGCCTGCACGGCGCTGGCCAGAACGGGGGTGCCGTCGGGGCCGGCGGTGGAGCCGGAGGTGTCCTCCTCGTCGTTGAGGTAGGACTGCCACATGTCGGCGTCGCCGTCGGCGCCGGGGATCAGCTCGGCGATGGCCCAGCGGACGGAGCCGACCTCATCGAAGCGGTCGAAGGCCTCGCCGTCCTCGTCCATGACGGTGAAGTGGATGACGGCCGGGGTGGCCATGTCCACGGCGGTGATGGTGATGTCCACGGCGGCCGGGATGTCCGTGAGGTCCTGGCCGTCGTCGCCGTCCTGGCCGTCGTCGCCGTCCTGGCCATCGTCGCCGTCGTCGCCGTCGGCGCCGTCCTCGCCGTCCTCGCCATCGACGCCGTTGATGCCGTCGAGGCCGTGGAGGCCGTCGGCGCCGGCCGGGCCCTGGGGGCCCTCGCAGGCGACGGTCAGGCAGGAGCAGAGGGCCAAGAGACCCACGCCGTTGATCAGTGCTCGCATCAGTCGTTCCTCGGGGTTTGGGAAAGGATGGCGCGCCGTCCGGCCGACGACGCACGGGACGGCGCAGGCGTAGCAAGAAACGTGCCATTTGCAACACCAGGTTTCATTCTCCATTCCCCGCCTTGTCCCGTGACCGAATCGTGACGATCGCGTGCAGGCCGGCGGCAACCCGGCGCAGGTGACGGAAGTCCGTCACCGCCCCCCGGCGCGCCGGCGGACCCACCAGGACGAGGAGGCGAAGAGGCCCGCGATCAGCGCCACCAGCGGCACGGGCCCCAGCGGGACCTCGTCCACCTGCTCGACCCGGCGCCGGGCGTCGGGGTCCGTGGCGGGGGCGTCGTAGGCCTCGGGCAGGAAGCAGGTGCCGCCGGTGGCCGCGGCCAGGGCCTGCAGGAAGGCGGGGTCGGGCGCGGGGGACTCCAGCTCGGGCTGCCGCTCGGTGACGGCGTAGACCGTGCCGCCCTGGAAGAAGACGCGGCCGGCGGCGTCGAGGGCTTCGGCCTCCACACGCCAGGCGCCCGGGGCCACGGCGGGCAGGGCCAGGGTGGCCTCGCCGCGCTCGTCGCTGACCAGCTCGAAGCGCCCGTCCGGCTCCAGGCCCGGGGTGGACAGGGCGGCGGCGGCCCCGAGATCGGGCGCGATGATCCGACCGCGCACCCTGACCCCGGGCTCGGGCTCGAAGGCCGCATCGCGCACCCGCACCACCAGGCGCACCTCGTCGCCCAGGCCGTGGTTCTCTCGCGCGGTGGCCACGGTGACCCGCTGGGCCTCCGGGTCGCCCACCAGCCAGCGCATGGCGTGCTTCCAGAAGCGCAAATACGCCAGGTTGGTGCCGCCCTTGCCGGCCTCGGCGAAGGCCCAGCGCCAGGAGGAGTCGCCGGCGAAGGCCAGGCTGCGACCCTTGCCCACGGCGCGCACCGCCACCACCGGCAGGGGCGCGCCGTCGTCGCCCTCGAGATCGGGGTGGGCCAGCAGCACGGTGGCGCCCGGGGCCGCGCCCAGGGTGCGGTTGAGGCCGTCCAGCGGCGCCAGCGCGTCCCAGGCTGCCTGGCTCTCGGCGGGGTCGGAGGCCAGGGCGGTGACCGGGTGCAGGCGCCCGGCGGCGGTGAGCCGGGGCTGGAAGGGGGCCAGGTCCACCGCCCGCTCCCGGGGTAAGCCGAGGCGCACGGGCAGGACCTCCTCGACGGCGGTGCCGTGGTACTCGCCCAGGTCGAAGCTGCGGTCGCCGCCCACCATCACGAGCGCGCCGCCCGCACGCACCCAGTCGGCCACGTTCTCCAGCAGCCCCTCCCCCCGCCAGCCGAGGTAGGGGGCGTAGTCGAAGTTCTGGAAGATGGCGAGATCGAAGGTCTCCAGCTCCTCCTCGAAGAGGCGGTCGTAGGGGAAGGGGATCAGGGCCAGCTCGTCGTCGCCGTAGCCCGAGCCCATGTCCTCGTGGGTGCGCAGGATGAAGAAGCTGACCAGGTCCACCGCCGGGTCCTGCTTGAGGAAGCGGCGCATGAACTTCTCGTCCATGGAGGGGCTGCCGCAGACCTGCAGCACCCGCAGGCGGTCGCGCACCACGCGGATCACCACATCGGCGGCGTCGTTGCCCGGGACCGCGTCGTCCACCTGGTGGGGCACCTCGACCCGGTAGGCGTGCCGCCCGACGGAGGTGGGGGTGACCGAGAAGGAGGTCTCCGCGTGGCCCTGGTCGTCCAGGTCGATCTCGCGGCGAGCCACGAGGGCCCCGTCGCAGCTCAGGGTGACGGGGATCCGGCGCCCCGCGAAGCCGGCGCCCGCCAGGGTGACGCCGATCTCGAAGGGGGTGCGCAGGAAGCCGAACCCGCCGGTGGACACGGAGGCCACCGCGAGGTCCGTCAGGGCGCCGGGGCGCCCCACGGCGTAGAGGCTCAGGGGGCCGGGCAGATCGGGGGGGTCGAGGGGCTCGCCCGCCCGCCAGGCCGCGCCCAGCGCGCCGCGGTCCAGGCCGTCGCTCACCACGGCGATACCGGCCAGGCGCTCGCCCGCGTAGCGCTCGGAGATGGCGCGCAGGGCCAGGCCCAGATCCGTCTCGGGCTGGTCGAAGCCCAGCGCATCGCCGGTCGCCAGGTCGCCGCCGAAGTGGAAGCGCTCGGCCTCCGGGTGCCCGATGGCGGCCAGGGCCGCGGCCACCCCGGCGGAGCGGGCGGCGTCGCCCTCGCGCACGCCCATGGAGGCGGAGTCGTCCACCAGCACCACGAAGCGCCCCTCCTCCCACCAGCCCGCGCGCCGCACCCAGCGCGGCCCGGCCAGGGCCCAGGCCAGGGCGACGCCCGCGGGCAGCAGCAGGAGCGCCTGCAGGCCGCGGCGGCGGACCCCGCCGGCCGAGAGCCACGCCAGGGCGGGCAGGGCCAGGGCGGCGCCCACCAGCAGCGCCAGCGCCGCGCCGCCCACCGACAGGAGCAGCTCCCCCCCGGTGAGGGGCCAGACGCCCAGCAGCCAGGCCAACAACGCGCTCACAGCCGCCCCTCCTCCATCAACTGCCGGACGTGGGTGATGTCGTGCTTGTAGTTGGAAGTCAGGGCGTACAGCACCAGGTTGATGCCGAGCTTGATGGCCTCGCGCCGCTGGGTCTCGCCGCCGGGCTGGACCGGAAAGCGCTCGCGGCCGTCGTCGCCCCGATCGAGCGCGCCGGACAGATCGTCGCGGCAGTAGACCAGGGGCGTGACCTCGCCCACGGAGACGCCCTCGAGCCAGTCGGCGCGAGCCAGGCGGCCCACGGGGTGGTGGATGAGGAAGAATGCCCTGTAGAGGCTATGATCCCGCGGCAGGGGCGCCAGCGGGCGGGTGGGGAAGAGGCGCGCGCACAGGGCCCTGACCGAGGCGTCGAAGGCGGAGTGCTCCAGGCCGGAGGCGTCGTCCACGAACAGGAAGCCGCCGTACTGGAGGTAGCGGGCGAGGCGCGAGGTGGCCTCGTCGGACAGCGCCGGCAGCGCGCCGTCGCCCACCAGCACGGCCAGGGGGTGGTCGAAGAGGGCGGGGTCCTCGGGTGCCAAGGCCGGGGCGCGGGCGAGGGTCTCCACGGAGGTGGTCTGGGCCACCTCGTACAAGAGCCGCTCCCAGGCACGGGGGCGAAGCAGGGTACCGGAGGCCAGCGAGAGCTGGGCGATGTCCAGGCGGGTGGCGTCGCCCAGGGCCAGCGCGCGGCCGGGGAGCAGGGCGGCCACGGCGGCGCCGGCGGCGGCCTCTAGGAGGCGGCGGCGGGACCAGGGCCCTGTGAGGCAGGTGGAGGCGGGGTCAGGCATGACAGCAGGGGATCTCGCGCGAAGACGCAAAGACGCAAAGATCGCGGTGGTTGGCGAGCGATCTCGAGGGCTGGTTGGAGCGCCGCTGGGTCTCACGCAGAGGCGCAGGGACGCAGAGGGTTCTTGGCGCCGCGTTGGGGCTGACGGCCGGCGCAGAGGCAGTCGAGAGCCCACAGAGGACCTGGGATCGGCCTCGGGGCTGCCGGGCAGCCTGGAGGTGGGTGCGGCCGCCGGCCTGGATGGGCAGCCGCTCCGGCGGCGCTCCGGCGGGTGGCCGGCGCGTGGGGCAGGTACCGGAGCGTGGCGTGGTTCCGGAGAGGTGGTTCTCCGATCCCAGCCCTGCAGAGCCCGCGACATGGAGCCGAGCGCCCACAGGGGCCGGTCCCTCGATACCCCCGCCCAACAGATCCCAGGGGTGCCGTGCCCCCGCTCCACCGGCGGCGCTGGCGACGAAATCTGCCCGGATACGCAACAACTCGATGGGTGAAGGCTCACCCCTGGACTTTTTGCGTGATCTGCGCAACAACTCGATGGGTGAAGGCTCACCCTGGGATTTATTGCGCGTATTGCGCAACATCTCGATGGGTGAAGGCTCACCCTGGGACTTATTGCGCGTATTGCGCAACAACTCGATGGGTGAAGGCCTGCCACGCTTTGAGCAAGAGCGCAGCGGAAGGTTCCTGCCGACGGCGCCCTGTTCTACGGCGTGGCCTTCTCGGCACAGCCTCGATCTCCGATCCTCGATCCCGATCACCGAAACCCGTTGCCCGAATTCCGTTCCCCAGCGCGCAGCGCGGGGCTCCGCCCGCAACCCAAAGTGATCGCACCGGCCGCGCTGCCCTTTTTCGCCTGCGGGGGGCGGAGCCCCCCCTACTGGCGGCGATTTTTTGCGTGGAACGCTCATATTCGTCGTTAGTAGGCCAGCACCCGGAGCCCAGCGCCCGGAGCCCCCGGCCCGCAGCCCGCTCACGCCTCCCTCCTCAGCCCGCCGAGCGGCGCCTGGATCAGCAGCAGGGCCAGGCCCAGGCCCAGCGCCCAGGGCGCGAGATCCACGCGCCGCTGCTGGGCCACGGGGGTGAGGTCGGCGGCCACAGCCGCCAGGGAGCCGTAGCGGCGCACGTCGGACTCCTCGGGGGGGGTGTTGACCGCCACCTGGGCCAGGGGGGGGGCGCCAGGCAGGGCCAGGCGGTAGGCCCCGGGGCGAAGGGGCACGAAGCGCACCCTGCCAGCCAGGCGGCGCGCGGGCACGGCCTGGCCGTCGGGATCCTCCACCACCGGGTCCAGCTCGGCGGCGGGCAGGGGGAGCTCGATGGCGGCGCCCACGGTGCCCTCGAACAAGGCGGTGGTGCCCCCGGTCTCGGCCCCCAGCCAGGCCACGAGGCGCTGCACCAGGGGCAGGAACGCGGCCTGCAGGGGCAGGTTTCCCCAGGCCAGGTCCACCGTGCCGCACAGCACCAGCACCCGCCCGCGCCCCACCCGGCGCTCCACCAGCAGGGGCAGGCCGTTGGCCAGGCGCAGGTGGATGCGGACCTCTTCCGAGGGCTGCAGGCCGTCGAAGGTCAGCAGGCGGCGCACGGCCATGCGGGTGAAGGCGCCGCGGCCCCGGTCCGAGAACGGCGCCAGCAGGTCCCCGGACGCCGTCTCGTCCGGCGGGAGCAGTGGGACCCCCCCGCTGGCGTCGAGATCCACCAGGTTCTTCGCGGCCGCGAAGGGGGCGGGCAGCAGGGGGCCGAGGGCCGCGTTGTAGCGCTGGGGGACGATGTTGTCGCCGGCCGTGATCACCAGGCTGCCCCCCTGGCGCACGAAGGAGGAGAGGGTGTCGGCGATGGGGCGCGGGTCGCCCACGTTGCAGAGGAACACCACGCGGTGCTCGTCGGGATCGAGGCCCACCACGCCCGCCGGGCCGGTGACGTCCGGGGTGATGCCCCCGCCCGCGAGACCCCAGGGCGCGAGCGCGCGCTCCAGGAAGTAGACCTCGGAGCGGATGGGCGAAGGCCCGGGCTCGCCGTCCACCACCAGCACCCGGCTGGCACCGACCCGCGGGATGTGGAAGTAGAAGGAATCATCCCCGGCGAGCAGGCCGTCGCCGACCTCGACGCGCCCCACGCCTCCCGGGACCTCGGGGGGGACGGTGAAGGCGACCTCCACCGCGGGGCAGGCCGTGGGCTCCCCCCCCGCCGGGGGGCAGCCGGGCAGGGCGGCGAAGGCGGTCATCCGGGAGCCGCCGGGCAGGACCACGGTGACGGGCAGCTCGGCCGGATCGGCGCCGAATCCCACGACGCACACCGCCAGGCTGCCGCCCTCCAGGCCCTCGCCGTAGGTGGCCCCGCGCACCACCGCGTTGGCCGGGCGCTCCGGGAGCAGGGGGCGCGGCAGGATGCGCGCGCCGCGTTCGGCCAGGCGCTCCACCTCGACCAGGGCGGCGGCCAGGGTGCCGGGCCCGGCCTCGTCGGAGAGGACCACCACCTCCCCGGGCTCGCCGGCCAGCAGGGCGCGGGCCTGCAGCAGGGCGCCCGCCAGGTCGGTCGCGCCGAAGCCCGGCTCGACGCCGTCCAGGGCGGTGCGGGCGGCGGCGCGCTCGGCGGTCAGGGCTGGCAGCAGGACCTGGGCCTGGCCGGTGCCGCCCGAGGCCAGCACGATCCCGATCTCGGTGTCGTCGGGCAGCTCGTCGAGCAGGGCGCGGGCGGCGTCCAGGGCCCCGGCCAGCAGGGTGGGGCCGCTGGGGACGCCCGGGGAGCCGCCGCGCTGGCCCATGGAGAGGCTGTCGTCCAGCACCACCACCAGCCGCCCGAGGGAGCCGGGGGTGAGGCGCTCCTCGGGCAGGCGCAGCGCGGGCCGCGTCACCCCCAGCACCACCAGGGCCAGGGCCAGCAGGCGCAGGGCGAGCAGGAGCCAGTCCCGCAGCCGCCGGTGGCGCCGCGTGCGCCGGAGCAGGCGCTCCAGCAGCGGCATGGCCCCAAACGCCCGCCGCTCCACCGGGGTCTGGCGGGTGAGGTGCGCCAGGATGGGCCCCGCGAGCAGGGCCAGCAGCCCGAGGCTGCCCAGGGCGAGGAAGGTGACGCTCACCCGGCGCTCCGGCGGGCGCCCAGACCCAGCAGGCGCAGCAGGGGCTCGGCCAGGGGGCGGTCGGTGGGCACGGCGACGTAGGCCCCGCGGCCGGCCAGCACGGCGCCCTCCACCTCGGCTCGCCAGGCGCGCACCACCTCGCGGAACCCGGGCCGCAGCTCGGCCGGATCCACCGGCCGATCCGGGCCGCCCTCGGGAGAGAACAGGCGCGCGGCGCGGGGGAAGCGCAGATCGAGCTCGGCGGGGTCGAGCACGTGCAGCACCCGCGCCTCGCTCTTGCGCCGCGCCAGGCCCAGCAGGGCCGGAGCCCAGGCCTCGGTGGGCTCCATCAGATCGCTCACCAGCACCACCAGGGAGCTGCGGTGCAGGTGGCCCGCGAGGCTGGCCAGGCCCACGCCGAGCTCGGCCCGCCCGGCGGCGGAGACCGAGGCGAGGCAGCCGAGCACCCGCCCGAGGTGGCGCCGGCCCCGGCGGGGCTGGAGCAGCTCCCAGGGGCTGCCCTGGCCGCCGAGGAGACACAGGCCCACGGGCTCGCCCTGCAGGGTGAGGTACCAGGCCAGGGTGGCGGACAACGTGAGCGCGTAGCCCAGCTTGCCGGCGTCCAGCGGCGGGCGCGCCCCGGGCCGACCCTGGCCCGTGCCCATGTCGCCCGAACAGTCCAGCGCGATCCAGCTCGGCAGCAGAGACTCCCCGCGGTGGCGGCGGATCACCAGGCGGTCGCTGCGGGCGGCCACGCGCCAGTCCAGATCGCGCAGGGGATCCCCCGGGGTGTACTCCTTGTAGTCCTCGAATTCCGCGGCGCCGCCCACAGCACGGCTGGGGTGCAGCCCATGGTGGATGCCATCGACGGTGGCCCGGGCGGTCAGCGTCAGGTGCCGGATGCGCGCCAGGACCTCGGGCTCCCAGAGGATCACGGGGCGGGGACCTCGCGCAACAGGTCGGCCACCACCTGGCGGGCGTCGACCCCGCTGGCCTCGGCCTCGAAGTTGAGCACCAGGCGGTGGGAGAGCACGGCGGGGGCCAGGGCGCGCACGTCGGCGACGCTGGGGGTCTCGTGCCCCTGGAAAGCGGCGTGCACGCGCGCGGCGAGGGCCAGGGTCTGGCTGGCGCGCGGCCCCGCGCCCC
>JBDRKM010000117.1:0-46598 GCA_043814015.1 Pseudomonadota bacterium
CCACCACCACCACCACCGAAGCCGCCGCGATCACCGCGATCGCCGCGATCACCGCCGCCGCCGCCGAAGCCGCCGCCGCCGCCCTGGCGTTCGCGGGCCTCGTCGATCCGGATGGCCCGGCCGTCGATCTCGGCGCCCTGCATGGCGTCCATGGCCGCCTTGGCGCCCTCGGCGGTGGCGAAGGTCACGAACCCGAAGCCGCGGGAGCGGCCGGTCTCACGATCGGTGATCACGCGGGCGTCGGCGACCTCGCCGTGGACTTCGAAGGCCTGGCGGAGAGAGGCATCATCCGTGCCCCAGGCCAGACCACCAACGAACAGTCTCTTGGACATACCTGTCTTTCCTGATGTTCGGCGCCCTCGCCGTGGCCAGCGGGGGGCCCGTTGGGGGATGGCAGGAGGGCGCCTTCATGGGCCGGGACCGCTCGCGGATCACGACCGCCCGACCCATGGGGAGCCAGCCTGCGCGAAAAGCGTACCCAGGGCTGACGAAGCGTGCCAGCGCGGGCGGAAGAAAGGCCGAAGATGCTACTCGCCGTCGTAATGGGACATCCGTGCGACCGGGACCGTGGTCCAGGTGAAGGCTTCCACCGTCCGCTGCCCGGGACCGTCGCGTTCCAGGACGATGTTCGCGAGGGCCACGTCCAGGGTGCCGAGGCCGTCGCTGGTGCAGGGTTCGACGCGGGTCAGGGTGACGGTCCCGGTGGTGCCGGCGAACCGCCGCCCGCGCCCGTGGAGGCCGGTGTCGGGACCGCGTCCGAGCTCCCAGAGGTCCAGCCACGCCTCCAGCTCGTTCTCGGCCGAGCGCGTCTCGGGATCGGTCACGAGGAAAGAGACCTGCTGCGGGTTCAGCTCGCTGCAGGAGGCCTCGATCCGGTCCACGGCGATGAGATCCAGGAGGAGATCGTCGTTGGCCCAGGCGAACAAGGCGTAGTGGTCGTCGGCGACGGCCCACTCGAGGTGGGTCGCGGCCAGGCGCTCCGAGAGATCCTGCGTGCAGGCGGTGAGGAGCAGGAGGAAGGGGAAGTCGCGCATGGTGTCCGCGGCGTCTCGGTCTTCCCGAGTGTACCCCAAACCGCGCCGGAGCGGCCGCGATGGTGCAACACCGGGAGCGCCGCTCCGGGGCCGGTGAGCCCCGGCGGGTGACCATCCCGTCACCGGCAGAGCGACTCCGCCAGATGATCTGCGCCGCGGGAGCCCGGTCGAGCCTCGCGCCCAGGCGCCGCCCCTGCCCGCCCTCGGTTATCCCCCGCCCGTGCGCCGCTTCCTCGCCATCGTCGTCCCCTCGCTGGCCCTCGCCGCCCTCGGCCCCGCCCTGTGGGCCGCGGGCTTCCTGCCGGCCCCCTGGGCCGTGGCCCTCGCCGTTGCCGGTGGCCTCGCCCTGCTCGCCGCCCTGGTGGCCGCCTCGGCCCTGCCCCAGCTCCAGATCTGGGGTCCGGCCATCCTGCGCGGCCCGGCCGATCCCCCGCGGGTGGCCCTGACCTTCGACGACGGGCCGGATCCTGTCTCTACGCCGGCCCTGCTGCAGGCCCTGGAGCAGGCCGGCGCCCGCGCCACCTTCTTCGTGCTGCTGGACCGCGCCGAGCAGCACCCGGCCCTGCTCAAGGCCATGGCCCTGCGTCATGAGGTGGCCCTGCACGGGCCCGCCCACCACCCGGGCCTGGTCTTCGCCGACCCGGCCGCGGGCACCGCCGCCCTGAAGGCCGCCCGCGCGCGCATCGCGGTGCTGTGCGGCAAGGAGCCCCGCTGGTATCGCCCACCCTTCGGGGTCAGCAGCCCCCGTCTGGCCAAGGCCATCCCCGCGGCGGGTCTACGGTTGGTGTGGTGCTCCCTGCGCACCCTCGACGGGGTGCTGAGCGATCCCGAGCGCCTGCGCCGGGTCTGCGCGCGCGCGGTGGCGGGCGACATCATCCTGTTGCACGAGGGCCCGCGGGCGGCGGCGGCGGCCCTGCCCGTTATCTTGGCGGATCTGCGCGCCCGGGGCCTGGAGGCCACCACCGTGGGCGCCTTGCTGGAGCGCACCAAGTGAACCTCGTCATCACCGGCCTCGGCGTCTGGACGGCCGCCGGGCGGGGGCTCGCCCCCCTCGTCGAGCTGTTGCACCGCGGCGGCGACACCTTCACCGCCACGCCCCCCTACCCGGCGGAGGGCCTGAAGCCCCCGCTGTGCGCCATCGCCGCGCACCTCGACCGCGATCGCCCGGCGGAGGCGCTGCTCGCCGGCGCCGCGGAGGAGGCCCTCGCGCAGGCCGGTCTCGCGCCCTCGGAGGGCCGGGTGGGCCTGGTCGCCGGCACCTCCACCGGCGACCTCTCCGGCCCCTGGGAGCGCTGGCACCGCGCCACCCTCGCGGGCGAGCCCGCCTCGGAGGAGGGCTGCGGGCGTGGGGGGCCCACCGACGTCCTGGTCCGCGATCTTGGCCTGGCCGGCCCCGTGACCACCCTCTCCGTGGCCTGCGCCTCGGGCACCGCGGCCTTCACCGTGGCCGCGGGTTGGCTCGAGGAAGGGCTCGCCGACGCCGTGCTGGTGGCCGGGCTCGATGCGCTGTCCCTCTTCATCCACGCCGGCTTCGCCGGCCTGGGAGCCCTCTCCCCCGGCGGCGCCCGTCCCTTCCACCCGGAGCGCGACGGGCTCACCCTGGGGGAGGGCGCGGCCGTGCTGGTGCTGGAGCCCGCCGAGGCTGCCGTGGCGCGCGGGGCCCGCCCCCTGGCGGTCCTGCTGGGCAGCGGCCTGGCCTCCGACGCGGTCCACCTCTCCGCCCCCCATCGCGGCGGGCGCGGGGCCGCCGCCGCCATGGCCGCGGCGCTGCGGGACGCGGCGCTCGACCCCGCCGCCGTCGACGCGGTGTCAGTGCACGGCACGGGCACGGTCTTCAACGACGCCATGGAAGCCCACGCCCTGCGCGAGGTCTTCGGGGCGCGCCCCCTGGCCATCCACGGCATCAAGCACGCCGTGGGCCACACGCTCGGCGCCGCGGGCGCGGTGGAGGCCGCCGTGGTGGTGGATGCGCTCGGCAGCGGACGCCTGCCGCCGCCCCCGGTCGTGCTCGATCCCGCTCTGCCCTTGCCGGAGCAGCCCTCGCCCCTGCCCGCCCCACGGATCGTGCTCTCCACCTCCTCGGCCTTCGGTGGCAGCAACGCCTCGGTGGTGCTGGCCCGGCCCGGCACCCCGGCGCCGCCGCCACGGCCGGCTCGCGAGGTGCGCGTGGTCGCCCGCGCCAGCCTGGAGCTGCCCGCCGGGCCCGTGGACTGGGCCGCGCTGTGGCCCGATCCGCCCGAGCGCTTCATGCGCGTGAACCGCTACGTTCGCAGCGCGCTGATCGCCCTGCACCGTTTGTTCGAGGCGGCCGGTGGGGTCTCCGGGTCCGAGACCGGCATCGTGCTGGCCTCGCCCTCCGGCTGCCGCGCGGTGGATCTGCGCTACCACAAGCGGCTGGTGGAGCGGGGCGCGGCCCAGGCCTCGCGGCTCGATTTCGTGTACACCGTGCCCGGCGCCGCCGCGGCCGAGGCTGCCATCCTCTGGGATCTGCGCGGTCCGCCGCTCACCTTCATCGGGCCCATGGAGCTGGCCGAGGAGGAGGCGGCGCGCCTGCTGCGCCGCGGCCGCGCCGCGCGCCTGGTGGCCCTGGGGATCGAGGCTCCCGAGGCGGACGGGCCGGCGATGGCCACGGCCGCCCTGCTGGAGGTCGCTCCGTGACCCGCCGCCGCGCACCCGGACCGTACCTGGAGCACCGCACCCGCCTGCGCGTACGCTTCCAGGACGTGGACGTCCTCCAGGTGGTCTGGCATGGCCACTACCTCGGCTACTTCGAGGCGGGCCGCGAGGGGGCTGGGAGATGCCTACGGCCTCGGCTTCCGCGAGCTGCTGGCCGCCGGTCTCGTGGCCCCGGTGGTGCACGCCTCCTGCGACTACCTCCTGCCGGCCCGCTTCGGCGATGAGCTGGTGGTGGTCGCGCGCCTGCACGCCTCGCCCCGCGCCACCGTGGAGCTGACCTACGAGGTCCGACGCGAGGCCGATGGCGCCCTGCTGGCCCGCGGTCGCACCGTGCAGGTCTTCACCGATCCCGAGGGGCACCTGCACCTCAACCAACCCGACCTGCTGCGCCGCTTCTGGGAGCAGTGGGGAGACCAGGTGCGTGAGGGCTGAGCGGATCGCCGCGGCCTGCTGCGACCACCCTGGACTGTCGAGGTGACGATGCGCGCTGCCCTCCTGCTCGCCGTGGCTCTCTGGGGCTGCGATGCGCCCCCGCCGTCGCCCCCCGCCGCGCCCCCGGGGCCGGTCGCTGCCGACCCGCGCCTCTCTGTCCTGCTGATCACCCTGGACACCACCCGGGCCGACCGCATCGGGACCTACGGGTACACCAGCGCCCACACCCCCGTCCTCGACGCCCTGGCGGCCGAGGGCGTGGTGTTCGAGCGCGCCTATTCGACGGCGCCGCTCACCATCGTCTCCCACGCCACCATCCTCACCGGGCGCAATCCGCCGTCGCACGGCGTGCGCGACAACGGCGACTTCATCCTCGGCCCGCGGGAGATCACCCTCGCCGAGCGCTTCCAGGAGGCGGGCTGGACCACCGCGGCCTTCACCGCCGCCTTCCCCACCCAGGCTCGCTGGGGCTTCGACCAGGGCTTCCACCTCTACCACGATCCCCTGGAGCGCCCGCCCACCCGCCTGGACTGGAGCGACCAGCGCCGCGCCGAGGAGGTGATCGACGACGCCCTGGCCACCCTGCCGGCGCTGAGCGGGCCGCTGTTCGTCTGGGTCCACCTCTTCGACCCCCACTGGCCCTACGACCCGCCGCCGCCCTTCCGGCCCGAGGGTCCGCCCTGCGAGGGGCTGGAGGACCTGCGGCCCGGCGATGGCCCGAGCCCCCAGCGCTTCGCCTGCGACAAGGCCCTGTACGACGGCGAGATCGCGTATGCCGACCACGAGATCGGCCGGCTGCTGCGCTGGTGGGACCGGGCCCAGCCCGGCGGCGCGGTGCTGGTGACCGCCGATCACGGCGAGGGCCTGGGCGACGGCGGCGAGCGCACCCACGGCTTCCTGCTGCACGACGGCACCATCCGCGTCCCCCTGATCGTGCGCGGGGAGGGCTACGCCGCCGGCACCCGCGTCACCGGACCCGTCGGGCACGTGGACATCGCCCCCACCCTGCTGCGCCTGGCCGGGCTCGGCCTGCACGACGGGCTGCAGGGCCGCGATCTGGCCCTGGGCGGCAGCGCGCGCTCCTACTCCGAGGCGCTGACCGGCCAGCACAGCCTGGGCCTGGCGCCACTGCTGGCCTACACGGAGGAGGGCGGACGCTACGCCGAGGGCGCCTGGGGCGCCTGGTATGGGGTCCAGGGCGGGGCGGTGGCCACCGTGGCCGTCGAGGGCTGGGCCGACGCCGGCGAGCACGCCGCCCTGGAGTCCATGCTGGCCGCCCTGGAGCAGGGCGAGGCCCCCCAGGCCGCCCTCGATCCCGACGCCCTCGCTCAGCTGCAGGCCCTCGGCTACGTCGGCGGCGACCCGGTGGCCGAGGCCGGCACCATCGATCCGCGCGATGTCATCGACATCGTCCCCCTCACCTGGCAGGCCCGCCAGGCCATCGCCATGGCCCCGCCGGGGGTGGCGGAGCGCCTCATCGCGCGCCTGGAGGAGCGCCTGCCCGGCACCTTCGGGGTGGATCTGCTCAAGGCCCAGCTCGCGCGGCAGCGGGGCTACCCCTACGAGGCGATCCAGCGCTTCACCGACCTCTTCCTGCGCTCGCCCAGCTCCACCGTGGCCCTGCAGTTGGCCGATCTGTCCGCCAGCCTCGGCGACTGGCCCGAGGCGGCCTCCTGGTACCAGGCTGCGCTCGACATCCAGCCCGTGAGCCCCGAGGCCATGGCTGGGCTGGTGCGCGCGGCCCTGGCGCGGGGTGACGACACGGAGGCCGAGGTGCTGGCCGCCGGGTGGCTCGAGGTCTACCCGGACCACGCGGAGCTGCTCTTGACCCGCGCCGAGCTCTGCCTGCGGGACGAGCGCCTCCAGGAGGCCTGGGGCTACGCCGAGCGCGGCCTGGAGGAGCTGCCCCACTCGGTCTGGGCCCTCTCCACGGCGGCGCGGGTGCTGTGGGCCCGTGGCGAGGCCGACGCCGCCATCGAGCGCCTGCAGGACGCGCTGAAGCTCGACCCCTACAACGTCCCCCTGCGGGTCCTGCTCACCGAGGATCTGCTGGAGGTGGGCCGCAACGCCGAAGCCGTGCGCACCGTGCGCCCGGTGGCCCTGCTCTTCCCGGAGCAGGCCGCGCTGCAGGCGCTCTCCGCCCGGGCTGGGCTGGCGCTGGAGGAGGAGGTGGGGCGGTGAGGTCGCCGGGGCCTGACACCGGCTCCTCTCGGTCACCGATCTGGCACCCGATCTGGCACGCGCTGAACTGAGGGTTGGAGCATGTGAAGCCACTATGGGCTTTCATCGGATTTCTCGACGCTGAACATGATCAGGCCGCACACTGCTGCAAGGGCGAGGTAAGGTGCCAGGATCTCACTCATGGAGCACTCCAATACAACGGCGGGGATGACAACAGGTCCGTGGAGATGGGTGGGGGGACACGGTCTTCTCTACAGCTCTGGGTGAGCCACGGAGAAGAACACGGGGACCAAGTACGATCCCCACAGGCACCAGTTCGTCAGGCACCTGGACGTCGCCGCGGCGACCGCGCGGAGGGAGGGGCGCCGATCGTGGTCGATGGCTCTCGTCCCCGCTGGTCGCGAGGATCTCATCGCGGAGGTCAAGTGCAACGTGGAGCAGCCCGGTGCACTGGCTGCCGCACTGCAGTACCTCCCCACCGATGAGGTCCGCGACCTCGCTTCTCGGATCGGCGTCATGACCTGGGAAGACGTCCTGGAGGAGATCGGCGCCGATCGGCTGGATCTGCTCCCGGATCTGCGAAGGTCCGCCAAAGCCGGTCCGTTCGCGAACCTCTCGGTCGCGTCCACGCCCTCGGCGCATGGGCCCGACGCCAGCGACATTGCCTCGCTGACCACGCGCTTCATCGACCTGCGGAACGCTGCCCCGCACCGCCATTCTGTCGGCAAGCGCTACCTCGTTGGCCACACCGGCGTCACGGCGTCGGGGGAGGCTTCCACGAGGGGTGAGGAGCATCTGGCTGTGGCCCTCTTCAACCGCCACGGCACCTCGGGGATCCCCCTGGACGTGGCAGGCGGCCCCCGCCTCCGGTTCCTCGACTACCAGGTGCCCCTGAAGGCCCGACAGACTGACGCGGGTGTCGGCAAGGTCGACCTCCTCGCCCTCAACGACGATGGCCGACTGGTGGTGATCGAACTGAAGGCCGGAACGTCGAGGGAGACCGTGACGAAGGCAGCCTGGCAGGTCTGGAAGTACGCCGCCCTCATCTCCGCCAACCAGTCCGACATCGCCGGTGAGATCGCCCAACTTCATGGCGTGAAGGTCTCGAACCTTCCGCCCACGGTCGTCGTCGCGGCTCCGGCCGCCTGGTGGCGCGGGCAAAAGATCTCGAGCGTGGGGACGGGGTCGAACCTCGAGATCACGGCCGAGATCGATCAGCTATCGAAGAGTTCGGGATCGCCCTTCCTCCTGATCGACCTGGGCGACGTCGAGGCGGAAATGGGGCTGGACGGCGCAGCTCCGCGCCTGCTGGCCGAGGTTGCCGCGAGGGCGATCCTCACTATAGATCCGAAGTAGAATCAAGAAGAGATCGATGAGTCTACTGATCCGGACAAGGGGCAATTCCAGATGGAATCGGGCCGGTTGCCGGCCACCCATCGGGGCAGGGCCTCCACGGGTGATCCGCGGGGCCTTGGTGATCAACCTTCTGGGCCGCCACGGCTCGTCGGAGACCGAAGCCCGGTCGCGCTGGTCTACACCCCCTGCCGCACCCCACGCTCACGCTCTCCAGGATGGCCCTTGGTGCCGCGCAGCGCGCCGCGTTGGCAGGACTTCCACCACCCCGACAGAGCCCTCGGCGGCCTCTCTTCCCCTCCGCAGGCCGCGAGCGGGCGCGGAGGTGAGATCATGACCAGCAGCGGTACCGTCTCCGGGCCCCCCTCCCTGGACCCTGTGATCCTCGACCGGCGATGCGGCGACCAGCGACAGATCGCGGTCCAGCTCCTCGATCTGCGCGGAGGCCCGACCGAGCCCATCCGGGTGCGGGTGGTGGAGGCTCAGCCTCCCGCGAGCGACGGCGCTCCTCTGCGACGGATCGCGCCAGGACCCGAAGCAGAGGCGGGCGTCTCCTTCGCCCTCGATCCCCGCACCGGCCGACCCATCGACGGGTCGGAGGCGTCCTGGTCTCGCCACCTCTCCCAGGACCTCGTCTCCCAGGCCGAAGCCGTGCGCCGCTATGCCCGCGCCCGCACCGGCGTCAACCGCCTGGGCAGCATGGAGCGCCATGGCTGGTCGCCGGGGCTCCTGCTCACCCGGCGCCAGATCTTCCCCCTCATGCCCCCACACCTCGTCTGGCTGGGAGAGGAGGCGTGGACAGCCGATGAGGTCTGCTGCGTGAGCCCGACCTGCTCCTGCCGCGACCTCTTCATCGACTTCGAGCCTCTGACAATCCCGCTCGGGGAGTCGAAGATCCTGTCCGCGTCCATGCACATCGATCAGTGGATGGTGACGAAGACCTGGGGGAAGGGTCCGGGGCGGGCGCTCGCGGAGGCCTGGATGGCGCAGCCCGGCGCGAGGGAGCGGGCGCTGGACCTCTTCGATGCGGCCCACCGCGCAGGTGGCGAGCTGCTCGACCCCTTCACCGCGCGGCGTGGCGTGGTGCGGCCCGAGGGCCGCTGCCCATGCGGCAGCCACCGGAAGTTCTCACGCTGCTGCGCCCGGAGCACGCCGCCCAGGGTGCCCGGGAGTCTCCACGCCCTGCAGGCGCGCGCCCACGACGCACTGCTGGACTTCGCCACGCGCGAGCTGGGGGAGCCCCTGGCCCTGGAGCCGACCGAGCAGATCTCCAAGCCGGCCGCGACGCCCAGCGCGGCAGCCCGCTGGGCCTGGCTCCTGTACTGGCGCCGCTACGACGGCTTCACCCTGGCGGATCGCTTCCTGGCGGACCCCGGGCGCGGCGACCCCTGGCTCCGCTGCTGGCTCGAGGCCGCCAGCGGCACGCCTCCCGAGATCCTGGAGGTTCAGTCCCTGCGCGGCCGCGACGCCCGCATGGAGAACCTGGCCGATCTGGAGCGCCCCGGACACGAGGTGAGCCTGGCACCCCAGGACCAGGTGCGTGCCAGGGATGTCGTCTTCGCCGCCCCCGTGCGGGTCATGGGTCGCACCGTCCTGCTGGGCACCTGGCGGATGCCGAGCGACAAGGACATCGCGCTGAAACTGGTCAGCGAGCTGAAGACCGTGCGGGATCCCATCGACCGCCTGCGCCGGCCCGAGCGCGTGCTCCAGGCCATGTTCGAGGTCCAGGCCGGCCTCGCGAGCGCCTGATGGCGCGGGAGTACAAGCGCTGCTGCCTCCGACGCGGCTGCTGAGCGACGACGGATCGACGGCCATCGTTCCCTCCACGCGATAGCCACGCCGAGCGGGAACCCATCCAAGAGGAACCACCATGGCGAGCGCGCGCAAGCGACACGTCGGCCGGAACGACGCCTGCCCCTGTGGCAGCGGCAAGAAGTACAAGCGATGCTGCCTTCGAGGCGGCCCGGGCGCATCGGGAGAGCGCGCCGCGGCGCTGGACGGTCTCCCTGCGGAGGCCCGCCCGGCCGCCGCCGCGTTCACCAGGGGATGGTCGGACGAGCTCACCGCTCGCGTGATCAGGGTGCTCACGCGCGGCGGGCCCGCGAAGATCACGCGCGCCTTCGAGCCGCTGCGCGTTCTGCTGGCGAGTGGAGGACCGCTCGCGCACATCCGCTTCGATCCCGACAGGTTCGCCGAGGTGGTGGCCGATGCGGCCGGAGACCACGATGGCTCCGCGGGAGGTGGTCTCACTCGGATCGTGGCGGCGAGCCTGCCCTCCCTGGGCTCCGCTCGGTTGACGCGACGCCTGGCGGAGGACGCGAGCGCCCTGGTGACAGGGGGCACACTCCCCGAGCCCGAGCGCCTGGCGGCGGCCGTGGCCGCGCTCACCACCGCCATCGCGCCCCGCGGGGACTACACCTGCATGCCCGCCCTGGAGATCCTGTTCGAGGTGCAGCTCGCCGAGAGCGAACGGCGCGCCGACTCGGTCCTGGGGACGATGCTGGACACCATCCAGAGCGCCCTGGGCCGTGGGGTCACACTCTCCGCCCTCACAGAGAAGCTCACGAGAGAGCACCCCGACATCGTCGAGCGGATCTCGCGCTCCCCGCTGCTGCGCCGCTTCGCCCTCTCGCGGGCGGATCTGGCCTGCGACCGCGTAGACCGGCTGATTGAGCGCGAGGATCTCCCGCCGATGCTCACCTGCGCCGAGCTGGTCCGCCTGACCGTATGGATGGTCCTGGCGGATGCCAGGCGCACCTACGCTGCCGAGACTTCGGACCCAGCCCGCGAGCGGGCCGTCCTCACCGCGATGGCTCCGGCGGTCGCAGACAGGATGGTGGAGATGGCCAACCGGGAGGACCTCCCCGACGATGTGCGCGACCAGTACAGGGACCTGGCCCAGGCCCTGGTCGCCATGCCGGAGCGCTGCATCATGGAGGCGTTCCAGCAGGCCGCACACTGCTCGCCCCTGTGCCGGCACGCCCGTGAGCTGGAGCTTGCCCGGGGCTTGTCGCTCACGGCGCTGCAGCAACCCGGCGCGCTCGACGAGCTGCGCGGCTTCATGGAGGAGCTCGGGGACACCCAGGCCGTCGAGACCCTCGACCAGGCGCAGCGAGACCTCGGCGCGCTCGAGGCGCTGGCTCCCGGCCACCTGGCGCGGCTCGCCGCCAGCGAGACCTGATCCCCCCGGATCAAGCTACAGTTTCGCTCTTGGCCAGGTCGGCTCGGAGCTGCTCGAGGCGAAGGCGGTAGCTGTAGTCCTCCGGGTCTCTCACGGGCCTGGCCAGTGCCCCTTCGAGCAAGGCGATGGCTCGCGGGAGATCACGGTATCCGGCGGGGCTCCTCCGTGAGCCGAGGTGCTCGGACAGCCAGGCGTAGCCGCTCGCGTCATCCGGATCCTCGTCGATCAGGGCCAGTAGCTGTGCCTCGCCCCGCTCGCGGTCGCCCACCAGGTAGAGGAACTCGGCGCGCTGGTGCTGCAGGATGCGCCGGTGCCGGGACTCGCCTGGGAAGCGCGCCACGAGCCGCTCGAAGAGATCGAGGCCCCGCCGGGCCAGCGTCTCGTCACGGAGTGCCGCATTGTGGACCTCCAGGTCGAAGTCCCAGGTGTAGACTCCAAGGCTATTCCGTCTCCACCTTCCGGTTTCTACCGCCATCGGAGCTCCGCTTTCCTCCGCGGGCGGTTCAGCGTGGTGGACTCGGCGAGCCGCTGGGCGGTCGGTGCCAGTTCGTCGATTACGCAGCAACCGTCAGGGGCCCCGGCTGCCCTGCGGGCCCCCCCCGCGCCCTCCCTCGGTCAGCCGCCCTACCGGTTTCTGCTCCATCTCTCGCGTTCATCCGTGCGCGGCCCAGCGGCTCAATGTGGATGGCGGAGGACGGATCTGCGTGGGACTCTACACCGGGGGACGGCGCGGCGCTGTCGTCGGGCGGTGCGCTGTCGAGACCGTGGCAGGCGGCCAGCGCGAGCAGGAACGGGAGGGGGCGGGGCATCGGGAGATCTCCCGGTGGGCTGCCATCGCCGGGTTGCATCCCGACCAGGCCCATCGTAGCACGCCCCCGCCGTGGCCCCCGGTCCTCCGAGCCGGATAGACAGGCCGCCCCCGGGGAGCCCCCATCCATGATCGCCCTGAACGGCAAGAACCTCGATATCTCCCAGCTCTGGCGCGCCGCCGCCCTCACCGAGCCCTGCGCCCTCGCCGACGCGGCCCGCCCCGCCATGGACAAGAGCCGGGCCTACGTGGAGCGCCTCGCGGCCGAGCCGCGCGCCATCTACGGGATCAACACGGGCTTCGGGCCGCTCTCGGCCCACCGGGTGTCCCAGGCCGACCAGGCCCAGCACCAGCTCAACCTGCTGCACCACCTCTCGGCAGGGCAGGGGGAGCTGTTCTCGCCGGTGGAGACCCGCGCCATCATGGTGGCCCGCGCCAACTCCCTGTGCCGCGGGCACTCGGGCATCCGCCCGGCCGTCATCGATCTGGCGCTCGCCACCCTGAACGCCGGCATCCTCCCCGAGATCCCCCAGGAGGGCTCGGTGGGCGCCTCGGGCGATCTCGTGCCCCTGGCCCACATGGCGCGGGCCCTGGTGGGGCTCGGGTACGTGCGCACCGCCGAGGGCCGGCGCCTGCCCGCCACCGAGGCCCTGGCCTCCATCGGCCTCACGCCCGCGGTGCTCGGCGCCAAGGAGGGCCTGGCCCTGGTCAACGGCACCTCGGTGATGACCGGCACCACCGCGCTCTCGGTGCACGAGGCCGGGCAGCTCCTGTCCTGGGCCGAATTGCTCACCGCGGCCCTCTTCGAGGTGCAGAACGGCGCGCCCGAGGTGCTCTGTGAGCACACCCACCGCGCCCGCGGGCACAAGGGCCAGCGCGAGACCGCCCGGCGCATCACCGCCCACCTGCGCACCCACGCGGTCTACGCCGAGCTGATCGACGCGCACGCCTGGGGCAGCGAGGCCAAGCCCTTCGACGAGGGCAAGGAGATCCAGGATCCATACTCGCTGCGCTGCGTTCCCCAGGTGCTGGGCGCGTTCCAGGACGCGCTGTGGCACGTGGAGCAGGTGGTGGTGCGCGAGCTGAACGCCACCACGGACAACCCGCTGATCTTCGCCGACTACGAGATGGTCATCCACGCGGGCCACTTCTACGGTCAGCACGTCGCCATGGTGGCCGACTACCTGCGGCTCGGGCTGGTCAAGCTGGCCCTGCTGCTGGACCGCCAACTCGAGCAGCTCGTCAACTGGCGCTACTCTCGCGGCCTGTCCCCCATGCTCGCGGGCGGCACGCCCGGGCTCAACTCCGGCATGATGGGCTGCCAGCTCCTGGCCACCGCGATGGCCGCCGAGGCGCGCATGCTGGCCACCCCGGCCTCGGTCCAGACCATCCCCACCAACGCCAACAACCAGGACGTGGTCAGCATGGGCACCCATGCGGCCCGCTGGACGCGCAGGGTCCTGCCCCTGGTCTGGAAGCTCTCCGCCATCCAGGCCATCGCCCTGTGCCAGGCCTCGGATCTGCGCGGTGGCCCGCCGAAGGGCGAGCATTTTCGCGCCCTGTACGAGCGCGTGCGCGCCGTCTCCCCCACCATCGCCGAGGACCGCCCCCTGTTCGAGGAGGTCGCCGCCGTGGCGGCGCTGCTGCAGGAGGAGGGCGTCCAGACCGCGCTGCTGCCGGCCCGGAGGCGCGGCTGATGGCGCCGCTCGACGAGCGCGCGCTTCGCCCCGAGCAGATCCGCGCCATGCTGGATGCGGGCGTGGCCGCCGCCGTGCGCCACGCCTTGGCCAGCTCCCCCTTCTACCGGGCCATGCTGCTGGGCCTGGCCCCCGGCGACATCCGCGGGGTCACGGATCTTCCCGACCTGCCGATCACCACCAAGCGCGATCTGGCCGCCGGCCGCGAGCTGTGGGCCGCGCCCCTGGACCGCGTGGTGGACATCGCCTCCACCAGCGGCACCACCGGCGAGCCCACCCTCTACCCCATGACCCAGAACGACCTCGCCCGCCTGGCCGAGAACGAGCGGCTCTCCTTCGTCGCCGCGGGGCTCACCTCGGCCGACACCGTGCTGCTGGCCGTCACCCTGGACCGCTGCTTCATGGCGGGGCTCGCCTACTTCGAGGGGCTGCGGGCGCTGGGCGCCACGGTGGCGCGGGTGGGCTCGGGCTCGCCCGCCATGCTGCTGGACATGCTGCGCCGGTTGCAGCCGAGCACCGTGGTCTCCGTGCCCTCCTTCCTGGCGCACGTGGCGGCCTACGCCGCGGCCGAGGGCTTCGATCTCTCGGGCAGCTCGGTGAGGCGCCTGGTCTGCATCGGCGAGCCCGTGCGCGACGAGGCCCTCGCCCCCACCCCCCTCGCCGAGCGCATCGCGGCGGCCTGGGGCGCGGAGGTGCTCGGCACCTACGGCATCACCGAGCTGGCCGCCTCGGCCTGCGAGTGCCCGGCCCAGGCCGGCGGGCACCTGCACCCCTCCCTGCTGCACGTGGAGATCCTCGACGACTCCGGGCGGCCCGTCCCCCCCGGCGTGCTCGGCGAGGTGGTGGCCACGCCGCTGGGCGTCGAGGCCTTCCCCCTGCTGCGCTACCGCACGGGTGATATCGCCGCCCTGTACGAGGAGCCCTGCGCCTGCGGCCTCTGCACCCCGCGCCTGGGCCCCATCGTGGGTCGCAAGCACCAGGCCCTCAAGCTCAAGGGCACCACGGTCTACCCCGCGGCGGTCCAGCGCGTGCTGGATGCCAGCCCGGAGGTGCGCGCCTATGTGCTCATCGCCCGGGCGCCCTCCGCCCTGTCCGACGAGCTGGAGATCCTGATGTCCATCGAGGGCTCCGGGCGATCCCTGCTGCCCCGCCTAAGGGCTCGCCTGCAGGGCGCGTTGAAGGTCACCCCATGCCTGCGGGTGGTCCCCCTGGTTGAGATCGAGGCGCTGCAGGACGCGGGGGTGGGCCGCAAGAAGCGGGTGTTCGTGGACGAGCGGGACGCCTGATCCACTGCATCAGCGCCCGCAGGCGAGGTACTCCGCCCCCAACTCCCAGGTCTTGATCAGGGTGTCCAGGCCGGGTCCCACGCCGCAGACCTCGGCGGCCCGGCTCTCGGCGTCCTCCCAGTCGTCCACGTATTCGATGTGGAAGGCGGCCTTGCCGGCCTCCGTGAAGGGGGCGAGCAGGCCGCACTCGTCGTAGGCGGCGCACTCCTCGTTCACCTGGAAGTCGAACCAGGGGACCAGCGCCTCGATCTGCTCGACGTCGTTCTTGAGGGCCACGGACAGCCCGCGGCTGTGGGCCGCGTCCGCCAGGAAGCGGTTGAAGGCGAGCTGCTCCGTGGCGGTCAGGCCAAAACCGCTGTCGTTGGTGTAGGCGTTGACGTTGTCCGGGTCCACGCCATCGCAGCCGCGCGTCACCGCCAGGTCCAGGCGGGCCTCCATCAGCGCGCGGACGGTCGGGTCGCGGATGTCGAGCCACCACTCGCCCTCCCAGCCGTCCAGGGGGTCGCCCAGAGCGGCCTCGGGGAACTCCCCGGCGTCCGCGCGCCACTCCTCCCAGGAGCCCGCCGAGAAGTAGCAGATCACCGCCTCCCCGGCGTCGTGCAGCGTGGAGAAGGCCGCGTCCGGCGCGTCGTAGAGGTCGAGATCGAACATCTGGACATCGAGGGAGGTGTCCAGCGCGCCGCTGTACTGGATCTGCCAGGTGGTGCCGGGGGCGGGTCGCCAGCAGTCATGGCAGGACACCGGGTCGCCGGGCGTGTAGTCCACGCAGGCGCCATCCTGCAGGATCTGCCCCTCGGGGCAGGCGGGTTCGGGGGCGCAGGCGAGGAACAGGAGGAGGAGGGGCATGTGGATCTCCACCGCGGACAGCCGCGCCGACGGGGCGCGTCCCTGGCGTACCCGTGGTACCTTGCTGCGGAGCACGGATCGAGGTCCACATGAGCACAATCCTTCCGCTGATTCTGTTCGGGCTCTCCCTGGCTGTGGCCCAGGAGGAGCCGGCCGACGCCGAAGCTCCCGCGGAGGCTCCCGTCGGTGCCGAGCCCACTGTGGCCGCCGAGCCGCCTGCCGGTGTCGAGGACCCCGTGGTGACCCCGGCCGAAGCCCTGGGCCCCTACGACACCATCGCGGATCCGCCGGTCCCCGCGCCGGAGCCGGTCCCCGCGCTGCCCGTGATCGGCGCGGGTGGGGCCGCCCCGGTAGACCTCACCGAGCCTCCGGCGGGGGTCGTCCTGCCCGAGCCCGAGGAAGACGACGGGTTCCAGCCCTCGGCGCGGCGGACCTACGCCGACGGCCGCCCCTGGCGCAACGGCATGCCCCTGCTGTGGGTCTACTCCTGCGCGGCCGGGTCCGCGACCGGCATGGCGCTGGGTGGCATCGTCGCCGATGCCTCCAGCGGATCCGCGGACGAAGGCGTGCTGGCGGGCTTCTACCTGGGCGGTGGCGCCGGCGCCCTGGGCATCGGCCTGCTGCACCCCGACGAGATCAGCATGGACGAGACCATGCTGGTGGCCTCCTCCGGGATCCTCGGCGGCTGGGCCGGGGCCGTGGCGGGCGGCGCCCTGATCCCACCCGACGCGGACTACGCCGGAGATCGCATCGCCGCCGCGGGCATCCTGGGCGCGGCCGCCGGCACCGCGGTGGGCGGGCTGGTGCGGCCGCACGCGCCCCCGGCACGCACCATGCTGCTGCACGACCTCTCCACCTTCGCCGGCGTCCAGGTGGGCGGCGGCATCGCGGACATCGCCGAGCTCGACTACTCCCGCCGTCAGGCCCGCATGGGCCTCAGCGGGCTGGGCGGCCTCGCCTTCCTCGGCACCTCCCTGGCACTGGCCAACCACGACGCCGAGCTGGATCCCGGCGTCATCGGCCTGCACCTCGGCCACGGCGCCTGGATCGGCATGTGGGCGCCCTTCGTCCTGCGCACCGACCCCGATCCGCTGCATGTCCTCGGTGGCACGCGCGTCGGGTTGGGGGCCGGCTACCTGGCCGGCGTGCTCCTCTCGCCCCACATGGAGCTGCACCCACGGAACGTGCTGCTGCAGGTCGGGGGCATCGCCGCGGGCAACGCCGTCGGGGCTGGCATCCCGCTCGCCCTGGGGTACAACGAGGAGCCCCGCTGGGTGGCGGGGCCCATGCTGGCCGGGAGCGTGGCGGGCCAGGTGGCGGGCCTGGCGCTGGCGCCCCACTACGAGGTCGAGGGCAGCGATGCGCTGCTGATGGGCACGATCGAGACCTGGTCGCTGTACCAGGCGGTGGGTTGGGGCGCCTTCGCCGATCTGGCCGACCCCGATCTCGAGGAGGGCCAGGCCGTGGGCATGGGGCTGACCATCGCGGGCGGCGGCACCATCATCGCGGCCACCCTGGCACCCCTGGCGGACTTCACCCCGGCCGAGGCCGCGCTGGTGGGCAGCGGTGGCGTCTGGGGCACCTGGTACGGCGCCTGGGGCGGCCACCTGGCCGGGCTCGACGCCAAGCAGGTCTGGCTCACCACCCTCATCACCGGCAACGCGGGCCTGATCGGGGCCGGTGCGGTGGCCGGCGCGGCCTGGGATCCGGGCTGGCGCCAGGTGGGCATGCTGGACAGCGCCGGGCTGCTGGGCGGCACGGTGGGCGCCATGTTCGGCGTCATCGCCTCCCCCGATCTCGACACGGTCGCCACCGCCAGCCTGGTGGGCTCCACCGCCGGCCTGGTCACGGGCGGGATCCTGGCCCGCAAGATCGGCCCGGGCGATCCCGACCGCAGCCACGTGCTGCTGGTGCCCCTGCCGCGCTGGAACCTGCCCGTGCGCGCCCAGGTCTCGGCGGCCCCCTGGCTGGATGACGAGGGCGGCACCGGCGCCCTGGTGAGCGTGAACGTGGTGGAGCGCCCCACGCGGTGACCCTGTTCGACGCCCACTGCCACCTGCACGACCCCCGCCTCGATCCGTTCCGCGAGGGCGCGCTGCGGGAGGCCCGCGCCGCCGGCATCGCGGGCTTCGCCTGCTGCGGCACGGAGGAGGACGACTGGCCCGCGGTGCTCGAGCTGGCGGCCCGTGAGCCCGATCTGGTGCCTTTCCTCGGCCTGCACCCCTGGTCCGTGGCCGCGGCCGCGCCTGGCTGGCTCGACCGGCTGGAGGCCCTGCTGGCGGCGCACGCCTGGGTCGGGGTGGGGGAAGCGGGGCTGGACCTGGCGCGCGGGGGGCTGGCTCCGCCGGAGGAGCAGGAGGCCGCGTTGCTGGCCCAGCTCTGGCTCGCGCGGCGCCTCGGGCGACCCATCGCCCTGCACGGGGTGCGCGCCTGGGGCCGCCTGCTGGCCCTGCTCGATCCCCTCGGGCCGCAGGAACCAGGCTTGCTCCTGCACTCCTTCTCGGGCCCCGCCGAGCTGGTCCCCGCCCTGGCCGCGCTGGGCGCGTTCTTCTCCTTCGGGGGGGTGCTCACGCGCAGCTCCGCCAGCCGGGTGCATGCCGCCGCCCGCGCCGTGCCCCCCGATCGGATCCTGGTGGAGACCGACGCCCCCGACATCCTGCCCATCCTCGGGCCCGAGGGGCTGGCGGACCCCTCCCTCCCGCGGGACGCCGCTGGTCGTCCGGTGAACCTGCCCGTCAACCTGCGGGTCAACCTCGCGGCCCTGGCCCGCCTGCGGAGCGAGCCGGAGGAATCCCTGGGCGCGCGCTGCCGTGCCAACGCCCTGGCGCTGCTGGCCCCCTTGCTGGCGGCGCGCTCGTGAGCCGCTTCGAGCGCGTGGAGCTGTTGCTGGGCGCCCCGGCCGTGGCGCGCCTGGCCGCCGCGCGGGTCACGGTGGTGGGCCTGGGGGCCGTGGGGTCCTACGCCACGGAGGCCCTGGCCCGCGCCGGGGTCGGGCACCTGCGGCTGGCGGACTTCGACACGATCCAGCCCTCCAACCTCAACCGGCAGCTCTACGCGCTGGAGAGCACGCTCGGGCGCCCCAAGGTGGAGGTGGCCCGTGCGCGGGTGCTGGACATCCACCCGGCCTGCGAGGTCGAGGCCCTCGACCTCTTCGTCCACGAGGACACGGTCGGGCGCGTGCTGGAGGGCCCGCCCGACGTGCTGGTGGACGCCATCGACAGCCTGAACCCCAAGCTGGCCCTGCTGGAGGCCGCGGTGCGGGCCGGGGTGCCGGTGGTGAGCTGCATGGGCGCGGCGCTCAAGGTGGATCCGGCGGCCGTGCGGGTCGCCCCGCTGGAGCAGACCCGGATCTGCACGCTCGCGCGCCAGGTGCGCAAGCGCCTGGGCCGGCGCGGGATCCACGGGGGTATCCGCTGTGTCTTCTCCATCGAGCCGCCCGCCCCCGCCATCGGCGCGCGGCGCCCCGAGGAGCATGACGACGGGCGTGGTCGCGTGCGCACCACGCTCGGCAGCCTCCCCACCCTCCCCGGCATCTTCGGGCTGGTGGCCGCGAACGAAGCGCTGGTGCAGATCCTCGGGGGTTGGGGTGGGGTGGAAGGGTAGCGCTCGCTCGGGGGCTATCGGGTAGGATGTGTCCCACGTGACCACGCACCGGCCGGAACCAGACCCTCCCTCGTCCGGGGCCCCTCGGACGGCGGCGTTGGTGCGCATCCTCCGCTCGGGGGAGGACTGGCTGGTCCAGCAGACCCTGCACTACGCCCGCTGCCGCGGATTCTCCCGCTTCGCGCCCACCCTGGAGGCGGCCTGGCGGCAGGTGGTGTGGGGCCTGACGGACGCCCTGGCCGAGGGGCTGCGCTTCCACGAGGACGCCCCCGAGCTGGAGCCCGTGCTCGATCTCGAGGCCGATCCCCTGGTGACCTTCGTGGTGCGCGAGGCCCTGCTCCACCAGGATCGCGGCCTCGAGCTGTCCATGTTCCTGGGCCTGTTCAAGTACATCCGCCAGGCCTATGCGGGCTTCCTGGTGCAGCAGGTCTCGGCCGGTGAGCGGCTCGACGAGTTCCAGGCGCTGCTCTCGCGCTCCTTCGACCGCATGGAGGTGGCGGTCTGCCAGGCCTGGACCCGAAGGAGCGCGCCGGAGCTGGCCGAGGCCGCCCGGGAGCGCGCGCGGGACCTGTTGAACGAGAAGAACGCCTACTTGACCGTCTTCGAGAGCCTCTCCGACCCGGCCTTCCTGGTGGACGAGCGCGGGATGGTCCGCAACCTGAACCACGCCGCCGTGCGCATGCTCGGCGCGCTCGGTCGGCCCGGGGCCGCCTACTACGGCGCCCGTGAGCCCGCCGCCGTCGACCCGGAGGGTGAGGCGGTGGCCGACCCCGCCAGCCCCGAGCCGCCCAGCCTGATCGGTGCGCACGTGCGCCAGCTCGTGCCCTTCCTCCCGCCCATCGAGGGGCTCATCAAGGGGGAGAGCCCTGAGGCCTCGAACCTCGGGATCCGCGGCCACACGAGCCAGGGCCTGCGGGACTTCCAGGTGCTCATCTCCCCGATGCTGGACGTCTCCTCCCGCCTGCTGGGCGCCGTGCTCATCTTCCAGGACGTCACCGAGCGCCTCGAGCTGGAGGGCCACCTGCGCTTCCTGGCCACCACCGACGCGCTCACGGGCGTGGCCAACCGGCGCAGCCTGCTCCGGCGGGCCGAGCACGAGTTCCAGCGCGCGCGGCGCTACGACCGCCCCCTGGCCATGCTGCTGCTGGACATCGACCACTTCAAGCACGTGAACGACACCTGGGGCCATTTCGCCGGTGACGAAGCCCTCAAGGCCCTCTGCGGCGCCTGCCTGGCCAACCTGCGGGGCAGCGACGTGCTCGGCCGCCTCGGCGGCGAAGAGTTCGCCGTGCTCCTGCCCGAGACCGGCATCCGCGAGGCCTGCGAGACCGCCGAGCGCTTCCGCCACGTGGTGGAGCAGCTGCGCGTCGACTGGCACGGCCGCACCGTCGCCGTCACCGTCAGCATCGGCGTGGCCGCCATCGAGGCCGGGGATGACGATGTCTACGCGCTGATGCGGCGCGCGGACCTCGCGCTCTACACCGCCAAGGACGTGGGTCGGAATCGGGTCGTGCTGTGCTCCGACGAGCCCAGCGCCGCCGCGGCCGCGGGGGAACAGGTGGAGTTCGTGTTGGATGGGGTGTAGGCTCCTGCTCCCATGCCCCACCCCCCCTTCCTCGTCCGCTACCGCCTGCCGCGACCCGTCTCCCGGGCGTTCGAGGCCGTGCTGTGCACCGCGAGCCCGGAGGAGCCCCCGCACCTCGCGCGCTGGTGCGCCGGGGTGGCCCTGCACTTCGTCGCCGCGGTGCGCCAGGGCCTGCTGCTGGCCCAGGACCCAGCGCGCGCGGTGAAGGCCCCCGGACGCCACGACCTGTGGGCCGAGGTGGACAGCCCGCTGGCCGCCCGCCTGGCCGGCCCTCCGCCCCATGGCCTGCTGCGCTACGCGGGAGACTACGGCGGCGAGCCCCCCCCCGACCCGGTGCCCGGGCTCCTCAGGGCGTTTGGGGCCCTGATCCACTGGGCCCCCTTCCGGATCGTGGTACCCACGCGGGCAGGGCTGACGGTGCTGCTCGGCCCGCGCCTGGAGATCGGGCTGCCCTGGCGTCCCACCGCGGAGCTCCTCGAGCGCTTCCCCCCCGGCACCCCCCTGCTGGTGGATCCCACCGACGGGCTGGCCCTGTCGCTGGCGCCGCTGCTGGCCTGGGAGAAGGACCCGCGCCAGCCCTTCGGGCACCTGCTGGTGCTGCGGCGGGTGGCGGGCGGGGTGGGGCAGTACCGCGAGGAGGGCCTGCGGGGCTGCCCCGGCCGGGCCTTGCCCCTGCTCGGGCACCCGCGCGAGGAGGTCCTGCCCCTGCCCCCCGCCGTGCTGTCCGCCCTCGCCGCGCCCCCGGCCCGCTTCGCCGACGGGCGCTCGGTCCCGGGCTACCAGGTGGAGGGCCTCATCTGGCGCGGGGGCACCTCGGATGTCTACCTGGCGCGCCGGGAGGTGGACGGCGCCGAGGTGGCCCTCAAGACCCATGAGGACGATCCCGGCTTCTTCGACGAGAACTACCGCCGCTTCCTGGACGAGGAGCGGATCGCGGAGGCCATCCACCACCCGCGGGTGGTGCGTCCCCTCGGGGTGCGCGTCGAGGGCTTCGGGTTGGTCCACGAGCAGCCCTTCATCCCCCGGGGCTCCCTGGAGGATCTGCTGGAAGCCCACGGGGTGCTGCCCGCGGTCCAGGCTGCGGCGCTCTGTGACCAGGTGCTCGACGCCCTCGAGGCGGTGCATGCCGCCGGGGTGGCCCACAACGACCTCAAGCCCGACAACCTGCTGTTCGACGCCGCGGGCAACCTGCACCTGATCGACTTCGGCATCGCCCGCCCCCTCGGTGGGCGCCGCCCCGAGCTCCGGCCCGGCGCGCCCCCGGGCAGCCTGGGCTACACCGCGCCCGAGCTGCTCCGGGGCGAGCCCCCCGGGGTGGCCAGCGATCTGTTCGCGGTGGGGGTGATCCTCGCCCGCATGGTGTCGGGCGGCCTGCCCCAGGGGCCGGCCGAAGCCCGCGCCACCCGTGGCATCCCCGGCCCGCTGCGGGGTTTCCTGGACCGCTGCCTCGCGCTCGATCCCGCCCGGCGCTTCCAGAGCGCGGCGCACGCCCGCCGCCGCCTGGTCCCTGCGGCCGCGGCGTTGCTGCCCGAGCGCGCCGTCTCCCTCGATCTGGAGGGCACCCTGGTCACCGACTGGGGCGGCCGCCATCCGCGCGCGGGCCTCTGCGACTTCCTCCAGTTCTGCCTGGATTTCTTCGAGCGGGTCTTCATCTACACCCTGCTCTCCGAGGAGAAGGCCCGCGAGCTGATCGCCGATCTGTGCGCCCGCGGCCTGGCCCCGGCCGAGCTGCCCGCCCGCATGGAGGTGGTGGACTGGCCCCGGGGCCAGGACGGCGCCAGCAAGGACCTGCGCCGCTGCCGCGTGCCCATCGAGCAGAACGTCATCGTGGACGACACCGAGGCCGTGGTGCCCGCCGACCAGCGCCACCGCTGGATCCAGGTGCCGCCCTACGACGACCCGGATCGCCCCGACCCGGGCCTCGACGACCTGCCCGTGCGCCTGCAGCGGCTCTTCGGGTGGTGCCGGTGATCCCCGTCAGCGCTTCGGGTTGCCGGCGGAGCTAGGAGGGGCCCCCCGTCGAGGAGGCCCCACCATGATCCGCCTGATGCCCCTGCTGGAGCGGCAGACCCGCGCCATCCACAAGCCGCGTCCTACCGTCATCTTCCCCGAGGGCTGCGAACCGCGGGTGCTGGCGGCGGCCTCCCAGCTCACCGGGGTGGCCAACGTGGTGCTGGTGGGCGCCCAGGAGGAGGCCCGGCGCGTCATCGTGGAGCAGAAGGTGCCGCTGCGCAGCTCCCTCAAGCGCTTCCTCGCCTCGGCCCGCTTCCTGCTGCCCGCCGACGAGCCGGCCCTGTGCGAGGAATTCCACGAGGCCTTCTGGGAGCGCTCCCAGGGCAGCCAGTGGGCCGTGCCCTACGAGCGGGCCGCACAGCTGGTGCGCGAGCCGGTCATGTTCGCCTGCATGGCCGTGCACCAGGGCTACGCCGACTGCGTGCTCGGTGGCGTGGTGCACGCCTCCCGCGACTTCTTCCGCCCCGCCCTGCGCCTGCTGCACACCGAGCGCAAGGCCTTCTCCGCGGCCCTCTTCTCCCTGCCCGACGAGCACCCCCAGGAGATCTACCGGCAGAACATCGTCGTGTTCGCGGATGTGGCCATCAACGTGGACCCGGATGCGGACACCCTGGCCCAGATCGCCGTCGGCTCCTGCAAGATCGTGCGCGACCTCATCCCGGTGGAGGTGCTGCCCCACATCAACGGGGCGCTCTTGTCCTACTCCACCCGCGGCTCGGCTTCGGGCCCCTCGGTGGATCGCATCCGGCTGGCGGGCGACCGCATCAAGCCCATGCTGGCCGAGCTGGTGGCCCAGGATCCCCTCTACGGCAGCATCCACATCGAGGCCGAGCTGCAGATCTCCTGCGCCATCTCCATGGCCGCGGCCCAGTCCAAGCTGCGCGACGCGCTGGCCAACCCCGACTCCCCCGTGGGCCGCGCCAACGTGCTCATCCTGCCCTCGCTGGACGCGGGCAACCTGATGTACCACCTCTACGCCACCCGCTACCCGCACTCCGACAAGATCCTGATGGTCGGCAACATGGGTGCCAGGGTGCTGGACTACTCCCGCTCCTCCACCGCCCAGGACGTGGCCCTGGGGGCCGCCGCGGCCTGCCTGCGCATCAAGCGCAAGCCCGCCTGGATGGGCACGCCGAAGGACAGGTTCTTCCCGGCCTACCAGACCCTGGTGATCAACCCCGGCTCCACCTCGACCCGCATCGGGGTCTACCGCGGGAGACGCACGGTGTTCGAGCGCGAGATCCACCACCCCGCGGCCGAGATCGCCGCGTGCGGCAGCCTGCACGGCCAGCTCGCGCTGCGCGGCCGGATGCTGGAGGCGGCCCTGGCCGAGGCGGGCATCCCGCTGGACGGCTTCGACGCCTTCGTGGGCCGCGGCGGGCTGGTGCGCCCGCTGGTCTCGGGCACCTACCGGGTCAACCAGGCCATGCTCGACGACCTGGCCTCGGGCCGCTTCGGCGAGCACGCCAGCAACCTCGGCGCGTCCTTGGCCCACGCCCTGGCCGCACCCCGCGGCAAGCCCGCCTTCATCGTGGACCCGGTGGTCACCGACGAGCTGGACGAGGTCGCGCGCCTGACAGGCCTGGCCGAGTACGAGCGCCGCGCGGTCTGGCACGCCCTCTCGCAGAAGGCCGCGGCCAAGCGCTTCGCCGACGAGCACCTCGAGGACTACGAGGACGTCAACCTCATCGTGGCCCACATGGGCGGGGGCATCACCGTGGGCTGCCACCGCAAGGGGCGGGTCATCGAGGTCACCAACGGGCTCGACGAAGGGCCCATGACCCCGGAGCGCGCGGGCGGGATGCCCAGCGTGGCCCTGATGGACCTCTGCCTCAACCACGAGCACCCCCCCGCGGAGATCCAGCGGCGGCTGGTGGGCCGCGGGGGCCTGGTCTCCCACCTCGGCACCAACGACATGCGGGAGGTGGAGCGCCGGATGGACCAGGGCGACGGCTACGCGGCCCTGGTGTTCGAGCGCCTGGCCCAGGACATCGCCCGGTTCATCGCGGGCAGCCTGCCGCGCTTCGAGGGCCGGCCCGTGGACGCCATCATCCTCACCGGCGGCCTGGCGCGCTCCGACCGCCTGGTGGCGCGCCTCAAGGTCCTGCTGGCCCAGCTCCCGGCGTCCGTCACGGTCTACCCGGGCGCCCTGGAGGGTGAGGCCCTGCGCGACGGCGCGCTGCGGGTGCTGAGGGGGCAGGAGACGGCGTTGGAGTATTAAAGGGGGGCAACACCAGGAGATCCCCATGCGCCCCCTGCTCGCCCCCGCGCTGGCGGCGGCCCTCTGCGGCTGCCCCGAGAAGGCCGACGACACCGCGACCCCTGACCCCTTCGCGCCCACGGAGGGCCACTGGTCCTACGACTCCCAGGAGGTCCTGGAGGACACCTGCGGCTCCCACGGCGAGCCCCAGGGGGGTGGCTTCACCCTGACCGTCACGGGGGAGGGGAGCTTCGAGCTCGTGACCGACGAGTTCTACGGCACCTTCCCCTGCACCCTGGAGGGCATGGACTTCGCCTGCGACCCCCGCCGGGCCTGGGAGCAGGATCTGAGCGGCGAGGGCCTGGATGCGGTGGTCTACAACGAGGCTTCGGCCGAGGGCACCTTCCAGGACCGCGACTCCCTGGAGGGAACCCACACGGGCCACCTGGGCTGTGAAGGAGCCGACTGCGACGCCGCCTGGGCCATGATGGACGTGCAGCCCCCCTGCGACGTGGTGGTGGCCTTCACCATGAGCGCGGACGTCAGATGATCTGGTGCGAGTTGGTGGTGCGGGCCGCGGGATCACCCGTGTGGAGCCAATAGCGCAGGCCCTCCGCCAGCCCGAGGCCGTAGTAGCGCCGCTCGGCCAGGGGTGAGGCCAGCATCAGCAGGGGCGCCAGCGGGCCCTGGGGCAGGCGGATCAGCGCGCGGACCGTGGGGGCGGGGATGCCGAGGCGCTGGGCCACCCGGAAGAGGGCGAGCAGGCGGGCGCGGGGAGGGTCGAGGGGCGGCTGTCGGGGCCCGCCGGGGGGCCAGCCCGGGAGCGCGGCGAAGGCGGTGCCCGGGGTGGGCATGGCGCGGTTGACCCGCACCAGATCGGATCGCAGGCGGAGGTTGAGGGCCAGGGTGGAGAGGTCATCCTCGAGGCTCGCGCCAGGGATGGCGAGCATGTTGAAGGTGGCCAGCCGCATCCCGTGGGCCCGGATGGCGCGGCCCAGGCGCTCGATCTCCTCGTTGGAGGTGCGCTTGCGCAGCAGGGTCTGCCTGAGATCCTCGTTGCCGGTCTCCACCCCCACGGCCACGCCGACGCAGCCGGCCGCTGCGAGCAGGGGCACGCGGTGCAGGGGCAGGAGCTTCACCGAGCTGTTGCAGGTGAAGGGCAGGCCCACCCGCCGGGGGTAGAGGGCGCAGAACTCCTCGAGCCAGTCGCCCCGGGTCACGAACAGATCGTCGCTGAAGTGCACGAGCCGCAAGGGGGCGATGGCGCGGACCGCCAGGATCTCTTCCACCACCCGCGCCGGGCTCTTGCGGCGCAGGAGCTTGCCGTGGCCGGCGTAGAGCGCGCGCAGAGCATCGTTGGTGCAGTAGGTGCAGCGGTGGGCGCAGCCGCGGCCGGTGATGAAGCGCTTCACCGAGAGCCGGCGGATGAAGGGGTAACGGTAGTAGATGCCGCGGTCGGGGAGCGGGAAGGCGTCGAGGTCTTCCGGCAGGTCGCGGGTCGGGGTCCAGCGTACGTGACCCGCCCGCGGCAGGGCCAGGCCCGCGACGTCGTCCGGCGCCCGGCCAGCCTCCAGCGCGTCCGCCAGCGCCACCAGGGTCTCGTCGGCCTCGCCCACCAGCACGCCGTCCACGGGCGGCTGGATGAATTGCTCCGCCAGCAGGGTGGGGGCCGTGCCGCCGCAGAAGATGGGCGCCGGGACCCAGGCCCGCACGCGGCGCGCCATGTGGAAGGGCCAGTCGTGCAGGCCCAGGCCGGCTGAGAGCACCACCAGGCCGGGGTCGAAGGCGCGCACGGCGCGCTCGATCCGCCGCTCCTCGCGATGGAGCAGCAGGCGCGTGTCGTGACCCGCGCGGCGCAGCAGCGCGCTGGCCTCGCACAGCGCCAGGGACTCGTTGATCCCGTTGTTCTGGAGGAAAAGGACCCTCATGGCCTCGACGGCTCGCGCCAGACCCAGCCGCTGGCCAGCAGCGCCACGCCCAGCACCGCCGTGAGCGCGGGGAGGATGACGGGCAGGAGGGTGTGGATCTCGAAGGTGGCGTACCAGGCGAGCAGGGCCGCGACGGCGGGCAGCCCCAGCGCGGCGGGGAGGAGGCGGCGCGGGCTCCGGTGGCGGGCGCCGCGCGGCCTGGAGAAGAGCCCCGCGAGGGCGCCCAGGCCCGCGGCGAGCGGCAGGGTACTGGCCGCCAGTACCGGTCGCTCAGCCATGGCCCCGCCCTGCGCCAGGAGGGAGGCGAGCACGAGAACCGCGCCGATGGCGGCCGGGACCCAGCGCGTGAGCCCCGGGGCCACGCCCCGTCGCCCCGCCCAGAGGGGCAGCCCGAGGGCGAGCCCGAGGGCCCCGGGGATCAACGCCACAGGATCGCGCCGCCCGGTGGCCGCGACCACGCTCACCAGGCTCACGGAGACCAGCAGCGCGGCGGCGAGCAGCAGGAGGCGCCAGCGGATCATGAGCCCTCCGGGGCGTGGGGGGCGAGGCCGCCGGCGCGCAGGCTGTCGAGGATCGGGCTGACGTCGCGGGTCCAGAGCGGTGCGAGGTCGGCGCTCCGGGCGCCGCGCAGGTAGTGGATCACCGGCAGGACCCCGAGCACCACCAGCGAGGTGCGCAGGAGGTCGTAGCCGAGCACGAAGACGGCCGCCGTGCCCGCGGAGGCGCCCATGAGCTGCTGGACCATGGCGAAGAGGGCCAGCTCCTCCACCACGCCGCCGGCGGGCGCGATCAGGGTGGCCATGCCGCTCAGCGAGCCCAGGGTGACCAGCGCCAGGCAGGTGAGGGGGGAGGGCGCCAGGCCCAGGCCCCTCGCGAGGACCATCACGGCCATGGCGGCGGCCACGTAGTTCGCCGCCGACCACAAGAGCGCCCCCGCCACCCAGCGCCGGTCCCGGACCGCGGTGGCGTGCAGCCACCACCCCAGCACCATCAGGCCCTCCCCCAGGCGCCGCCGGCGGGAGGCGGCCGCGGCCTGAGGTACGCTGCGCTCGACCCAGTGGCCGAGGGCCACCAGCGGCCTGGGCGAGAGCGAGACTCCGAGCACCAGCCCCGCGAACAGGGCCACCGCCACCAGCTCTCGGGCGAACCCGCGCCCGAGCCCCGTCGAGAGCTCACCGCCCAGCAGCGCGAGCACCGAGAAGGCGGCCAGCGCCGCGCAGGTGAGCAGGCCTGTCAGGCGGGCGTAGATGGAGGCCGCCAGCGAGCGGGCCCAGGGGACGGCCCGGCGGTGGGCCAGGATCCAGCTCGCCACCAGATCCCCGCCGAGCAGGGGCAGGGCCACGTTGCAGCTCACGGCCGCGAGCTGGATCCCCACGGCGGAGCGGAAGGGCAGCTCCACCGGATCGGGGCCGCGCAGCAGCAGGCGCCAGCGCGCGGCCTGGGCGCCCAGCGCGAGCAGCTGCAAGCCCACCACCGCCGGCACCACCGCCGGGTGCAGCGCCCCCAGCAGCGCACGCAGCTCCGCCTCCCCCGCGATCACCCACGCGACCGAGACGATGGCGAGCGCGTAGCCCGTGGACATGGCGAGCACGACGCCGGCCAGGCGCCAGACGCTCCGGGATGAGGTGACCATGGCGACATCCGAAGGGCGGAGGCTATAACGCCGCGCGGCCGCCCCGGGCCGCTTCGCCCCGGCACCCTGACGAGCGCACCGACCGATGATCCTGTCCGTCTGCACCAACTGGGACCACGAGCTGATCGAGCGGCTGGAGGGGACGCCCATCGGCGACTTCTACGGCAAGGCCGCCGCGGATCCGGTGGGGGGCGGCCGGGCGGCCTTCACCCAGCCCCACGTCACCCGCCGCCACATGGAGGCCCACATCCGCCTGGTGCGCGCGCGGGGCTACGGCTTCACCTACCTCTTGAACGCCGCCTGCATGGGCAACCGGGAGCTGACCCGACGGGGTCATCGCGAGCTGTTGGCCCAGGCCGAGTGGGCCGCCGCGGCGGGTGCGACCGCGGTCACGGTGGCGCTGCCCTTCGTGGCCGAAGCCCTGCGCCGGCGCTTCCCACAGCTCGCCATCCACGTCTCCACCTTCGCGGAGATCGACTGCCTCACGCGGGCCCGTTTCTGGGACGAGGCGGGGGCCGCGGTGCTCACCCTGAGCGCGGTCAGGGTCAACCGCGACTTCGCCTTCCTGCGGCGCCTCGTGCCCGCGGTGCGGGCCAGCCCGCAGCTGATCCTCAACAACGCCTGCCTGCGCGACTGCCCCATGAGCCTCTCGCACCCGGCCGCGCTGAGCCACGCCAGCCAGACCGGCCACCGCTCGCGGGGGATGCTGGTGGACTACAGCCGCCTGCGCTGCATCCAGCGCAAGATCGAGCGGCCCGAGGACCTCATCTCGGCCGACTGGATCCGGCCGGAGGACGTGGCGCGGTACGAGGCCCTGGGGATCACCCGCTTCAAGGTGGTGGATCGCACCTTCGGCACCCCGCACCTCGAGCGCATCGTGCGGGCCTACGCCGCCCGCCGCCACGACGGCGACCTGATGGAGCTGCTCTCCCACTTCCCCAGCGGGCACGCGGACGGGGATCTCGCCGCGAAGACGCGCTTCCTGCGATACTTTCTCCGACCCGCGGAGATCAACCCCCTGCGGCTCGGGGCGCTCTCGCTCATCGCGGAGCCCTTGCCCCTGCGCATCGACAACCGCCGCCTCGACGGCTTCCTCGACCACTTCGAGCGGCACGACTGCCGCGCGGTGGAGTGCGAGGCCTGCCCGTACTGCCGACAGGTAGCGCGGCAGGTGGTCACGGTGGACGAGCCGCGCCGCCGGGAGCTGCTGCGGCGCCATGCGGAGCTGCGCGGGGCGCTCGAGAGTGGGCGGTTCTTCGGCTACCGGGGCTGAAGGTCGCGCCGGAAGCGGGCCGGGTCGCAGGGTTTGACCGCGCGGGGCCTGAGACGCAGCGCCTGGGCCACGCGCAGGGCCGTGTGGCGCTTGATCACCGAGTAGGCCTGCAGCCCGGGCAGCTCGAAGGTGAGCCGTGGGTGGGGGAAGGCGTCCCAGCGCTCGGGGAAGGACCCCACCCAGAAGTGCATGGAGCGGTAGGCCTCGAATCCCAGGGACAGCGCGCCGTGGATGGGCTCCGCCGCCGGCCCGGTGCGCTCGATGGCCCTGAACAGCGGCGGCGGCAGGAAGTTCAGGTTGGCGACGGTGCGCTGCAGGCTCACCACCCAGTCCGGGGTGAGCTTGTTCTCGAAGATGATGCTGCGATCGGGCGGCTCGTGGACGATGGACCGCGCGTCCCCGGCGTCCAGGATGCCCTCCCGAAGGGCGGCCTGGGTCAGCTCGGTGTCGGGGAAGAACTGCAGGAAGTAGGCGCCGACGTAGTCGATGGGGTGATCGAGGTAGAAGTCGATGGTCCTGCGCTGCTGCTCCTCCGTCTCCCAGGGCAGGCCCAGGATGATGTCGTTGTAGACGATCATGCGGCTCTCGGAGAGCAGGCGGATGGCCTCGATCAGGGTCTCCTGGCTGTAGCCGCGCCGCAGGTGGTCCCGGCGGGTCTCGTGGTTCACCGACTGCACGCCCATCTGCACCTGCGCGCAGCCCGAGCGCTCCAGCGCGCGGACCGTGCGCGGGGTGACCGAGTGGGGGTTGATGAAGATCTTGTAGAGCACCCCGGGCAGCGCGCGGGGGAACTTGTCGGCGAACTCGTCCAGCCAGTCGGGGTGGGTGGCGAAGTCGTCGTCCACGAAGCGGATCAGCTTGAAGCCGTAGCGCCGGTGCTGGCCGGCCAGCTCGGCGATCAGGGCGTCCACCGAGCGCAGGCGCAGGTAGCTGCTGGCCTCGAAGTCCTTCTCTCCCAGGTACAGCATGCGCATGGCGTTGTTGCCGCAGTAGCTGCAGGCGTTGAGGCAGCCGCGCCGACCCTGGGCGGTGTAGCCCTGCGCCCAGGCGGGCACGTAGCGGTAGAAGAGGTCCTTGTCGGGCCAGGGCAGGGAGTCCAGGTCCATGACCAGCGGCCGGGGCGGGTTGGCATGCAGTGCTCCGCCCTGGACGCTCCAGATGTTGGGGATGGCGGTGGTGTCGGCGCCGCGCTCCAGGGCGTCCGCCAGCTCCACGATGGCCTCGTCTCCTTCGCCCACGCAGACGAAGTCCACCTCGGGCAGCCGCGCCACCACCTCGGGGACGGCCGTGGGGTGGCGCCCCCCGAAGAGGATGGGGGCGGCGCTCACCCCGCGGATCTGGCGCGCGAAGGTCCGGGCCCAGGCGTAGTCGGCTCCCACCACGGAGAACGCGATGAGGTCGGGGGCCTGCTGGCGGACGAACTCGAGCTGCTGCGCGCGGAAGGAGAACAGCCTGGCCAGCACGGGGCTGGTGGTGCGGCTGGTGGAGTTGGCGAACAGCATCGGGTCGAAGAGCAGCTCGGTCTCGTGCCCGGCGCGCTTCAGGCAGGCTGAGAGGACCTCGATGGCGAGGCTCTCATCGAGGCCGTACAGGAACAGGACCTTCATGGGGTTCGATCCTCCATCGCGAGCGCTCCGGCGGACTCCAGCCAGTGGCGCACCACGCGGGTGTGGGAGCGGGCGCCCCCGAGCTTCCACTCCAGCAGGCGGAGGGCGGACCGGAACCGGGGCGAGATGACGCTCTCGACCGCGCAACGCCCCGCGCCCGCGGGCCGGACCGAGACGGCGTGGGTGCCCCGGAAGCCGCCCTCCACGAAGCGATCCACGAAGCCCCAGGCGGGATCGAGCCGCTCCACGAGGGTGCCGACGAGCGGCCGGCCGCGGCGCAGGCCTCGAAGGCGGGTGCGCCGGGTGACGCAGCCCACCTGGAAGGGCCCGAGGAGTTGGACCTCCACCCAGGGGTTCCGGACCCAGCGGCGGTAGCCCTCGGTGGACAGCAGCACCGCCAGCAGCCGCTCCCCGGGGACCTCCACCGTGACCCGGACGCTGACCGGCGCGCCTGGCAGCCCGGCCGCGAGGCGCTGCCGGAGGGAGAACAGACCGACCTCGACGGCGCTGGCGGCGTTGACGCGCCAGAAACCCGGCCAGCGGCGCGCGCGCAGGGCCAGGCGCCCCCAGTGGCGGGGACGGCGGCGGAAGGTGCGCTGGAAGCCGAGCGTCATCCCGCCCAGCGCCGGGTCGCCGAGGAAGGTCTCCCCGCTCTCGTAGGCGCGCGTGGGGAGCGCGGGCGCGGCGCCTGCGCCGAAGTGCTCGTGGGTCAGGGCGGTCCCGGGGAAGGGCACCACGGAGAAGAAATGGGCCCAGTCCAGCGGCAGCCTCAGGGCGAGCGCGAGGGTGTCGCGCGCCTCGGCGGCGGTCTCGCCGGGGAAGCCCAGCATGAAGAAGCCCCGGGTGAGCATCCCGCGCTCGGCGCAGCGCCGGATGGCCCGCGCGGTCGCCGCGAGGTCGAGCCGCTTGCCCGTGAGCTGCTGGACGCGGGGGGAGGCGGACTCGACGCCGAAGCTCACGGACCAGCAGCCGGCCTCGGCCATCAGGTCGATGAGGTCGTCGGGGAGCTGATCGCCGCGCAGCCCATTGCTGAACGCGATCCGCGCTCGCAGGCCCCGCGCGATCTTGCCCCGCAGGATGGCCCGAGCGCGCTCGGTGTCCGCGGCGAAGGCGTCGTCCCAGACGTGCAGCTCGCCGACGCCGTGCTGGCGCTCCAGTCGCTCCCAGGCGTCGAGCACGCGCTCGGGGCTCTGCGCGCGCACGCGCCGGCCGAAGCGCCCGTGGCAGTAGCTGCAGCCGTGGGGACAACCCCGGCTGGTCATCACCGGCATGGCGCGCGGGTGCACCGTGAAGACGTTCATGGAGGGCAGCCGGCGGTAGTCACCGGGCCGCACCAGGTCCCAGGCGGGGTCGGGCAGGTCGTCGAGGCGCCCGATGGGGGGTGGGGGTGGGGCCGGCGCCGCGGCGCCTCGGACGGCCACGCCCGCCGGGGCGTCGGTGGCGCCGCCCGGGGTGCGGGTCAGGAGCCAGCGGGGCAGGCTGAGGTCGGCCTCGCCCAGGAACACGGCGTCCAGGGGCGCAGCCGCGAGCGCGCGCGCGGCGTCGTCCGTTCCCGGCCCGCCGGCGATGAGCACCGCGCCGGGGAGCAGGGCGCGCAGCCAGTGGGCCAGCGGGATCATGGCGCCCAGCGTGCTCTCCAGGACCGAGAAGCCCACCACATCGGGGGCGGCGGCGACGATGGCGGCGGCGAACGTGCCGAGGTCGGGGGTGAGGGCCTGGTCGAAGAGCAGGGGGGCCCAGCCGGGCGCATCGCGGCGGACGACGGCGGCCAGGGACAGGAGGCCCAGGGGCGGATCCGCCACCACCAGGGCGCCCTGGTCGTGGGCGAAGCAGCGGACGAGGGCGATCTTCAACGCGGGCTCCTCGCGCGCGGGGGGAGGGGAGGGGAACAGCAGGAAATCGTCTCCCCCTCCGCCAGCACGACGACCTGGCCCGGGGTGCCGGCGCGGGCGGCGATGGCGGCCAGGTGCACGGCGCGGCCCGGGTGCAGGGAGAGGGGCGGGACGCTCGGCCACAGGCCGCCCTCGTGCAGGGGGACCGTGATGTCCGCCTCCAGCAGGCGGGCGGCGCGCCAGGCGTCGGCGGGGGCCATGACCGTGCGCCGGCCGAGGATGCGGGTGCCGCCCACGGGCAACAGGGCCAGGCGGAAGGGGGCGAAGCGGGCGGCCACCGCCGCGAGGGTCGGGCCGTGGAAGCGCGCGTCGCCACCGAAGAAGACGCGCCCGAAGCCCGGCAGGTCCAGCACGTAGTTGACCTCCTCGGGGCCGGGCCCGGTGTGGGGCCCCGGGACGGCCCACAGGGTGGCGTCGGCGTCCAGATCGAGGGAGCGCCAGGGGGACAGCTCGACGAGCGCGTCCCGGAAGGGGGCCATGGCGCGGGCGCGGCCGGCGCCGGGGGGCGCCACGATCCGCGGGGGGCGCGGGCGCAGGCGCGCGACAGCGGCGGGCTCGAAGTGATCCGGGTGCAGGTGGGAGACCAGGAGCGCGTCCAGGGCGCCGAGGGCCTCGGGGGCGAGGCCTGGGTGGCGGAAGACCGGCAGCCCGCGCATGCGCATGCCGAACCAGGGGTCCGTCAGCCAGCGCCGCCCCTGCCACTCCAGCAGCACGGTGCTGCAGCGGATCATGGTGAGGCGCAGGGTGGGCGCGGGTGCGGTCATGCGATGCTCTAGCGTCGCGGGCGGAGATGGGGAAGCGGCGTCCTTGACATTACTTTGTCATTCGCTACCCTGGGCACTCCCCGTTCCCTGCGGTGTGGCTCCTCCTTGGTGGCGATCCCGATCAGCTCTGGTGGCCGGATCCCGGCTGGCGTGCTGGCGATCCTGCTGATCGCCGTCGGCGCCTGCGGCGGTGACGCGCGCTCGCCTCAGGGCCCGGGTCGACTCCCCGATCCCGCGGCGGTCCACTGGCCGGACACGCGCTCGTGGCTACCCCCCGTGGAGGAGGGCGAGACCGCGCTGGCGCGGCGCGCCCTGCTGGCCTGCCATCGGGGCGATGAGGCCACCTGGGAGCAGGCCCTGCTCTCGCCCGGGAGCAGGTCGTGGGCGGCGCCCCGACCGCCGAGGACTGGAGCAGCGTGGGCTTCATCACCACGGCCGGGCTCCTGGGCTTCCCGGACATGCCGCAGGCGCGGCGGGAGGAGCGCGCGCGCCAGGCCGTCGCGGCCTTCGAGGAGGCCCAGCGGCTGGCCCCCGGCGCCTTCAGCGCGGCGAAGTCCAGCGCGAAGGTGTACGCCGCGATGGGGTGGTGGGACCGGGAGCGCGCGGCCTACCTCGCCGCCCTGCAGGTCGCCCCGGCGGACTGTCACCTGCGCGCGGACTACGTCCGGCGGCTGCTGGACGAGGAGCTGACCGACGCGGCCGGCGCGCAGCTCGACCTGCTGATGGCCAGCCACTGGGAGCAGTGCGAGGGTCTGGATCGCGCCCGTGTGCAGGAGTACATCGGCCGCGTTCGCTGGGCGGAGGAGGACTTCGAGGGGGCCCGCCAGCACCTCACCGAGGCCACCCGCGCGCTCGAGGCCGGCGACCCGCGCGCGACCGCCGGCTACGCCTGCCCCTACCAGGCGTTGGGCGGGCTCTACACCCAGTCCGGGATGCAGCGCGAGGCCGCCCGGAGCTTCATCGAGGCCGCCGAGATCCGGAGCGACTCGGCGCCCGAGCAGCTGATGGCCGCGATCCACGCGGCGGTCGCGGGTGACACCGCGGCGGCGGAGCGCTTCAGCGCGCGCGCCGAGGCCCTGGGGGGGGCCTCCCTGGCAGAGAGCTTCGCTGCGCGCGAGCTGCCCTACCGGGAGCTGATGGACACCGTCCACGCCCAGAGTCACATCACCGGCGCGCTCCTGGAGCTGCGGCCCCCGGTCCACCCCCTGATCTGGTGCGCGCTCACCAGCCTCGCTCACGGCCAGTACCCGGCCGCGGAGGCCTACGCGGTGCTGGGGGAGGAGATCGAGCCCAGGGTGGAGTTCCTGGTCACGCGCGGCTTTTTGGCCCTGTTGAAGCAGGATCCCGCCGGCGCCCGCGCGCTGCTGGAGGACGCGGCCGCCCTGCAGCCCGACCGCGGCGTGCAGGTGGGCCGTGGGCACCTGGCCATCGTGGACAAGGATTACGGCACGGCCATGTCGCTGCTCCTTCCCGTCGCGAGCGACACCCGCTGGGGCCGGCTCGCCCCCTGGCCCGACCAGCGCGCCTACGCCGCGACCGTCCGCTCCCTGGCCCGCCTGGGCGTGGCCTGGGCCCTGGCCAACCAGGGTGATCACGCGGGGGCACTCCCCTGGTTCGAGCGCATCCTCGCCGAGCAGCCCGACGATCCCATGGCCCTGCTGGGTGAGGGCAACTCGCTCACGGGCCTGCGGCGGTTCGACGAGGCCGAGGCCGTGTTTCGCCGGGCGCTCGCGCTCGGCCCCGACAACCCCTACGCCCTGGCCGGGCTGGGCCTGGTCCAGTTCAACCGCGGCGATGATGGCGAGGCCGAGGCCCTGTTCGAGCAGGCCATCGAGGTCGGCGACGGCGGCTACACCTGCCCGCACGAGGGGCTCGGCATGGTCTACCTGCGCCAGGGCCGCACGGAGCAGGCCCGCGGCAGCTTCGAGCGCGCCATCGAGCTGGGGCCGGGCCAGGACTTCCGGAAATACAACGAGCTGGCGCGGATCCTCATGGGGGAGGGCCGCGACGACGAGGCCGAGGCCCTGCTGCGCAAGTCCATCGAGAACCACCCCTGGGACGACGAGGCGAAGACGCTGCTCGAGGGGCTGCGCGCCGGCGAGTAGGCCTGCATCCTCGCAGCGGGCGATGGATCGGTCGGCGGTGCATCCTTGACTAATCCTTGTCACCGGCTACCCTGGGAGATCCTCCGATCCCGGTGAGGTGCGGCCCTGTGATGGCGATCCCGTCGACCCTCGGAGAGCGGGCACCGCTCGGCCAGCTGGTGGCGCTGCTGCTCGCCCTCGGCGCCTGCGACTCCGCGGAGCCACTGCCGCCGGGCCCCAGCCCTGACCCTGCCCCGATCCAGGCCGAGGTCCGGGGGATGGACCCGCGCTCGTGGCTCCCGCCCCAGAGCACGGGCGAGACCGAGATCGAGCGGCGGGCCCTCTCGGCCTGCCACCGTGCCGACGCGGCCTCCTACGAGCAGGCACTGCGCCTCGCCCAGGCGGGGGTCGAGGGAGAGCGCCCCATGGCCGAGGACTGGAGGAGGCTGGGCTTCATCTGCTGGGTGGGTCTGCTGGGCTTTCCGGATCTCCCCACGGAGCAGCGGGAGGAGCGCGCGGAGCAGGCCATCGCGGCCTTCGAAGCTGCCGAGCGGCTGGCGCCCGGCTCCTTCGTCGCGGCGAGGTTCAGCGCGAAGGTGCACGCCGCCATGGGCCGGTGGGAGCGCGAGCGCGCCGCCTACCTCGTCGCCCTGGAGGCCGCCCCCGCGGACTGTACCCTGCGCGCGGACTACGTCCGACGGCTGCTCGACGACGAGCGGACTGCCGCTGCCCGCGAGCAACTCGACCTGCTGCTGGACCGCCACTGGGATCGGTGCGAGGGCCTGGACCGGGCGCGTGTTCTGGAGTTCCAGGGGCGGGTGCTCCTGGCAGAGCAGGATCTGGAGGGGGCCCGCCGACACCTCACCGCCGCCGCCCACGAGCTGGAGGCCAGCGATCCAGGCGGCGCCGCCGGCTACGCTTGCCCCTACCAGGCGCTGGGGGCGCTCTACACCCAGTCCGGGATGCAACGGGTGGCCGCCAGGTACTACTACGAGGCGGCCGAGGTCGACGGCGATGGCGTGCACGCGCAGCTGCTGGCCGCGCTGGCCGCGGTGGCCGCGGGCGACGGCCAGGCGGCGGCGCGCTTCAGCGCCCGCTCCGAGGAGCTGGGAGGGCCCTCCCTGGCGGGGAGCTTCCGCGCGCGCGAGTTGCCCTACCGAGAGCTGATGGACACCATCCACGCCCAGGGCCACATCCGGGCGGCGCTCCTGGAGCGGAGGGCCCCGGTCCATGTGCTGATCTGGTGCGCGCTCACCAGCTTCGATCGCGGCCAGTATGCGGCCGCCGGGGCCTACGCGGCGCTGGGGGAGGAGATCGAGCTCCGGGTGGAGATCCTCGTCACACGCGCCTTCCTGGCCCTGATGGCGCGGGACACCCAGGGCGCTGCGGCGCTGCTGGAGCGCGCCGCCGCCCTCGATGCCGATCCGGGCGTGCAGGTGGGGCGCGGGCACCTGGCCGTCGTGGCCAGGGACTATGAGGCGGCCATGGAGGCGCTCCGTCCGGTCGCGGACGACCCGTGGCGGGGCTGGCTCGCCCCCTGGCCCGACCAGCGCGCCTACGCCGAGACCATGCGGTGTCTGGCCGAGCTGGGCATGGGCTGGGCCCTGGCGAACCAGGGTGAGCACGCACGGGCCCTCCCCTACTACGGGCGCATCCTCGCACGGCGACCCGACGACGTGCTGGCCCTGCTGGGCGTGGGCACCTCGTACACGGGCCTGGGACGGTACGACGAGGCCGAGCAGGCGTTCCGCCGGGTGCTGGAGCAGAGCCCCGACAACCCCTATGCCATGGCCGAGCTGGGGCTGGTGGAGTACAACCGCGGCGACGACCGCGCGGCCGAGGCCCTGTTCGAGAGGGCGATCGAGGCCGGCCACGCCGACTACACCTGCCCGTACGAAGGGCTCGGCCTGGTGTACCTGCGCCAGGGCCGCACGGAGCAGGCCCGCGGGAACTTCCAGCGCGCCATCGAGATCGGCCCGGACGTCGAGTACAAGAAGTACAACGGACTGGCCCGGATCTACCTGCGGGAGGGCCGCGTCGATGAGGCCGAGGCCCTGCTGCGCAAGTCCATCGAGAACCACCCCTGGGACGACGAGGCGAAGACGCTGCTCGAGGGGCTGCGCGCCGGCGAGCCATAGTCAACGGCAGCCCAGCTCCGGCGGCGGAGTGCCCCTTGTGGGTGACACAGCAGTCACGCCGGGCTCCGCCACGCGGACACCGACCAAACCAGGCGACGGTCCGGCGCGGCCGGCGAGCCGCCAGGTCTCAGGTATCAGGTATCAGCAAGCGGACTCTCCGTCGGCGCCGCCGAAGCGAGCGCCCGTTGGCTGTCGAGTGAGGCGGGAGGGACGGAATCGCGCGCGAGAGGTCCTTCCTGGAACGTGCTTGGCTGACAGCTCCCGGCGATTCACGCCGTTACCACGCGCCAAGTACCTCTAGGCTGTCGATAGGCCGCCGGGGGCGGTTGACCGCCGGCGGTTGACCGCTCCCGCCACGCGAGTGGGGCACGTCCAGGGGGTGTGTGTCCTTGACATTTCCCTTTCAACTGCTACCCTGACGCTTCCCCGAACCCCGGTGCCTCGAAGTCCCTTGGTGGCGTCCCTGTTGGTCCTCACTGGGTGGATCCTCGCCAGCCTGCTCGCTCCCCGCGCCGGCTTCCTGGAGCGTGTGGCCTACGCCCTGCTCTTCACCCTCGCCGCGGTGCCGCTGGTGGCCTTCCAGCTGGCCCTGGCGTTGCCGGCCTTCCTCTCCCGGGGGCTGCTGGCCGCCGTGGCGGGCGCCTGGTTGCTGGGGCTGGCCTGGCCGGCCTGGAAGCTGGGGCGCGGGCTGCTGCCACCGAGGCCCGAGCGCTGGGAGCTGGGGGTCCTGGCGCTGGCGCTGGCGCTGGGCGCCTTCACCTGGCTGCACCACAGCGGCGTGGAGCTGTGGCTCTCGCTGGGCTCCTACCTGCGCACCGACGAGGCCATGTGCTTCTACATGCAGACCATGAGCTTCGTGCCGGAGCTCAACCCGGGGCGCGACCCCGCCCTGGTGCGGCGGGCCTACGAGATCATCAGCACCCCGGGCAACTCCCTGTTCACCGCCAGCTGGATGGCGGTCCTCGGGCCCTGGACCTTCCGCTTCCTCCACGCGGCCTTCCACTGCCTGCTGGTGCTCTTCTCCGTGCTGCTGCTGCGGCGCTGGACGGACTCGCTGCTCGTGGCGGTGCTGGTGGGCAGCTTCGCGGCGCTCAACCCCTACACCCTCTGGATCGAGGTGCTGGACCGCAACGTCCTGGTCTACGCCCTGACGCCGGCCTTGCTGTACACCATCGCCTTCCACCGCGAGCGGGCCCTGCTGCACGGCCTGCTGCTGGGGCTCATCGGCGGGTTGGGGCTGCGCTTCCTGCCGCTGGTCTTCCTGGTCCCGGCGGCCCTGCTGTACCTGGAGCAGCGCCAGCCCTGGCGGCGCTGGGCGCTGGCGCTGCTGGGCTTCGCGCTGGCCTTCGCCTTCGAGGTCCCCCAGGTTGGGCAGCACGGCCTGCACAGCCTGGGTGAGGACGCGGCGCTGCCCGCGCTGCTCGCGGGCACGCGCACCCCGCATGTGCCCTACGACAACGCCAGCTACTACGTCCTCTTCATGCTGGCACAGGTGGGCTGGATCCCGGCGGCGCTGGCCCTGGTGGGCGCGATGCGCCTGCTGCGGGAGCGGCGCCTGCTGGCGCTGGCCCTGGCGGGGATGGTGCTGCTGCCGCTGCTGGTGCTGGCCGGGCAGCGGGACTGGATCGAGCACGACAAGACCCGCATCTTCATCATGTCCCTGTGGCCCGTGCTGGGATGTCTCGCCTTCGGCCTGCGGGGGCTGCTGGTGCGCGCGGGCTGGGGGTCCCGGGCCCTGGGCCTGGCCGCCGCGCTGACGGTGGTGGTGGGGCTGGATGTGGGGCTGCGGCACCTGGACGCGCCGGCCGACGCCACCAGCCTCGCGCGCAAGCCCCACTACCAGCACGAGCGCCCGGCCTTGCTGGCCCTGCTGCGCCGCGGCTTCGCCCCCAGCGGCCCTCTGCCGCGCTACGGCGCCATCGCCCACAAGCTGCGTTGGCGCGTCAAGGCCGCCCGGGCCCGGCTCATGGCCGCCGCGCTGCTCGATGGGGTGCAGAACCCCTGGCTGGACCGCTGGCTCGACGGCCGCCCCCCGGCCGCGCCGGAGCCGCTGGGAGCGAGCGATGCCTTCCTCTCCCTGCGCGTCGATCTCGAAGCCCTGGTGATGGATCCGGAGCGCGCGGTGGCGCTGCAGGAGGCCCCGGGCCGCTACCTGGTGGACTACTCCCAGCCCGCGCGGATCTTCGACATCCACCACAAGCAGGTCGCGGTCTCCTGGCAGGAGCAGCCCCTGCCCGTGACCGTGCTGGCCCAGCGCCCCGCCATCGGCGTGCTGCGGGAGCTGCCCCTGGAGCTGAACGCCTTCGTGCGGCTCGCCGAAGACGAGCTGGGCTTCCAGAAGGTCAACCTGGTGCAGTACGAGGTCTTCCTCGAGCGCCGGGCCGAGGGCCTGGCCACCTCCCTGATCGCGCTGCCCTGGATGGAGGCGGAGCCTGTGGTGTACCTGCGCATCCCGGCGGACATGCGGGTGGTGGTGCGCGCCTGGCTGGTGAACCCCGCCGAGGGCGTGCCCCACCGCACGGACGGCTGGTTCATCGACATCGACGACGGGCAGCCCCGGGTGCGTTTCGTGTACGGGGAGCCCGAGAGCTACCTCTGATCTCACTCGTAGATGTAGCTCCAGATGGCCAGGGTCTGCAGCGTGTCCGTGGTGGGCTCGCCGACCAGCCGCCGTGCCAGGTCGGCAGGTGGGGCCGTGAAGGGCCGGTAGAGCCGTGGCAGCAGGTGGGGCGTGGCCAGCTTCTGCCGCTCGGCCGCGATCTCGGCCTCGGTCTCGTGGGTGTAGAAGAAGTGCCAGTCCTTGCGGAGGCGTTCGGGCAGCGCGTCCAGGCCGGAGTCGTTGCGGCCCGCGTGGGGGAAGCGCACGTACCAGCGCTCATCCGCGGGCAGGTCCACCGCCCCCGCGCCCCAGACGGCGGCGGCGATGGCGGCGGCCACGGCGGCGACGAGCCCCCAGCGGCGGGGCTGGCGCACCCCGGCGGCCAACCAGGCGAGCCCTGCGGCCACGAAGGCGGCCAGGGGCAGCAGGTGCAGGGCCATGAAGGTCTGCTTCAGCTCCTCCCAGTTCTCCTGGGGCACGAAGAGCGCGAAGACCAGCAGGTACCAGGCCAGCAAGGCCCAGCCCTCGAAGCGCCGCGCATGCACCAGCGCCACCACGCCGATGAGGCCGAGGGCGGCCAGGCCCACGCCGAGGACCCGGATGGTGAGCAGGGGCCAGAGCATGACGGTGGGGAAGGCGAAGTGGGGCGTGCGCACCCAGTGGTCGTGGAAAGGCCAGTTGAGCAGGCCGTTGAAGGCGAAGGTGTGCCCGAGGAAGGTGTGGGGGAAGGTGGGCCGGAACCCCTCCAGGTGCGCCACCTGGCTGGGGTGGATGATGGGCTGGCCGTAGGCGAAGTCGTTCCACACCAGCACCGGCAGGATGGCCGCGAAGGCCGCCGCGGTGAAGGCCGCCAGGTGGCCGGCGAAGGCCCGCCGGCGCCCGCCGCTGCCCTGCCACAGCAGGGCCAGCATGACCGGCCCCAGCACGATGGCCTCGTTGCGGATGCCGCCCAGCACGCCGTACACCAGCCCCACCAGCCACCAGCGCGGGCGCTCCTCCGTGGCCAGCACCCAGAGGAAGGTCAGCCCCGCCAGGCCGAAGAGGTTGCCGTTGAGGCGGTCCAGGTAGAGGCTGAAGGGGTTCAGCACCAGCACCAGCGCCCCGGCCAGGGGCCAGGAAAAGCCGCCCAGCAGGCGGCGCAGGGCCACGAAGCCGAACCCGAAGGCCACCACCCAGGTCAGGGCGTAGCCGACGCGGAAGGCCGAGAGGTTCAGCAGCGAGAAGGGCGCCGCGAAGGCGATGGCTGTGCCGATGCGCTGGTCCTTGGACGCGATGCCGTAGGAGCCGGGGGTGGGGTCGTAGGTGTCGTCGGGCAGGCGGCCCCGGAGCTGGTAGAAGAAGCGCGGCGTGCCGTCCATGCGGCGTAGATCTACGGCGTGCCCGGTCATGAACATGGCGGGCACGGTGATGTAGGTGTCCCAGTAGCCCCGCGCCGGGCCGTCGAAGCGGGCCAGGGAGAAGAGCGCCAGGGCCAGCGTGAGCAGGCCGAAGGTCCAGCGGTGGCGGCGGGTCAGGGGGGGCACGGCGGCCTGGCTGTACCCATGGGGACTGCGGGCGTCAAACGCGCTCCGCGCTCCTTACAGGCGCCGCGTGGATCAATCCCGGATATCGAGATCGACGATGTGCTCCCGCGCCAGCTCCGCGGCGTAGGCGACGGCAGCAGCGATGTCGTCAAGCCGAAGTGTGGGGTAGCTCTCGAGGATCCCGTTCTCTCCCACACCCGCGGCGAGGTTGTCCAGGACGACGGCCACCGGCACACGTGTGCCGCGGATGCAGACCTGCCCATGGCAGATGGCGGGGTCGGTGTAGATGTGTGAACGCCAGTCCATGGTGGCCTCCTGATGCTTGCATTGTAGCGGTGGCGTTTCTGGAAAGCGACCCATGCGCCCGTCCACGAGGACTTGGAGGATCAGGTCAGCCCGCGCTCCAGGCCTTCACCGCGATGCGCAGGGGCGCGGCGATCATGGCGTGGTAGGCCTCGCAGGGGGTCCAGCAGCCGGCGCAGCCCTCCCGGGTGATGCGCTCGCGCAGCGTGCGCGCCGGGGGGGCCTGCAGGACGCGCGGCAGCGAGAGGCCCGCCTCCCGCACGTTGCCCACGGGCTCGTTCCGCAGGTGGCAGGGGTAGACCGTGCCCGTGGGCCCCACCATGACCGAGGCGTGCAGGGCCTGGCAGGGGGCGGGGGCGGCGCCGGTGGCGAGGTGGCCGCGCAGGGCGCGCAGGTAGGCCCGCTCCACGAGGGCGAAGGCGTCCCGGGGCGGGCCCCGCAGGCGTTCGAGGACGCGGGTGGCGGCCAGGGCCTCGGAGGCGGGGAGTGCGGGCACACCCTCGTTGCGGAAGAAGTGCGCCGAGCGGGTCATGAGGTTGACGTGCCAGTGGGACGGCGCGAGCGCGGGCAGGGCCCGGACCAGGGCCGCGGCCACGCGCTCCAGGTGGGGGGCGTTGTCCGGGGTGAGGGTGGTGCCCAGGTAGACGTCGGTGCGCGGCAGCGCCTGGAGCGCCCGGACGGTGTCCACGGCGCGGCCGAAGGCGCCGGGCTGGCCGCGCATCTGATCGTGCAGCGCCTCGTCGCCGTCGAGGCTGACGGTCACCACCAGGCGCGGCCCGCGCGCCGCGAGCAGGCGGCGGGCGAAGGAGGAGACCTTGACGGGCTCCCAACCGTTGGTGGCGAAGTGCAGGAAGACCAGGCGCCCGGCCTGCCCTGCGATGGCATCGGCCAGCGCGTCGGCGTCGGGGCGGGCCACGATCTCGCCGCCGGTCAGATCGAGCCAGCGCAGGGAGGGCAGGCCGGCCAGCAGGGCGCCCACCTCCGCGGGGCGCAGCTCGTCGCCGGGGGTGACGGTCCAGGTGCGGCAGGCCCGGCAGCGGTGGGTGCAGTGGTCGGTGAGGGACAGCAGGAGCTTGTAGGGTGGCCCTCCCTGCACGCGGCTGCGGGCCACGGTCGGGGCGAGGCGCAGGCCGTCGTGGAGCTTCACGGCTGCGGCTCCACGAGGAAGGCGCCTGGCTCGTCGACGGGCAGCAGCAGGCATGCGTCCAGGCGCGCGGCCCGGGCCGTGCGCAGGGCGTCGGTGGGGCTGTGGACGATGGGCTCGCCGTGGCGGTTGAAGCTGGTGTTGATCAGCGCGGGCTCCCCGGTGGCCCGGGCGTGGCGGGTGAGCAGGGCGTGCAGGGCCGGGAGGGCCGCGGCCTCCACCACCTGGGGCCGCGAGGTGCCGTCCAGGTGCACGGCCAGGGGGCAGGGACCGGCCAGGGCGGGGGTGGCGTCCACCGCCACGGTCATGGTGGCCAGATCCGTTCCGGCGCCCGGATCGCGCCACAGCGGGGGGGCGTCCTCGGCGCGCACCATGGGCCCGAAGGGCATGAAGGGCTCGCGCCCGAGGCGGCGGTTCACGATGTCGCCCAGGTGCGCGTCGCGGGCCGAGCAGAGGATGGAGCGCCGCCCGAGGGCGCGCGGACCATACTCGTCCCGTCCCTCGAACCAACCCAGCACCTGGCCGCGGGCGAGGCGGGCCGCGGCCTCGGCCACGGGGTCGGCGATGCGGCGTGTCGGGAGGGCGGCGTCGGCCAGCGCCCGCTCCATGGCCGCGCGGTCGAACACCAGGCCGAGATCCATGCCCGTGACCGGGGCGGGCCAGGCCCCGCGTGTGTTGCGCCAGGCCCAGGCCGCCGCGCCCACCGCCAGGCCGCCGTCGCCCATGTGGGGGAAGACCCGTACGCCCTCCACACCGGGTAGCACCGCGAGCGCCTGGTTGACCCGGATGTTGGCGAACAGCCCGCCGGCCAGCAGCAGGCGCGTGGGGTCCGGGCCGGGGGCCAGCAAGGAGGCCACCAGCGCGCAGGTGCGCGCCTCGACCACTGCCTGCAGGGCGGCGGCCACGTCCTCGCGGGGCGCGGCGCGGGCCAGCCGGCGCAGATCGGCCAGGCAGGCGGGGAATCCCAGGTGCGGCTGGCTCGGCACCGGCCCCAGCAGGGCCTCGAACCGCCCCCTCAGGCGCTCGGGATCGCCCCGGGCGGCCAGGCCCGTGACCTTGCCCTCGTCCCCCTCCTGGAAGCCGAGGCCCACCGTGACGGCGCCGTAGAGCCAGGCCAGGCCGGTGGTGAGGGGCAGGTGCGCCCGCGGGCGGTCGAAGTCGCATGCGTCCCGCACGCTGCCCGCCCAGCCCTCGCCGTAGGCGTCGAGCGTCAGCACCAGGCTGTGAGGGGTCCGCGGCAGCAGCATGGCGGAGGCGGCGTGGGCGGTGTGGTGGGGCACGAGGTGCAGCCGGAAGGAGCCCCCGAGCTGGCCCGCGAGGCGGGCGCGGAGGGGGATGGCGCCCGCGTGGGCCTCCAGCGCGCCCAGGCCCGGCGCGCGGGCCGCGAGGTTCTCCCAGACGGCGAGGGCGTGGCTGGAGGGGGCCAGCGGATCGCGGCGTGGATCCGAAGCGGCGTAGCGCGCATCCGCCCAGCGCAGGGGCAGGCGACCGGCCCGGCCCGCCACGGCCACGTCCGTGACCCGTAGGCCCGCGTTCTGGGCGTGCTCCAGGGCGCGCGCCAGGGCGAGCCAGGGGAAGCCCGAGGCGCGCTTGCGGCGCGCGGGGCGCTCCTCGGAGAGGGCGAAGATCAGGCGCCCACCGGCCACCAGGGCGACCCCCGCCTCGTGGCCGTCCCACAGGCCCAGCAGCGCGTCGTCGGAGCCCGGGCCGGGCCTCACGGGGTCAGCCGCTCGCGCAGGATCGTCCACAGGATGAGGCTGCCGTGGCGCACCCGGTCGAAGTCGGTGGCCGAGCCGCCCCGCGGGTGGCGAGACACGGGCACCTCCACCACGCGCCAGCCGGCTTTCAGGCCTTTGAGCAGGACCTCGGTCTCCACGTCGTACTCGCGGGCGCGCACCGCGATGCGCTCCCAGGCCGCGCGCCGCAGCAGGCGCACGCCGGCCTGGCTGTCGGTGATGCGGGCCCGGAAGAGGCCCGAGATGAGCCCGCTGAAGGCCCGGTTTGCCACCCGGTTCAGCGGGTGGATGGCGCCTCGGTGCATGACCCCCAGGAAGCGGGAGCCGATGACGAGGTCCACCTCGGGGGTCAGGGCCGCCAGCAAGCGGGGCAGATCGGCCGGATCGTCCTGGCCATCGCCGTCCAGGAAGAGCACCAGGGGGCGGGAGGTGGCGTCCACCCCGGCAGCCAGCGCCAGGCCCTTGCCCCGGTTGGGGGAGAGGGAGAGCACCTCGGCCCCGGCGGCGCGGGCCCGGGCCGCGGTGTCGTCGCGCGAGCCGTCGTCCACCACCAGGACGCCGTGGGGGTGAGCTCCCAGGGCCTGCCCGCAGGCCCGCACCACGGCGGCGATGGTGGCGCCCTCATCGTGGCAGGGGATGATCACGTCGATGGGGAGGGGAGCAGGCATGGGGCGCTCCAGCTATTGCACGCGCCCGGAAGTCTTTGACCACTCTTCGAGGCATGTCAGCGCGTGCAATAGCGCGGACGCGGAGCGTCCGCACGGGGGGCGCGCCCGCAGGGCGCATGGGGGGCGAGGCCCCCCACAACAATGGATAGTGCCGACGCGGCGCGCAGCGCCGGGTGCGCCAGCACCCCCCGGAAGTCCCTGGTCAGGGACTTCCGGGCGGCGGCACTAGATCCACTCGCTCGCCGGCACCGCCGGCTCGGCCAGGGCCTGATCGGCGAAGCAGGCGGCCCAGGCGGGCTGGTGGGGGATGTCGTCGGCGTAGCGCAGGCCGCCCGAGGGGGCCTGGCGCGCGGCCAGGAGAGCCGCGGCGCGGGCCATGGGGGCCGCGTAGCGCAGGGGGTCGGGCGCGGC
>JBDRKM010000118.1:0-13249 GCA_043814015.1 Pseudomonadota bacterium
ATTTCGCGCAAAGACGCAAAGACGCCAAGGGCAGAGCCAGGGTCGGATGCACGCTCGCCCGGTGCGATGTGTGGGCAGATGAAGAGGTCGTCCTGCGGGGCTGCCGCTCCGTGAGGCGAAGCAACACGGCGTGTACCGACCTCGTCAGCCACCGACGATCAGCGGACGGCGCGGCAGCCCCTCCAGTCCAGGCCGCACGGACCACGTCGCCGCTCGTCAGCCGGGAGGCCGCTTGCAGGCTCTCAGCGTCTCTGCGCCTCTGCGTGAGATCCTGCGAGACCACGCCTCGCCTCGGCGATTCCAGCCAGCCACGGCCATCTTGGCGTCTTGGCGTCTTTGCGCGAGATCCATCTGCCCCCGCTGTTTCTTGATAGTCCGGCACCATGCCCGCGCTCCACACCTGCATCGCCTGTCCGCGCCTGGCGGCCTTCGTGGCCGAGGCACGCGCCGATCACCCCGACTGGCACGCGGCGCCGGTCCCGCCCTGGGGGGATCCGCGGGCGTCCATCCTCATCCTGGGGCTCGCGCCCGGATACCGCGGGGCGAACCGCACGGGGCGGCCCTTCAACGGGGATCGCTCGGGGGCCTGGGTCTACCGGGCGATCTTCGAGGCGGGGCTGGCGGAGAACCCGGATCCGACACTGGCGGGCGGGAGGCTCATGGGGGCGCGCATCACCAACGCGGTCAAGTGCGTGCCGCCCCAGAACAAGCCCACCGGCGTCGAGATCGCCACCTGCCGGGGCCTGTGGCTGGCCGGCGAGCTGGCGGATCCCGCCGTCCGGGTGCTGGTGGCCCTCGGCGGGGTGGCGCACCAGGCCGTCGTGGACAGCCTCGGGCTGCGGCGGGCCGCGCACCCCTTCGCCCACGCGGCCGAGCACGCGCTGCCCGGCGGGCGGGCGCTGCTGGACTCCTACCACCCCAGCCCCCACAACTCGAGCACGGGGCGGCTGTCATGGGAGGCCTTCCTCGGGGTCTTCCAGCGCGCGACCGCCCTGGGGAGGGCCGCGGGATGACGGGTACACTGTTGCTGCTCGGCGCCATGGGCGCCCAGGCCGGGAGACCCATCCCCGCGCCGCCGACGATGGAGGAGGGCGCCGCGCTGCTGGCGGGACAGGCCCTCGCCTCCGACGGCGCCTGGCGGAAGCTGGCCACGCTGTGCGACACCATCGGCCACCGCATCGCGGGCAGCCCCGAGCTGGCGCGCGCCGTGACCTGGGGTGTCGAGACCATGCGCGCCGAGGGCCTCGAGGTCCACCTGGAGCCCGTACAGGTGCCGGTGTGGGTCCGGGGCGAGGAGCGGGTGGAGCTGCTGGCGCCCATGGCGCGGCCCCTGCACGCCCTGACCATCGGTGGCAGCGTCGGCACGGGGCCGGAGGGGGTCGAGGGCGATGTGATGGTGGTGGCATCCATCGAGGAGCTGAAGGCCCGCGCGGGCGAGGCCGCGGGCAAGCTGGTGCTCTTCGACGTGCCCTGGGAGGGCTACGGACAGGCCGTGCAATTCCGCTCCCGGGGGGCCAGCGCGGCGGCCGCGGTGGGGGCGGTGGGGGCGCTGGTGCGCTCACCCACCCCCACCAGCCTGGCCACACCCCACACCGGGGCGCTGCGCTACGACGACGCCAGCCCGCGCGTCCCGGCTGTGATCCTCACGCTGGAGGACAGCGCCTGGCTCCGGCGCCTGGTCGAGCGGGGCGAGGTCCCGCGGGTGCGCCTGGTGCTGGGCGCCGAAGACCGCGGCGAGGCGCTGTCCCACAACGTGGTCGGCGAGGTGCGCGGCCGCGTGCGCCCCGAGGAGGTGGTGATCCTGTCGGGACACCTCGACTCCTGGGACCTGGGCCAGGGCGCCCAGGACGACGGCGCGGGCTGTGTGACCGCCATGGAGGCCGGGCGCCTGCTGGCCGCCCTGCCGGTCCCGCCGCGCCGCACCGTGCGGGTGATCCTCTACGTGAACGAGGAGAACGGCCTCTCCGGCGGCCGCGCCTATGCTGGGGCCCACGCGGCCGAGGTCGCTGGGATCGTGGCCGCCATCGAGGCGGACACCGGCGCTGGCCAGCCCCTCGGCTTCTCCCTCGACCTCAGGGACCCGGCCACCGGCCTGCCCGACCTCGAGGTCGGGGCGCGGGCGGTGGCCACCCTGGCGCCCTGGGCGCCGCTGCTGCGGGCCAGCGGCGCCGTTGATCTCACCACCGGCGGCTCCGGCTCCGACATCTCGCCCCTGGTGGCGCTGGGCGTACCCGGGCTCGGCCTGTCCCAGGACACCAGCGGCTACTGGCCCATCCACCACACCGCAGCGGACACCCTCGACAAGGTGGACCCCACCCTGCTGGCCCGCAACGCGGCGGCCCTCGCCGTGATGGGCTGGCTGCTGGCGGAGGCCGAGGAGCCACTGCCGCGGGTCGGGCCCCGGATCAGCGCACCAGCGCCTTGATCAGCTTTTTATCGGCCAGCAGCAGGGGCAGCACCTGCTCGGTGACGTCGTTGCCGGTGCAGCCGCCGAACCCCACGGGGTTGGCGCACAGGCCCAGCGCGGGCGGCACGCCCTTGTTCTCGAGGCGCACGAGGCTGCCCTCCACGGCGGTGATCAACTCGTCGCCCACCAGGCCCAGCTCGCGATCGTAGAGGTCGCGCAGCTGGAGGGCCCGATCCAGGGCCGCCTTGCGCTCGGCGGGGGTCTCGCCCTCCTCCATGGCAGCCTGGACGGGCTCCAGCGCCTCGTCCAGCCTGGCGCGGGCCGCCGCGATCTGGGAGGCCACCAGCGCGTCCGCCAGGGCATCGACCCGCAGGTAGCTGCCCACGCCGGTGAGGGGCAGCACGGGCTGCGGGCGCCCCGTCACGGTGAAGGCGGGCCAGGTGAGCCCTTCGATCTCGGCGAGCGCGGCGGCGAGGGCGGGGTCGCGATCCATGGCCTTGGCGAGGGCGGGGTTGAGATCTTCGCCGGCGCACTGTGTACGGCCGAGCATGGCGTGGATCCCCGTGGCCGCGCACTCTACGAGCTGGTACCCCTCGGAGACCTGGGGCAGGGCCCGCCCCATGGCGGCCTTGAAGGTGACCTCGAAGTCCTCCACCATGGTGTCCACGAAGGCCTGGACCCGGTGCATCTGGCCGTTGCTCTCGCGCCGGAGCTCCTCGGCGTAGCGACGGTACTCCTCCGGGGCCCGGCGGCTCACCAGGGCGGCCTCCAGATCCAGGGCCACCAGCGAGGGGCTGACCCGCGCCATGGCGCCCTGCACCGTGTCGAACTTCTCGGCCATCACGGCGCTGGAGCGCTGGAAGAGGGCCGAGTGGGGGCCGACGTGATCCGGGTGGTAGTAGGCGGGCTGGCCGGCGAAGGCCGTGGCGCACAAGGCGACGAAGGGCGTGATGGGCATGGGCTCTCCAGGCGGGGCAGCCTATCAAGACCCCTAGCGCAGCGCCCACCAGTCCCATCCCTCGCGCCAGCCGGGGCGCAGGGAGGCCAGGGCGGCTCGGATCTGCGCGCGCGCGCCCCGCGCGGCCACGGCCACCAGGCAGAGGTCGGCCTCGAGGTCGGGCAGGGCTTCGGGCGGCCGCACCGGGACACCCTGGCGAACCGAGCCGATCTTGCGGGGATCGACGTCGATCACGGCGGATACACGGTGCCCGCTGGCCAGCAGCCAGCGCAGCCAGGGGCGCCCCTCTCTGCCCGCGCCCCACAGGACCACGCGGCGGGGCTCGCGCAGGGCCGTTTGCTCCAGCCACAGCATGCGCGCCCGCCGGAAGGCCTCACGCGCGTAGGCCGGGTGGGTCCGGGTGAGGCGCGCGGGGCGGTCACGCATGTGCACCAGCACTTCGGGGACCTTGGCGAAGCGCCAGCCGGCGGCGTCCAGCCGCAGCCAGAGGTCGTAGTCCTCGGGCACCGGCCCGGCCGTGACGGTCGCCGAGCCCGCCTCGGCGCGGTAGCCGCCGATCTGCAGCACGGCGGCGCGGCGCAGGGTGGCGGCGGGGTGGACCACGGGGCTCTCGACCGACCAGGCCCGGCGGAAGTCCTCTGGCGCGATCACCGCGTTGATCCACGCCTCGTGCAGACGCATGCCCTCGGGCACCGGCCCCTCGTCGCGGAAGAAGGCCACCTGGCCGTCCACGACCGCCAGCCCGGGGTCGGCCTCGAGCAGGGGGAGCTGCCGGGCGAGCCGCGCCGGCGCCGCGATGTCGTCGGCGTCCATCCTCGCGATGTAGCGCCCGCGCGCGGCCTGCAGCCCTTCGTTCAGGGCGGCCACGAGGCCCCGCCGTGGGAGGGAGAGGACCCGCACGCGCCCGTCGCGGGCCTCCCAGATCCGCGCGCGGCCCGGCCCATCGTCGGTGCTGCCGTCGTCCAGCAGCAGCAGCTCGAGATCCTCTTCCCAGGTCAGCACGGAGGCCACAGCCTCGTCGAGGGTGGCGTCGGCATCGCGGAAGGGGAGCAACACCGAGACAGGTGGAGCAGGGGACACAGGGCTCTCGCGCATGATCGCGGTCAAGACGGGCGGAGGGGGAGCCCGGGGGAGATTGCCCCGTGGCGGATGCCCCATTATCCACGGTAGCCCCGTTCGGTGTGACCGGGGTGCCCGTCGGCACTTGTTCGGAGCCGAACCAACTGCCCCCGCAGGAGGTTCCATGCGCATCGTGATCCTGGGAGCCGCAGGTCGCGACTTCCACAATTTCATCACCTTGTACCGCGACGATTCCAACATCGAGGTCGTGGCGTTCACCGCCACCCAGATCCCCGGCATCGACGCCCGCCGCTTCCCCGCGGTCCTGGCCGGCCCCCGCTACCCCGACGGCATCCCCATCGTCCCCGAGTCCGATCTCGAGCGCCTCGCCCTGGAGGAGGGCGTCCAGCAGTTCGTCTTCTCCTACTCCGACGTCCCCTGGAGCCACATCGCCTCCATCTCCGCTCGCGCCAACGCGGTCGGGGCCGATCTGGTCATCCCCGGCGCGCGCACCATGATCCCCTCGAGAAAGCCCGTCATGGGCATCGGCGCGGTGCGCACCGGCTGTGGCAAGTCCCAGACCACCCGCTACTTCATCGAGCTGCTCAACGCGCGCGGCCTGCGCGCCGTGGGCATCCGCCACCCCATGCCCTACGGAGACCTGGCCGCCCAGGCCGTGCAGCGCTTCGCCACCTACGACGACCTCATCAAGCACGCCTGCACCATCGAGGAGCGCGAGGAGTACGAGCCCTACATCAAGCGCGGCCGGGTGGTCTACGCCGGCGTGGACTACCCCTCCATCCTGGCCGCGGCCGAGGAGGAGTCGGATCTCATCCTCTGGGACGGGGGCAACAACGACATCGGCTTCATCAAGCCCGATCTCTACTTCGTCCTCATGGATCCGCACCGTCCGGGCCACGCCCGCGCCTACTACCCCTCCGAGGCTCAGGTCCGGCTGGCCGACGTCTTGCTCATCGCCAAGAGCCGCAGCGCGACCTCCGAGGCCATCGAGGCCGAGAAGAGGATGGCCGCCGAGCTCAACCCGAACGCACAGGTCGTCTGCGTGGACTCCACCCTCACCCTGCTGGGCCACGATGAGGCGGAGCTCCGCGGCGCGCGCGTCGTCGTGGTGGAGGACGGCCCCACCACCACCCACGGCGGCATGGCGTACGGCGCCGGGATGCTCCTGGCCCAGCGGGCCGGTGCCGAGATCGTCGACCCACGCCCCTACTTCGTGGGCGAGCTGGCGGACACCTACCGCAAGTACCCCAACATCGGGCGCCTGGTCCCCGCCATGGGCTACTCCGCCCAGCAGCAGGCGGATCTCCAGGCCACCCTGGCCGCGGTCCCCGCCGACATCGTGGTCTCGGGCACCCCCATCGAGCTGGGCAACCTGATCGACCCCGGCAAGCCCATCTACTCCGTGGCCTACGACCTCGAGGAGATGGAGGGCGAGCCCTCCCTGGCCGGCATCCTGGATGCATGGCTGGCGAAGGTGGGGCTGAAGGGCTGACCGTCAGTCCAGGTACGGCACCATGATGGCTGCGGTGGCCACATCGCTCGCGGTGGAGGCGTCGTAGCCCCCGGTGATCAGCAGGGCGCCGTCGGGCAGGGTGCTGACGCGGCAGCCCGGGCGGACGCGGTCGAAGTCCACGGTGGGGCCCTTGGCGCCCGTGGCCGGGTTCAGCAGCTCGACCTTGTTGACCGGGTTGCGCCCGGCCACGTCGGCGTAGCCGCCGGCCACCACAATCCAGCCCTCCTCGATCCAGGTGTCCCAGGCGGCGGCCTGGCGTGGGGTGGCCAGGGGCGTGCCGGACACGAAGCTGGCGGAGTCGAGGCGGAATTCCTGGCCCGCGCTGGTGACGGTGTCCCGGGCGAGGTCGATGCCGCCGCCGAGCCAGAAGGTCTCGCCGTCCAGCGCCACCAGCAGGGGGTGGGAGACGAAGGTGCCCGCGGCCGCGGGGGTGATGGCGTCGAAGGCATCGCCGACGCCCTCGCCGGAGAAGGGATCGAGGATGCCGGTGTTGGCCGCGGCGGTGCCGGACACGAAGATGGTGCCATCGCCGGCCACCCCGCAGACCTGGGTCTCTTCCGAGGAGAGCCCGTCGTGCAGGGCCACGGAGGTGGAGCTCCACGCGGCGGTGTCGGGGTAGTAGCGCAGGATGTCGCCGGAGGTGCCGGTGTCGGGGCCGCCCAGGACCAGGATGGAGTTGGTGATGTACTGGGCCGCGCAGTGCTCCCGGCGCCCGCGGATCAGGGTGGCGACCTCATCGAGGGTCTCCTGGACGGGATCGTAGAGCCAGATGTGGTCCGAGGATTCGGTGTTGTTGTTGAGGGCGTGGGTGCCGCCGACGAACAGGAGATCGTGGGTGTTGGTCCAGGCGATGGCCGGGTTCGAGACGGTCTCGGTGAAGTAGGCGCTGGAGGCGGCGAAGGTGCCCGTGACGGGGCTGTAGATCTCCAGCTCGTCCAGCGAGGTGCGCCGGGTGGGGTCCATCCCACCCGCCAGCAACACGTGGCCGTCGGGGAGGGTCGCCACCGTGTGCTCGCTGCGCTTCTCGTTCATGGCGGCCGAGAGCGCGAACACCCGGTTCACCGGCAGGAAGGTGATGGGCACCCAGAGATCCTCGCCCGGCACGAGCACCACGGGCGCGCTGCGGCCCAGTGAGTGCACCGTGCTGCCATCGGTGCCCGACACCTGGAAGCGGACCACCCCGTACTCCTCGATCCCGGAGATGCGGGCCTCGCCGTCGGGCCAGGCGAAGCTGTCCGTGAGGACGACCTGGTCGTCCACCAGGACGTCCACCTGCAGGGTGTCGATCCCGACGGTGGGATCGGCGTCCAGCGTGGGGTTGCGCAGCCCCAACGTGATGGTGGCGTTGTCGGCGCCGATGATGATGTCGTCGCCATCGGATGGCCCGCAGGCGGCGAGGAGCGAGAGGGCCGTGATGAGGAGAGGACGTTCCATGCGGGTTGACCGGGATGACCTGCGGAGTCAGGTGGCTGACGGGTGGAAGCGGGAGGACAGGGCGGCGATCAGCTTACCGTGCAGACCGCCGAAGGACCCGTTGGACATGACGGCGAGCACGTCACCCGGCATGACGTTGGCGGCCACCACGGCCGCGATCTCGTCGGGTTCGGGCAGGTAGAGGGCCTCCAGGCCGCGGTCCAGCAGATCCTCCACCAGGCGGCGCGGCGAGAACAGGTCCTCGGCGGGCGCGGAGTCCTTGCGGCCTGGGTCGGCCACCACCGCGAGGTCGGCGGCGTCGAAGGCGGCGGCGTAGTCCCGCTGGAAGATGGCCCTGCGGCTGGTGTTGGAGCGCGGCTCGAACACGGCCCACAGCCGCCGCCCTCCGAAGCGCAGCTTCAAGGCCTCCAGCGTGAGGCGCACGGCGGTGGGGTGGTGGGCGAAGTCATCGAGCACGGTGACCCCGCCGACCTCCGCGCGGATCTCCTGGCGGCGCTTGATGCCCCGGAAGGAGGCGAACCCGGCGGCCATCTCTGCGGCGTCGAGCCCCTCGCGGTCCAGGGCGGCCACCACGGCCACCTGGTTCCAGAGGTTGTGCCCGCCCACCATGCAGGACTCGAAGCGGCCGTAGACCTTGCCCGATCGCAGCACCTCGAAGGTCATGCTGCCGCGCTCGGGGTCCACACCCACGATGCGGCCGTCCCAGGCGCAGCCCGGGCCGTAGCGCCGCAGCTCGCAGCGGGCCTCGGAGGCCAGCTCCACCACGTTCGGATCCCCCCAGCAGGCCACCAGGCAGCCGTCCTCCTCGGGGATGAGGCCGATGAAGCGGCGGAAGGCGGACTTGACGTGGTCGAGATCGCGGTAGATGTCGGCGTGGTCGAACTCTACGCTGGTGAGGATGCCCGTGCGCGGGCGGTAGTGGACGAACTTGGGCTGCTTGTCGAAGAAGGCCGTGTCGTACTCGTCGCCCTCGATCACGAAGTGGCGGGGGGCGCCTTCAGGTGCCTGGCAGGCCCGCGCGGTGCGGTCGAGATCCAGCGCCACCCCACCCACCAGGTAGCCGGGCTTCCGGCCGGCGTGCTCCAGCAGCCAGGTGCCGATGGCGGTGGTGGTGGTCTTGCCGTGGGTGCCAGCGATGACCAGCGGGCGGGTGCCATCGAGGAACAGCAGGCCGAGCAGCTGGGGGAACGAGCAGTAGGGCAGGTCGCCCTGCAGCAGGGCCTGGGCCTCGGGGTAGACAGCCCGCACCACGTTGCCCACCACCACGAGATCCGGGTGGTGATCGAGGTTGGAAGCCTCGAAGCCCTCCATGACCGTGATGCCGAGGCCGCGCAGGACGTCGGACATGGGGGGATAGACCGCTGTGTCGGAGCCGGTGACCTCGTACCCTTGATCCACCAGCATGGCGGCCAGGGAGCCCATGGCGGTGCCGCAGATCCCCATGATGTGGATGCGGCGCAGGGGGGAGGGGAGGGGACCTTGGAGGAGGGGCATGGCATCCCCGAGGAGGGAGGTGTCCTCCCATCACACGCCCCCCCGGGGTGGGCAACCGCGCCCACTTCGCGCGGCGCCTTTGACCGGTCGCCCGTGGCGATTAGCTCTACGCACCCTCTGTCCGCTCCGGTGGTGTCCATGCCCCAGCTGCTCCTGTCCCTGCTCGCCTTCCTCGCGGTGCTGCTCCCCGGCGCGGCCTGGGCCCAGGTCGCGGAGGATCCCTTCCGGGTCGAGATCTCCCCCGTCACGGTGCCTGCGGGCGGCCAGGGGGGCATCGAGGTCCGGGTGCAGATCCCGCCCGAGCACCACCTGACCCGTGACAGCATCGAGGTCCGGCTGGATGATCCGCAGGGCTTCGTCCTGGGCGAGCCCGACTTCCCCGTCGGGCAGCTCGAGCCGGATCCGGCCTTCCCCGAGAAGCAGCGTGAGATCTACCACGACAGCTTCTCGCTGCCCGTGCCGCTCGCCGTCGGCGCCGTGGTCACGCCCGGATCCCACGAGCTGGAGTTCCAGGTCCGCTACCAGGGCTGCAAGGGCAGCCTCTGCTTCATGCCCCGAGAACGCGCCCTCCCCGTCACCGTCACCGTCTCGGTGGGGGAGGGGGCTGGCGCGGGGGCGGCGGACATGGTGGCCTTCGGGCCGCGCCCCGCGCTGACCGACGAGGCCCCCGTGGGCGTGCGCGCCGTGGGCGGCGAGGGGGAGATCCGGGTGGCCTTCTTCCAGGCCGAAGGCTGGCACGTCAACCGCAACATGACCTGGATCGAGCTGGGCGAGGGCAGCGCGCTCACGGCCGGTGAGGCGGTCTTCCCCGCGGGCCACGCCTTCACGGACCCGTTGAGCGGCATGGAGCGCCTGGAGATCGGCGGCGACTTCGTCGCCACCCTGCCGGTCCAGGGCCCCGCGGGCTCCCAGCGCGCCGCGGTGGCCGTGGGCTACCAGGCCTGCAAGGCGAACCTCTGCCTCATGCCCCGCACCGAGAACTTCGATCTGGACGTGGTGATCGCGGGCGGCACAGCGGCCGCGCTCCCGCCCTCCACCGCCACCGGCCCCGGCAGCGCCGCCGCGTACCCCGCCGGCGAGGGCGACGCCTTCCAGCGCATGCGCGCCAAGGGCCTGGTCTGGCTCGTGCTGTTCGTGTTCGGGGCAGGTTTCCTGGTGAGCCTCACCCCATGCGTGCTGCCCATGATCCCCATCACCATGGGCATCATCGGTGCGCGGGCCGCTGGCAGCCGCTGGAAGGCCCTCTCCCTCTCCCTGACCTACGTGGCCGGCCTGGCCCTGGTCTACACGGCGCTGGGGGCCTCCGCCGCCTTCGCCGGCAGCATCTTCGGCTCGTGGATGCAGAACGTCTGGGTGGTGGGCACCGTGGCCGTGTTCTTCGCCGCCATGGGCCTGGCCATGTTCGGCCTGTTCGACGTGGCCATGCCCTCGGGCGTCTCCACCCGCCTCAACCAGCTGGGCGGCGCCGGCTACGGCGGGGCCTTCGTCGTGGGCATGGTGGGCGCCCTGGTGGCCGGCCCCTGCTCGGGCCCGGTGGTGGCCGCCCTGATGGTGATGGTGGGCACCAGCGGCGAGGTGGCGCTGGGCATCGCCCTGATGCTCGCCTTCTCTCTCGGCATGGGCGTGCTCTTCCTGCTGGCGGGCGTCTTCTCGTCGGCGCTGATGCGTCCGGGCGCCTGGATGGAGTCGGTCAAGCGCGTCTTCGGCGTCATCATGCTGATCGGGGCGGTCTACTTCGTGCACGCCCACCTGCCCGCGTTCCTGGTCGGCCTGCTGACCGGCCTCGTGCTGCTCGGTACGGGCATCTACGCTTGGAACGCCGCGAAGTACGACGGCCCGCGCATCCAGGGGGCCCACCGCGCCTACACCGTGCTCGGCGGACTGCTCGGGCTGTGGTTCCTGGCCGCCCTCGCCCCACAGATCCCGTCGCCCATCGACCTGCTCCACCCCGAAGTGCCCCATGTCACCTGGGCGACGGACGAAGCCGCCGGGGTGCAGCGCTCGAAGGCCGAGAACAAGCCCATGGTGGTGGACTTCACCGCCGCGTGGTGCGCGGCTTGTCAGGAGCTCGAGCACAGCACCTACGTAGACCCGCGCGTGATCGCGACCACAGAGGGCTTCGTCACCGTGAAGATCGACGCCACCAGCAGCGACGACCCGGCCATCAAGGCCTTGTTGGAGCGCTACGAGGTCAAGGGGCTGCCCACCGTGGTCTTCGTCCTGCCCGACGGCACCGTCATGGACGACCTCACCGTGACCGGCTTCGTCGACGCCGATGACTTCCTCACGCGCCTGACCGAGGCGCGCGCGCGGCTGGAGTGAACATGGGTACAGGTTTCTTGCGCGGCCTCGCCGACGAGGCCGGGGTGCGGGTGCTGGCCGTGGACGCCACGGCGGTGGCCGAAGAGGTGCGGCGGCGGCACGCGCTCGGGCCCGCGGCGGCCCGGGTGGCGGCCGAGGGCATGGTGGCGGCCCAGCTCATGAGCGCCTGGATCAAGGGCGAGGAGCGCGTCACCCTGCAGGTCCAGGCCGAGCGCCCCCGCTTCGCCCTGATCGCCGACGTGGCGGCCGACGGGGCCATGCGCGGGCGGTTCACGCCCGCCTCCATCCCCGACGAAGACTCCTTCCGCGGGGCCGTGCTGGTCATCAAGCACGACGCCGAGCGCGAGCTGTACCGCGGGGTGGCCCCGGTGGAGGATACGGGCTTCCAGGGCGCCCTGCAGGGCTACCTGGTCCGCAGCCAGCAGGCCGTCGGCATCGTGCGCATCGCGGCCGTGGTCACCCCGGAGGGCGTGGTCGCGAGCGCCGTGGGGCTGCTGGTGGAGAAGCTGCCCGACCAGGACGAGGGGGTCTTCCACGACCTGTTCGACGGCCTCGCCGAGGCCGATCCGGGCGCCCTCCTCCGTGGGGTCGAGGCCGGAGATCTGTGGGGTTTCCCGCTACGGATCCTGGAGCGCCGCGAGGTCGTCTTTCGCTGCCACTGCGGCCGGGAGAAGAGCGCGGACATTCTGTGCAGCCTCGGCCCGGAGGAGCTGCGCGGCCTGCTGGAGGAGCAGGGGGGCGCCGAGATCACCTGCAACTTCTGCCGCGAGGTCTACCGCTTCGACGAGCGAGAGCTGGGGAGCTTGATCGAGGAGATCAGCCCTCCTCGAGGTGGCTGAGGTCGTCCTGCAGCTCGATGCGCCAGCCGTCCGCGCCCTCCGAGAGGAGCGTGACGCCCGGGTTGTGGTTGCGGTGGGACGTCCAGCCTGCCAGGGGCTCGCGGAGCAGGGCGCAGCACAGCCCCGCCAGCACCAGCTGGTGGCTGCAGACCACCAGCAGCGCGGGCGTGGGGTGGGCGTCCAGGCGCGCCTGCAGGGCCGGGAGCGCGCGGTCCACCGCGTCGGCGACGCTCTCGCCGCCGGGGATGCGGGTGCGCCCCGGAGCGGCCTTCCAGCGGGCCAGGAACTCGGCGTGGTCCGTGCCCAGGCGGGCCTCGGGCAGCCCCTCCAGGTCGCCGTGGGCGACCTCCACCAGCGCGCCCACCACCTCCACCGGCGCCAGCCCCGCGAGGGTCTGGCGGGCGCGCGCCAGCGGGCTCGTGAGGTAGAGGCTGGGGCCCAGGGCCACGAGCCGGGCGCGCAAGGCCTCGGCCTGGTGCGCGCCCTCTTCGTCGAGGGGGACATCGCAACGCCCCACCAGGACGCGCTGGGCGTTGGCCGCCGTCCGGCCGTGGCGCACCAGGAGCAACGGTCGACGCCCGTCCGCCAGGACATCTCGCATCGTGTCGATGGTGCCGCGCTCCGTCATGAAGGCTAGACTAACGGCCGCCCGGATGGCCGACTCCCCTGGCCCCGGCGCACGAGGCGAGCTCATGCCACGACGCCCCAAGGCTTTTGACCCCCTCTCCAGCCTGTTCGAGCCGCCCTCTGGCGACGCTGGCCTGGACGAGGTCCCCATCACCGAGGAGCGGTCCTCGCCCGCCTTTCCGCCGGCCATCGAGCTGACGGATCCGTTCTTCTCGGCCCCCGAGGAGGGCCCCCAGGCGCCCTCCAGGCGGATACTCGGGCCCTGGAGCGCTGCGGCACGCTCGCGCCTGACCAGCGGAGACCCCGACATCACGGCCCCGGATGAGGTTGAGGCCGCGCCCTCCCCGGCACCCGTCCCAGATCCCCCCCGTGCCCCCACCCCGGCCCCGCCGCCAGCCCCCCGGGGGCTGCCGGTGTCCATCGGCGCGCCCCCCCCGGAGCTCATGATGGATGAGCTCGCCGAGCCCGAGGAACCCGAACCGCCCGCGCCCGAGCCTCCGCAGGCACCGCCCGCAGACCCGGTGGCGCTGGCCCGCGCCCTGGCCCGCGCGGCCGTCGCCAGGGCCGGCCCGCCC
>JBDRKM010000119.1:0-19180 GCA_043814015.1 Pseudomonadota bacterium
ACCGCGCCCAACCGCCGAGGCTCGCCCCAGCCCCTCCACTTCGGCGCGCATACCGCGCCCAACCGCCGAGGCTCGCCCCAGCCCCTCCACTTCGGCGCGCATACCGCGCCCAACCGCCGAGGCTCGCCCCAGCCCCTCCACTTCGGCCCGAATCGTCGGGTTCAGAGTTATCAGCTTTCAGGTATCAGGATTCAGCAAGCACATTCTTCGCGAGTCACCCCGCTCGGTCCCGTTCACCCCGGGGGTGAAGGGCGCGAGCGCCGGCTGCTGCCCGAAGGAGCTGATTGCTGACGGCTGATACCTGACGGCTTCGTCGGCGGAGCCGACGATTCGGGACTTCGGCGCGCACACCGCGCCTCCCGCAGCCGTGGGGTAGACTCCCCTCCATGCCTGTCAACCTCGAGGTCCACTACCTCAGCGGCACCGGCAACTCCCGGCGCTGTGCCCACTGGTTCGCCGAGGCGGCCGCCGCGGCCGGGCGCGAGGTGCGCATCGCCCCCATCGAGGCCGGCCCGCCCGCCGCCGGCCCCCTGCTGGTGGCCATGCCCACCCACGGCTTCACCGCGCCCTGGGCCATGATCACCTGGCTGTCCCGGCTGCCCCGCGCGGCGGGCGCTCCCGCCTGGGTGCTGTGCACCCGCGCCGGCATCAAGGTCGGGCCCTGGCACCCTCCGGGAGCCGCGTGCAGCGCACCCTTCGTGGCCGCCGCCCTGCTGGCCGCGCGCGGCTACCGGCCCCAGGGCGCCTTCTCGGTCAACATGCCGTCCAACTGGATGAGCTTCCACCCACCCCAGGCCGAGCCCACCCTCCAGGCCGTGGTGGAGCACGCCCGGCCCATCGTGCAGCGCTTCGCCGCCCGGGCCCTGGCGGGCCGCCGCACCTGGCTGACCCTCAACCTGGCCTACGAGGCCCTCTGGGGGCTGTGCCTCTTCCCCGTCTCACTGCTCTACCTGGCCATGGGCCGCATCTTCCTCGGCAAGGTGCTCATGGCCACGCAGCGCTGCACCGGCTGCGGGCTGTGCGCCGCCGCCTGCCCGGTGGGGGCACTGCAGATGAAGGGCGCGCGCCCATACTGGACCTGGCGCTGTGAGTCCTGCATGCGCTGCATGGCCTTCTGCCCCCTGGGCGCCATCGACTGCAGCCACCTGTGGGCCCTGGCCATCACGGTGGTGACCATGCTGCCGCTGGCGGCGCTGCTGCTCTTCCCCGCGCTGCTGGGCAAAGGCGCCCTGATCGCCATCGGGCTCACAGCTTTCATCGCCTGGAACTACGTGGCCATGCTCGTCGGCTACGCCCTGTTCGCGCGCCTCATCCTCGCCCCCGGCTGGAACCGCCTCGCCTGGTGGGGCGCGCTGTGGCGCCGCTTCCGCCGCTACCGCGAGCCCAGCACCCGCCTCGCCGAGCTGCGCCGCGAGGAGCGCCTGCGCCCCGATCCCCCGGTCACTCCGGGCAGCGGCACTAGCCCTGCAGCGCCACGATCCCGCACACGAGCGCGGCCAGCATGACGGCGCCGGCGCCGAGGATGGAGAGAAGCTGCACACGCCCAGGCTCCGGCCCGCGGAGCCATCGCTGCACCGTTTCGGCGGGAGAGCGGGACATCTGACGACCTCCTGGCTACGTGCATCCAGCCCCTTCGTGGGGGCTGGGCCCGGAAAGGATCCGCGAGGGCTGGCGCTTCGGCGCGCAAGCTGAAAAGATGACGCGGTCCCGCCCCGGCCTCGCCGCATGGGGCAGCGCGGCGCCCACCGCGCGCTCCCCGCACCATGCTGTCGAATCCTCGCCCTGGAGCCCAGAACCACGGTGAAGCACGCGCACCCCGGCACCCTCTCCACGGTCGCGCCCTCCCGCGCCGCCCTCCTCCTCCTGCTGCTCTGCAGCCCAGCCGCCTGGGCCGAGGGCCTGTCCCTCGACCCGGAGATCCTGCAGGCGACCTTCTCCAACCGCTCCATGCCCGGCATCGACCGAGCGGACATCGAGGGTGAAGGCGCCATGCGGGTGGGCACCATCCTGCAGTACGAGCAGAACCCGCTGGTCCTGCGCAACGATGAGGGCGCCCGCGTCCCGATCATCGCCAACCGCGCCGACGCCCAGCTGGGCATCGCCTACGACTGGTCCAAGCGCTTCTCGAGCCGCGTGGTCATCCCCGTGGCCTGGCAGCACGGCGGCGATGTGCCATCGCTGGCGGCCGACGCCATCGGGCTGCGCGACACGGTGGTGGGCGGCCGGGTCGCCCTCTCCAGCAGCGAGAGCTCCGCCTTCTCCGCCCGCCTCGACCTCCACCTGCCCACCGGCGTCTCCGAGACCTACATGGGCGAGGACATCCCCAGCGTGGACGCCGGCATGCTGGCCCGCGTGAGCTTCGGCCCCATGGAGCTGCTCGCCGATCTCGGCTTCACCGGGCGCAGGTCCTTCGACACCGACTACGATCTCGTCCTCGGGCCCGAAGGCGTCCTCAACGTCGGCCTGCGGCACACCATCCCCAGCGGCAAGCTGTCGCTCGGCCTCGGGGCCCTCACCCGCGCCGGCGCCCAGACCGAGTTCGGCGGCGGCGTCCGCAGCGAGGCGCTCTTCACCGTGCAGACCTGGCCCACGGAGGGGCTCAAGCTCGACGTCGGGCTCGGGCGCGGTCTCACCGTCGGTCCGGGCACCACCGGCGCCCGCGCCCTGGTGGGGGTCACCTGGTTCCGCCCGCCCAAGAAGGTGGAGGTGGCGCCGGTGGTCGGGCGCGTCCTCGACGATCCGGACGCCCTCCGCGCGCGGCCCAAGGCCGAGCTGCTCGACGACTACCCCGAGAAAGATGAAGACATCCAGTGGAAGCAGGGTGAGCTGGCCCGCGTCGGCGTCAACGCCACCCACATCGCCATCCGCGAGCCCATCCAGTTCGTGGTGGCCACCGCCAACATCCTGCCCGAGTCCCTGCCCGTGCTCGACGCCGTGGCCGAGCTGATGGCCTCCTACTGGCAGATCGACCACCTCCTCATCGAGGGGCACGCCAGCGAGGAGGGCTCCTACGACTACAACTACGATCTCTCCATGGAGCGCGCCGAGGCGGTCTACAAGGCCCTGATGGAGGCCGGCGTGTACCCCTCGCGCCTGTCCTTCCGCGCCTACGGCGAGGTCGCACCGCGCGCCGCCGAAGGCTCGGCGGCCGAGGAGCTGGCCGCCAACCGCCGCGTGGAGTTCCACATCGAGCGCCTGCTCGACCCGCTGGAGCCGCCGCCCAGGTACCCCGAAGAGGTCCAGCTCCCCTGGAACGGCGAGACCGTCTTCGTGCGCACGGGCACGGAGCGCCTGGTGGGCGCCACCGAGCTGGACATGCCCTTGGGCCCCAACGAGGACCAGCAGGCCCTCGACATCCTCAAGGGTTACCTGCACGAGGACGCCCCACAGCCTGCTCCCAATCCCACCCCGAAGCCACCCCCGGAGCGCGTGAGGCCTCCCGAGCCGGAGGAGGAGCCCGTCTCTCCCGACGAGTTCCGGGCGCCGCCTGACGACGACGCGTTCGATCTTCCGGAGGAGCGGGCGGACGAGCCGCCGCCCATCGACGAGGATCCGCTGGTGCCCGACGAGATCGCGCCACCGCCCGCGGAGAGGAAGGACGAGGGTGGTGACTCGGTGCAGGATCTGCTGGACGAACTCGACTCGGAGGACTCCCTGTGATGACCCACACCCTCCCCCTCCTGGCCTTCGCCCTGGCCGCCCTCGGCGCCGGCTCCGCCCACGCCGAGGTGTGCTCCAACAGCCTGTCCCAGGACCTCAACTGCAACACCATCGACGGCATCTACGAGCCCGATGTCCACGGCACCGACTGCGAGTACGGCACCGCCGACTACTACTACGACTACCCCACCCACGGCTGCCTGTACCCCGTGCTGATGCTGGACGGCGACAGCGACGGCCTCTCCGACGGCGCGATCCAGGTGCTGGGTACCGACGGCCTGCCCGACAGCATCATCGTCCTCTCCTGCGACAACTGCCCCGAGGTCCCCAACCTCGACCAGCTCGACACCGACTGCGATGACATCGGCGATGTCTGCGACAACTGCGTCGAGATCTACAACCCCGAGCAGATCGACGGCGATCTCGACGGCCTGGGTGCCGAGTGCGACAACTGCCAGGGAGTGGCCAACCCCCTGCAGGAGGACGGCGACGACGACGGCTACGGCGACGCCTGCGACACCTGCCCCGAGCTGTACGACCCGAAGCAGATCGACACCGACCTCGATGGTGTCGGCGACCTCTGCGACAACTGCATCTACAAGTCCAACCTCGACCAGCTCGACACCGACGCCGACGGCTACGGCGACGCCTGCGACACCTGCCCCGAGATCTACGACCCCGATCAGCCCGACGCCGACAGCGACACCGTGGGCGATCTGTGCGACAACTGCCCGGACGAGCAGAACGCCGATCAGCTCGACGCCGACCAGGACGGCTGGGGCGACGCCTGCGACTACTGCCCCCTGCAGGCGGACGGGGGCGACGCCCCCCCGCCCGACACGGATCACGACGGCTTCGGCGACCCCTGCGACAACTGCCCCGACATCTACAACCAGTACCAGACCGATGAGGACGAAGACGGCGCCGGCGACGAGTGCGACGTCTGCCCCGGCCTCTTCGACGACCAGGCCGACGCGGATGACGACGGCGTGGGCGACGCCTGCGACAACTGCCCGGAGCACGCCAACTCTGCCCAGCACGATCAGGACGGCGACGGTGCGGGCGACATCTGCGATCTCAACGAGCGCATGCGCGGCGGCGGCGGCACCTGCTCCAGCCTGCCGGCCCCGCTCGGCGGAGTGGGCCTGCTGGGGCTCGCCCTGGCCGCGTTGATTCGGCGGAGGAGGAGGCGGTAGGGTTCAACCGAGCCAGGCCGTCACCGCCGCGGCCAGGTCCGCGACCCCCAGGAAGCGCACCCGAGCGCCGCAGTCCTCACGCTCCGCCGGCTCCCCGCCGTGGACCACGAGGAACGACTCCGGCGCATACGCCTCGATTAAACTCCTGGTCGAGCGGGTCAGCCGCCCGCGCGCGTCGCCCGCCTTGACCTCGACGCCCAGCACTCGCCCGCGGTGCGCTGTAGCCTGGAGCCTGTAGCCTGTGGCCAAGCGCCCTCCGGCGATGATCGGCAGCCACCAAGGCACTCGGCGCGCTGGGGCCGGACGGCGAAGCCGGCCGGACCCCCAGTCAGTCGCAGGCGACCTTCACGCATTTCATGTGGTGATCGTAGGCCCAGCAGTAGTCGCCGTCGCAGTCGGCATTGGAGCGGCACTCGTCGTCCTGTCGGCGGCAGCGTAGCTCGGCCCGACCCCAGCCGCAGTCCACCAAGCTGGCCACAGCGCATTCTCCGCTCCCGCAGGTCTCCCCGGTGCGGCAGTGGGCTGGCATGCAGCGCGGCCAGTCCCCCTGCAGTTCGTGCACCTCTGGGGGCATGCAGATCTCGAGGGGCTCGCAGTCCGAGTCCGCGGCGCAGGGCCAGGCGCACGTGCACACGGGGCGGAAGAAGTGCCCGCCGTCGTAGGCGCAGAAGCCACCGGGGGGATCCTGGCAGTCAGCGTCGGCCACACAGTTTCCGTCTTCGATCCACGCCTCGCAGGCGCGAATCTCGCCGCTGTAGTCCCCGCTCACCGGCAGGATCTCCACCCGATTGAAGGAACCATCGGCGCAGCGCACGTAGCCGGTGGGACTGCCGTCTATGCTCAGGACTGGCTGAGGGTCGGAGCAGGCCTCTCGCGCCGCAGGCTCGCTGTCACCTGGGGTGGAGTCCCTGGGCGCGGGCCCACAGGAGCAGGCTGCCAGTAGCGGCAAAAAGCCGATCATGAGGGGAGCCTGCCACTTCTGCGGCCCGATGTCCAGTGCCACCGTATCGGTCTACAGCTGTGCAAGGGGACAGCTCGAAGCTGGGCCTGACCAAGTGGTGGTGGGGCCGATGTGGACAGCGACGGACGGGCGGACCTGCTGGTCGGCGGCCAGTCCAGGCTACGACGACATCGACATCCAGCTCGAGTTCGCGGCGAACAGCGAGAGCTGGAGCGGTTCCGTGCTCCTGGCCGACGTCAACGGTACCGGCGTGGATGACCTGTTGGTCTCGTCGCCCTCCGAGCAGGCGCTCTACCTCCTCTCCGGCGGCGGCCTGTAGTCCCCACACGCAGCGCCCACACCCAGCGGACGCAGGGCTCGAGGCCCCCCCCCGGCCCGCCTGGACCAGATAGGCTCCCCGCATCACCCCAGGAGCCCGCCATGTCCCAGCCCAAGCAAGGCTCGAGCCGCACCCTGCAGATCGTCATCATCATCCTGCTGCTGGCCGTGCTGTGCGGCGGGGCCGTCCCCGTGGTGGGCATCCTCGCCGCCATCGCCATCCCCAACTTCCTGGTGATGCAGTACCGCGCCAAGCGGGCCGAGGTGCCCATGAACGTGGACGCCATCAAGACCTCGGAGCTGGCCTACGAGGCCGCCTTCGACCGCTACCTGCCCGTCTCCGAGCCCGCGCCGGTGGAGGTCTGGGAGCTGGGCCGTGAGCCGCACGCCTGGCCGGGTGGCACCGCCTTCGACGATCTGGGCTGGGAGCCGTCCGGCATGGTCCGCGGCGCCTACTGGGTCGAGGTGAGCGCGGATGGCGAGGACTTCACGGTCTACGGCGTCTGCGATGTCGATGGCGACGGCGACGCCGCCACCTTCACCGCCTCGCGGGAGCAGCGCGCCACCCTGCAGACCTACCCGAGCACCTACTGAGCGATGATCGGCGTCTTCGACTCAGGCTTCGGCGGGCTGGACGTCCTGCGGCACCTGCGGCGGGCCCTGCCCGAGCGCGCCTTCGTCTACCTCGGCGACTCGGGCCGAGCGCCCTACGGTGGGCGCGACGCCCACACCGTGCTCGACTTCTCCGAGCAGGCCGTGGAGCGCCTGTTCGAAGAGGGCTGCCCGCTCGTGGTGGTGGCCTGCAACACGGTCTCCTGCGTGGCCCTGCGCCACCTGCAGCGGCGCTACTGCGGTCCGGGCAGCCCGCGGCGCATCCTGGGCATCACCATCCCGGGGGCCGAGCTGGCCGTGGCCAGGAGCCGCGCCCACATCGGCATCATCGCCACGCGCCGCACCGTGGAGTCCGGCACCTACGTGGCTGAGATCCGCAAGCTCGGCGACCGGCGGGTCACCCAGGTGGCCGCGCCGCTGCTGGTGCCCATCGTGGAGGAGGGCCTGGAGCGCGATGTGCTGGCGCGGCTGGCCGTGGCCCGCACCATCGCCGCCCTGCCCCCGGTGGACAGCCTGCTGCTGGGCTGCACCCACTACCCCCTGCTGCGCGAGGCCATCGAGGCCGCCCTGCCGCCGGGCGTGGCCGTGCTGGACCCGGCCCCCTACCTCGCCGAGCGCCTCGTGGACTGGTTGGCGCGCCACCCGGAGTTCGGCACCCCGGATTCCGCCCCTGCCCTGCGGGTGCTGAGCACCGGCGACCCGGCCGCCTTCGCCCGCCACGGCGCGCGCTTCCTGGGCGCGCCCCTGCCCCCCGTGGAGCACGTGGCCGAGCACGGCGGGCGGCTGGCCCATCGCGATCCGGCGGAGGCGCCGCGGGGACAGGTGGTGCGATAGTTTTTTCAGGGTCTCCTCTTGACAAGACAATACCCTGTAAGAGAAGTTGGCGGAACCATGCGCCCGCTCTCCCGCCTCCGCATCGTCACCTCCGCCATGGCCGCCTCCCTCGCGGCGGCCACGGCCTGGGTGGCCCTCTCCCCCGCTGAAGGGGCGCTGGCGGAGTACGCCGCGTTCCAGCCTCGCCTGGTGCCGCCGCGCTGGGCGCCGCCCGACTGGCTGCCCGCCTCGGATGACCTCTGGGCTCTGGAGCAGATGGACGAGGCGGTCCAGGCGCGGGGGCCCAGGCTGCGCTCGCCGGCGGCCTTCGTCTTCGACGTGGACGCGGGCGCGGTGCTGATGGAGCACAACGCCGACGTGGTCCAGCCCGTCGCGTCCATCACCAAGCTGGTCGCGGCCCTGGCCATGGTCTCGGGCGAGCACGATCTGGACCGCACCATCTGCATCGGGCCGGAGCACTACCCCACCCGCAACGGCGCCTTCAGCAAGCTCTCCACCGGCGACTGCATCGAGGGCTGGGACGCGCTCGGCGCCGCCCTGGTGGCCTCCGACAACCGCGGGGCCTTCGCGCTGGCCAGCGCCGCGGGGCTGGGGGTGGACGACTTCGTCGGCCGCATGAACGAGGTCAGCGCCGAGCTGGGCATGGACCTCTCCTCCTGGACCGATCCCTCCGGCCTGGAAGATGAGAACCTCTCCACCGCCCGCGACATCGCCCGCGCCACCCTGGCGGTGGCCACGGAGCCGGTGCTGGCCGAGGTGGCCTCCGCGCCCTTCTGGGACGTGCACTACGCTCGCAAGCCCATGCGAAGGCGCTTCTCCACCAACCGCCTGGCCCAGCGCGGCGATGTGGAGACCCTGGCGGCCAAGACCGGCTACACCGGCACGGCCGGCTACTGCTACACCACCGCCGTGCGCCTCGGCTCGGGCCGGCGCGTGGTGGTCACCCTGCTGGGCGCCCGCCGCAGCCGTGACCGCTGGGCCGATGTGGCCACCGTGCTACGCTGGATCGAGGCGCAGGGGTAGCGATCTCGTTAGGCTCGCCCACGTCCCCCCCAGAGGCGGAAGCGATGCCCGAAAAGCCCGTACTGCTCGATGTCCCTGTGGAAGTGCTCTTCCTGGCGGCGGATCCACCGCTGATCGTCCCGGGCCGGGTGACCTGCCGCGACGAGGACTCCTGCGATGTGCTGCTCGCGTCAGAGGAGCACGGCTTCTCCGAGGGCATGCAGGTCATCGTCGACGCGGGCGAGGCCACGGATCTGCGCGTGGTGGGCAACATCGCGTTCGTGCAGGACAACCTCCTGCACGTGGAGTCCCACACCGTGGTCCCACGGGACAAGCGCATCTTCCCGCGCACCTGGGGCGGCATCAGGCTGCGCTACCAGGTGGCCGAGGGCCGCCATGTCCGGCCCTGGATCGACCACGGCGAGCCCCCCTCCACGGCCTGGCACGAACCCGATCCTTTCATGGACTTCTCCGGCTCCGGGCTCAAGTTCGAGGATCTGGAGCGCTGCGCGGCCGACGACACCCTCCTGCTGGAGCTGTCCATCCCGCCCTCCGAGTCCTGGTACCGCGCCTCGGCGCGCGTGGTGCGCCTGCTGCCCATCCCGCCCGAGGAGCAGGCCATGATCGACCGCGAGGAGGGCCAGCCCCTGCCCACCCACCAGGTGGCCGTGCAATTCCTGGAGCTGCCCCCCGAGGCCGTCGAGGCCCTGATGGACTTCACCCTGCGCGTGCAGGACGCGCTCATCTAGCGCTCGCCCATGGCGTTCTGCCCCAACCCCGACTGCCCCCACCGCAGGCGGTCCAGGCGTCCGGCGGAGTACCGCGAGGGGCACAGCGTCTGCGCCGACTGCGGCACCCCCCTGGTGGCTGAGCCGCCCTCGCTGGCCCTGCCGCCTCGCCTGGGCTGGCCCCCGCCCCTGCTGGCGCGGCTGCTGCTGACCGCCGCCGCCCTGTTCCTCGTGTGGCTGCTGGGCTTCATCCCCCTGCCCGGGCTCGACCCGCAGGCCGCCGCACAGGCCCGCGCCGAGGGTGCCGAGTTCGGGTTCACGATGCTCGGCATCCGGCCGCTGCTGGTCTCTCTGGTGCTGGTGGAGCTGGGGGCGCTGGCCCTGCCCTGGACCCGCGCCCGGCGTCGCCACGATCCGCACCTGCGCCGCGTGCTGTGGTGGGTCGGGGCCGCCCTGGCCCTGCCCATCGCCTGGGCCCAGGGGCTGGCCGTGGCCTTCACGCTGGAGCAGTACACCTGGGGCTGGCACGACTACCTGGTGATCAGCCCCGGTTGGTTCTTCCGGCTCGGCATCGCCACCCTGCTGGCCCTGGCCACGGGCGGGTTGGCGCTGCTGGTGCGCTGGCTCGACCGCCACGGGCTGGGTCCAGGGCTGGCCGCCCTGCTGCTGCTGGACGCCGCGGGCGCCGGAGTCCACGGGCTCGCGCGGCTGGGCAGGGAGGTGGTCTCCGGGGCGCTCACGCCGTTGGGCGCCGTGCTCACCCTGGGTGCCGTGGCCGCGGCCGTGGCCGCCGCCGCCTGGGTCCTGGGCCGCCGCCCGCGCTGGGCCCCGGGCCTGCCCGCCGGCCTGCCCGTCACCGGCCTCCTCCCGCTGGAGCTGGCCCTGCTGGTGGTGATGATCCCCACCTCCCTGGCCTCCATGACCGGGCACGGTCAGAGCCCCCTGCTCGAGGCCCTGGGCCCCGGTCGCCCGGCCGGGCTGCTCCTCACGGCCGCCGTGATCCTGCTCGCCACCCCCCTGGCGGCCACCCTCTTCCACTGGCGCCGGCGCGCCTGGTGGCGGGGGCCCGAGCGCGGCGCCTGGCTGGGGCTCATGGCCGCCAGCGCCGGGCTCGTGCTGGCGGTGGCCGCGGCCGACTTCCTGGCCCTGCGCAGCACCCACGCCGTGATCGCCGTGGCACCGTTGGGCGCCATTTCCCTGCTGGCCGGCGTGGCCCTGGCGCTGGACGCCTGGGATGAGATCGGCATCCGGCGCCGCGCCGCGGGCGCCGCCCCGCGCCTCCTGCGGGAGGATCAGGATCTCGCCGACGCCCTGGAGGCGCTCGACACCCTGCGCCGCGAGGATCCGCGGGGCCACTACGTCCTGTGCGGGCGCCGCTTCCGCAGCCTGACCTACTTCTTCGGCCCCTATGTCCCCCTGCGCATCCTGGGCGTCCCCGCGGAACCCCCTGGATGACGCTTTCCTGGCTGGCCGTCCTGCCCGTGGTCCTGGCCGAGCCGGCGGCCACGCCCGAGCCCCCGCTCCCGCCGGCCTTCCCGGCCCAGGTGCTGCCCCACTGCCTGTACGGGCTCGACCCCCACGACGAGGCGGTGCGGCCCCATCCAGGTGGGCCCCACCCCCGCGGGTACCGGGTCAGACCGCCCGGCGCCCTGCACCTGCTGGCCTTCCTCGGCTTTGAACGGGGCGATCTGCTCACCGCCGTCAACGGCCTGCCGCTCGGGACCGCCGAGCAGGGTTTTGCCGCCCGCCGCGCGCTGGAGGGGGTCGACGCCTGCCGCTGGGCCGTGGAGCGCGATGGCGCGGCGCTGACCCTCGCGGCCAGCATCATCCCGGGCGCACCGCAGCCCCTGGTGCTGGCGCAGGATGCGCAGGGCCTCGCCGCCCGCCTCGGCCGCGTGGCCCTCTGGCAGCGCCTGTCCGACCCCTACGCGTACGGCCGCTACCCGTCCCTGCTGGCCGTCCAGACGGAGGCCGGGGTGTTCGCCCTGGACGACGGCCTGCAGGCCTTGCTCGCCGATCTCGGGCTGCGGCCCCTGGACCACCTCATCGCGGCCGACGGCCTGCCCCTCACCGGCGGGCTGGACGTGGCCACGGCCCTGGGCCGCATGCTGACCGAGCCCAGCGTCTCCTGGAACCTCGAGCGCGGCGGTCGCCCCCTGACCCTCACCCTGGCCATCGAGGGCTCGCCCGTGGCCCTGCCCCCGCTCCCGCCCGATCCGTCCGAGCCGCCCCGGTGAGTGCGCGCCAGGAGCCCCTGCACCTCGACCCCATGGGGATCCTGCTGCACCGGGACACCGGCGCGACCACTTCCCCGCCGTGCTGGCCTGGATCAGGGCGCGCGAGCCCTCCGGCGGGGTACCTTGACGCCTCCCGCCACCCGGAGCCACCCATGCGCCGCCTGTCCCCGCTGCTGGCCCTGATCCTCTGCGCCTGCCCGCCCGAGAAGAAACCCGCGAAGCCCGACGACACCACCCCCCCGAATGACACCCAGGACACCCACGACACCGCCCCGGTCGAGGATCCCTGCGCCGTCCTGGGCCTGCCGAAGGTCGATTTCCAGGCCGCCGAGGACGACTCCAGCCTCTACGCCACCGTGGCCGACTTCACCGTGTCCACCCGCGCCGGGGACTGGACCCTCTCGGAGCACTGGACCGGCTGCGACGTCTACCTGCTGGTCCAGGACGTCCCCACCCAGAACCGCGGCTGGCCCACCGGTATCTTCGAGCGCGACGTGGACGATCTCTTCGCCGCCCTGCCGAAGAACACCCAGCTCCTGTTCTTCTCCACCGGCACCACCACCGAGGCCATCGAGGCCTCCCTCGACACCATCCAGGCCAACGTGGAGGCCGCCCTGGCGGAGCTGTCCGAGGAGGACGCGGCCTGGTGGCGGGGCCGGGTCGGCTACGTCACCCAGCGCGCCCAGATCGTCTCCGGCTGGGTGGGGCGCACCATGACCAACCCAGGCTGGGGCGTGGGCATCGATCGCGAACAGCGCCTGCGCTACATCGGCTCCTACGCCGATCCCAACCGCTACTCCTCGTCCTATGGCTGGTTCGAGCCCAACCTCTCCATGGTGGCCAACGAGGCCGCCTACTACAACCACGAGGCCGAACGGCAGGCCACCCTGGACGCCCAGGGCGCCGACGAGATCCCCGTCTTCACCGGCGAGCGCGTGGCGGGCTCCGTGGACGCCACCGTCTCCCTGCCCGACGCCGCCACCATGGCCAGCTACGACACCCTCCAGCTCGACTGCACCATGGCCTGCGAGGGCGCCGGTGAGTACGGCGACTGCCCCGCCTGGGACTACATGGCCTACCTGCGGGTCTGCGATCGGGCGCCCGAAGACAACCCCTGGGCCGCCACCCCCTGCCAGCCCGCCGTGGCCGAGGTCATGGGCACCTGCCAGGCCGATGGGAAGCCCACCGGCAGCACCTGCCGCGCCGCCGAGGACTGCGAGGACGGCTCGGGCGTCGCCTGGGCCTGCGACGACTACGAGGCCGCCATCCCCGCCGACACCCAGCCCGGCGCCTGCGTGAGCCCGCTGGGCGCGCCCGTGGACGCCACCTACACCTGCAACGCCGAGGGCACGGGCTACGGCGATCTCTCCTGCGCCTGCTCCGCCGAGCTCGGCCGCTGGATCACCACCTACCACCGCGAGGGCCGTTGGGTGCACGACGCCAGCCCGCTCCTGCCCCTCATCGCGCAGGGCGGCGAGCAGCGCTTCCGCTTCCAGACCTCGGGCCCCTACGAGCTCTCCCTCTCCCTGCACCTCTCCGACCAGGGCGCCGCCACCCGCCCCGAGGAGCTGACCCTGCTGTACACCGGCTGCGATCTCACCGGCGACTGCAACGCCAACTACGCCGAGCCCGCCGTGGTCCCCATCCCGGCCGACGCCACGAAGGTGGGCCTGGCCACGGTCATCACCGGCCACGGCATGTCGAACCCGGGCAACTGCGCCGAGTTCTGCGACCTCGATCACATCTTCACCGTGGACGGCGATGAGGGCGGCGCCGTGGTGGTGGACTTCCCCGACGCCGGCTCCACCTTCGGCTGCATGGAGCAGGTGCCCGAGGGCACCGTCCCCAACCAGTACGGCACCTGGTGGTACGGCCGCGGCGGCTGGTGCCCGGGCAAGCAGGTCCCGGTGGTCCTGCACGACATCACCGATCAGGTCACCCCCGGCGCCGACGCCAGCATCGCCTACCGCGTGGAGCGCAGCGGCGCGCCGTACCAGGCCACCTCCTCCTGGGCCCACACCGATGTGGCCGCCTGGCTGGTGATCGCGCGGTAGGGTCATTCGCCGGCCAGCCCGATACGCTAGGCTGTCTCACCTGCACCGCCCCCACGAGGAGCCCCCATGCTGTCCACCCGCGCCGGCCTGCTGGCCGTCTTCTTCCTCGGCCTCTGCGCCTGCGGGGAGAAGCCCGACGACGACACCGCAACCCCGGTCGGCGATGGCGACGGCGACGGCTACGTCGGTGAGGCCGACTGCGACGACGCCGACCCGGCCATCCACCCCGGCGCCGACGAGCGCTGCGACGGGATCGACAACGACTGCGACGGCCTGCTGGACGATGACGACGACGACGGCGTGGTGGACCCCGGCACCTGGTACGCCGACGAGGACGGCGACGGCTACGCGGGCCTGGCCACCACCGCCCGCGCCTGCGCCGCCCCCGCCGGGTACTACGCGGAGCACGACGACTGCGACGACGGCAGCGCCGACGTGCATCCGGGCGCCGAGGAGCGCTGCAACCTCACCGACGACGACTGCGACGGGCGCGTGGACGACGACGACGACGACGTCACCAACCCCACCACCTGGTACATCGACCGCGACGGCGACGGCTACGGTGCCGACAGCGCCACCACCGCCGCCTGCGCCCAGCCCTCCGGCTTCGTGGCCCAGGGCGGCGACTGCGATGACGACGACGTCGCCTTCCACCCCGACGCCGCCGAGGACGACTGCACCGATCCCCACGACTACGACTGCGACGGCAGCGTGGCGTACGCCGACGCCGACGCCGACGGCTGGGCCGCCTGCGAGGACTGCGACGACGCCGATCCCGCGGTGAACCCTGCCGCCGCCGAGGTCTGCGACGCGATCGACAACGACTGCGACGGCGACACCGACGAGGACGACGCCACCGACGCCCCCACCTGGTACGCCGATTCCGACGCCGACGGCTACGGCGATGCGGCCAGCCCCGCCGCCGCCTGCGCCCAGCCCAGCGGCCACGTCAGCGATGACACCGACTGCGACGACGCCCTGGCCGCCGTCAACCCCGGCGCCACCGAGCTGTGCGACGGTCTGGACAACGACTGTGACGGCACCACCGACGACGGCGCCGAGGACGCCGCCACCTGGTACGCCGACGCCGACGGCGACGGCTTCGGCGAGGCCGCCACCACCGCCACCGCCTGCACCCAGCCCACGGGCTTCGTGGCCGACGACACCGACTGCGACGACGCCCAGGCCGCCGTCAACCCGGGCGCCACCGAGCTGTGCGACGGCGTGGACGACGACTGCGACGGCGCCGTGGACGAGGCCGACGCCGCCGACGCCCCCACCTGGTTCGCGGACGCCGACGGCGACGGCTTCGGCGACCCCGCCGACGCCACCACCGCCTGCACCGCCCCCAGCGACACCGTCGCCGACGACACCGACTGCGACGACACGGCCGACACCATCTTCCCGGGCGCCGCCGAGCACTGCGACGGCACGGACGAAGACTGCGACGGCGTGGACGACGATGACGCCGTGGACGCCCTGACCTGGTACGACGACGCCGACGGCGACGGCTTCGGCGACCCCGCCGCGCCCACCGTGGCCTGCGCCGCCCCCAGCGACACCGTGGCCGACAGCGCCGACTGCGACGACGGCGACGACACCATCTTCCCGGGCGCCGACGAGCACTGCGACGGCGTGGACGAAGACTGCGACGGCGTCGCCGACGACGGCGCCACGGATCTGCTGACCTGGTACGCCGACGACGACGCCGACGGCTACGGCGATGCCGCCATCAGCACCGAGGCCTGCTCCGTTCCGGAGGACTTCGTCGCCGACGCGACCGACTGTGACGACACCCGGGCGAGCGTCCACCCGGGCGCCGCCGAGCACTGCGATGGCGTGGACGAGGACTGCGACGGCGCCACCGACGAGGGCGCCGTGGACGCCCTGACCTGGTACGCCGACGACGACGCCGACGGCTACGGCGATCCCACCCTCACCACCGCCGCCTGCACCCTCCCCGACGACTTCGTGGCGGACGCCACCGACTGCGACGACACCGACCCGGACATCCACCCCGGCGCCGACGAGCACTGCGACGGCGCGGACGAGGACTGCGACGGCGCGGTGGACGACGACGCCGTGGACGGCGACACCTGGTACGCCGACGCCGACGCCGACGGCTACGGTGACGCCGCACAGCCCATCGTCGCCTGCGCCCAGCCCAGCGGCACGGTCAGCGACACCACCGACTGCGACGACACCCAGGCGGACGTCCACCCCGGCGCCACCGAGCACTGCGACGGCGTGGACGAGGACTGCGACGGCACCACCGACGAGGGCGCGACCGATCTGCGCACCTGGTACGCCGATATCGACGCCGACGGCTACGGCGACGCCGCCGACGCGGCGGTCGCCTGCTCCCCGCCCAGCGGCCGCGTCGAAGACGCCACCGACTGCGACGACACCCAGGCGAGCGTGCACCCCGGCGCCGACGAGCACTGCGACGGTGTGGACGAGGACTGCGACGGCACCGCCGACGATGACGCCGTGGACGCCGGCACCTGGTTCGCCGACGTGGATGGCGACGGCTATGGCGAGGCCAGCACCGCCTCCACCGCCTGCGTCGCCCCGAGCGGCACCACCGCCGATGGCACCGACTGCGACGACGGCGACCCTGGCGTCCACCCCGGCGCCGACGAGCACTGCGACGGTGTGGACGAGGACTGCGACGGCACCGCCGACGATGACGCCGTGGACGCCGACACCTGGTACGACGACGCCGACGGCGACGGCTACGGCGACGCCGCCGGCGCCACGGTGGCCTGCACCCAGCCCAGCGACACCGTCGCGGACGCCACCGACTGCGATGACGCCGTCGACACCATCCACCCCGGCGCCGACGAGCACTGCGACGGCGTGGACGAAGACTGCGACGGCGAGCCCGACGAGGAGGCGGTCGACCGCGGCACCTGGTATGCGGACGCAGACGGCGACGGCTACGGCGACGCCTCCACGTCCACCCAGGCCTGCACCCAGCCCAGCGGCCATGTCGCCGACCCCACCGACTGCGACGATCTGGATGGGGACATCCACCCCGGCGCGGACGAGCACTGCGACGGCGCGGACGAGGACTGCGATGGCGACGTGGACGAGGACGCGGTGGACATGGGCACCTGGTACGCCGACCTCGACGCGGACGGCCACGGCGACGCGACCGACACCACCACGGCCTGCGTGGCCCCCAGCGGCTACGTCGCCGACGCCTACGACTGTGACGACACCGACGCGGACGTCTACCCCGACGCCGAGGAGCACTGCGATGGCCTCGACACCGACTGCGACGGGGCCGCGGACCCCTCGGACCTCGTCACGCTCATCGGCGGCGCCGACTACGACGACCTCGGCGACGCCCTGGCGGCGGCCGCGGCGGGCGCCACCCTCAACGTCTGCCCCGGCACCTACTTCGAGAACCTGGTCATCGACCGCGCGCTGACCATCACCGGCACGGCGGGTGCCGCCAGCACCTTCGTGATCGCCGAAGGCGCGGGCTCGGTGGTGATGATCTCCGGCGGCCCGGTGACCCTGGAGGGCCTGACCCTCACCGGCGGCACGGGCACCTGGGATCCGCTGCTGTCGGCGACCACGGGCGGCGGCGTGCTGGTGGCGAGCACCTCGCCGGTCACCCTGGCAGACTGCGTGCTGACGGGCAACGACGTGGCCGACCTGGGCGGCGGCCTCTACGCGGGCCCGAACACCGAGCTGCTGATGGAAGACTGCGAGATCACCGAGAACACCGCGGGCAGCTACGGCGGCGGTGCCTACCTCGACCAGGGCGCCTATCTCATGGCCAGCGACGCGCTGTTCTCCGCCAACGAGGCCGGCCTCGGCGGCGGGCTGGCGCTCTCGTACGCCTCGGCCGACCTGATGGACTGCGAGGTGGAGAGCAACCTGGGCGATGAGGGCGCGGGCCTCCTGTTCGCCGGGGACAGCGCCGCCCTGCTCACCCTCTACGGCACCACGATCCACGACAACCTGGCGAGCGCGAGCGGCGGCGGGATCTTCGTCGCCTACACGCCCACGCTGCAGGGCGGCTGGGTCCACGACAACGAGTCGCTCGGCGGCGGCGGGGGCGTGGCGGCCATCGACCCCACCGCGGGCACGGCCACAGGCGCCACCCTGGAGGACCTCGACATCGATGACAACCTGGCCGCCTCGGGCGGGGGCCTCTGGATCTACCGGCGGGCCAACCTCACGGGCGTCGGCATCACCGGCAACGTGGCGACCGACATGGGCGGGGGGCTGTACGCCGAGTCCACCGCCGGCAACACCGATCTGGTCCTCACCATCGATGACTCCGACGTCAGCTCGAACATGGCGGGCGGCGACGGGGGCGGCGCCTACCTGCTGAGCGCCCCCATGGAGAGCACCGGCACCACCTGGGGCACCGGCACGGACGACAACGACCCGGACGACGTCGCCCTGGACCAGGGCAGCGGCGTGGCCGCGACCTACGCGACCTTCGACGACAGCGGCGCGGACTTCACCTGCGACTTCACCACCATGGTCTGCGGGCCCTAGAACCCCGCGTCCTCGGAGCTGGAGACGCGCCGACCCGCACACCGTGATTTCATGTAGCGGATCTAAGGGTTTTTTCGTATAGTACTCCGGAGAACCACGGGGTCGCGGCCCCGATCGGCGAATCCGGGATGTCGGCAACCGCGTCCGTGGGACGCGCCCGATCGCCTTGGCTTTTTTTTTCGCCCATGAAGCACATTCTTCCCAGAACAGACATCGCGCCCTCCGCCCGCATGGGCGCCTGGGAGATCCCAGGTCGCCCTCGCTCGCCGGCGTCGAGCACCGCGCGCCATGCTTGAGGGCCGCTCCATGCGCAGCTCCCCCCCCGGCAGCCAGCCCCCGCCCGATCCCGGTGGTGCCCTCTCCCGCGTCGTGCTCGAGCTGCGCGAGAGCATCTCCCTGCGCACGGAAGAGGGCCTCTTCTTCGGCGAGCTGACCCGCTTTGGCGGCGGCCGCATGGAGGTCGAGTCCGAAGGCCGCTTCGCGCTGCGCGGCGAGGTCGAGTTCCAGCTCAAGCTGCCCGGCTTCAACAGCACGGTCTACGGCGTGGCCCGCGTGCTGCGCGTCATCAGCCGCACCGCCTTCCTCAGCCAGATCACCGTGCGGATCCTCCGCATGCGCGACAAGGACCGGCGCCTGCTGCAGCGGTTCGTGGCCTACTCGGCCCAGGGGCGCAGCCAGGAGCAGGCCGCCTGGGGCGAGGGGATCGACGCGGGCGAGGCCAACCCCTGGGGCATCCGCTCCATCGACGCCGAGCAGCAGACGGAGGCCGGCCGTTTGGCGCAGCGTGACGCCCTGCGCCAGCGGTTCGACCTCTCCGCCGGCCCCCGCTCCCGCTCGGGCTCGAGCCAGGGTGTGCGGGTCCCGGTCACACCCCCCGCATCCCGGGCCCCCTCCTCCGGCCCCACGCCGCCCCGGAGCCTCCTGAGCCCACCGCGCCCCGACCCCGCCAGCTCGCGAGGCGCCAGCCAGGGATCGAGCACGGAGCGCCCGGCCAGGCCCGCCAGCGCCGGCGCGCGCCCCGCGCAGCCGTCCCCGCCGCGCACGGCCCGCGACGCCC
>JBDRKM010000120.1:0-4565 GCA_043814015.1 Pseudomonadota bacterium
GGCGGGGCCCGGGCCGGGGCCGTCGCGCGGAGCCGGCGCTGCAGCCCGCGCCCGGGAGCCTGCGCGAGCGCGGAGCGCCCGGCTGGCTGGACGACGAGGGCATGGATCCCTCGGAGTTCGACCAGGATCCCGGCGTGATCGACGCCGAGTGGGAGCCCGCGGACGACGTGGAGTGGATGGGGGCCTCTTCCCGCCGCCGGCTGCCTGTGCGCTGGAGCCCGCTGGTCAAGATGGGGCCGCACTTCCGCATCCAGGCGTCCCAGGGCTACCGGGCCGCGGTGATCGAGGTCAAGCCCGGCCTGTTCCTGGTGGCCGAGCTGCCCGAGCAGGTGGCGCGCTCCGAGTTCGGCATCGCCCCGGTGCTGGCGCCGATGGTGGTCAACGCCGCCCGGCGTGCCCTGCAGCGGCGCAAGCAGACCCCGCAGGAGCAGCGGCCCCTCTACCGGCTGCTGCACCGCGAGCAGGGCCAGGGTCAAGCGCAGGCCCAGGCCCAGGACGGCAACGGCCGGCCGCTGGCTCGCCTGTTCCGCGTCCACCGCCAGCAGCAGCCGCAGGCCCAGGCCCAGGCCCCCCAGGCCCAGGCCGCGCCCCAGCCGCCCGCGCTCCAGCCCGCCCCGGGCTCCGGCCAGGGCGCGCATGCCCTGATGCCCGTGCCCCAGCCCGGCCGCTGGGCGGACGCCGAGGACCTGGCCGGCCTGCTCGGCCAGGGCGTGTGGCTGGAACCCCTGGAGTGAACCATGACGAGCTGGAACGACATCAAGTCGGCGTGGAGCCAGGGCTGGAAGGCCCTGAACGAGCAGGCCATGAGCGCCTACGAGGTCGCCATCAAGGCCGACCCGATGCGCTACGTGGACCAGATCAAGGACTTCATGTCCGCGCTCACGGACTCCAGGGCGAACCTGGACCGCATGAAGGCCCGGCTGCCCAACCCGCCGCGCACCGAGGCCGACCGCAAGATCCTGGCCGTCTACCAGGCCCTGGAGAAGCGCTACCACGAGCTGGCCGCCGGCTTCTACTCCGACGCCCGGCCCGCGGACCAGCCCTCCACCGGCGCCATCCCTGTGGTGGTGATCGTGGTGGCCGGCGTGGCCCTGGGTGTGGCCGCCTGCGCCTGGGCCGTGGCCGCCCACGAGTACGCCACCAACCTGCGCGAGCAGACCGCGCTGGCGGACAAGGAGCTGGAGGCCCGGGTGGAGGCCAGCAAGCAGGGCCGCACCCTCCAGCCCACCACCCTGCCCGAGCCCGCCTCGGAGCAGGCCAAGAAGAAGGCCAAGGGGGTGGGCGTGCTGCTGGTGGGCGGCCTGCTGCTGGCCGCCGGCGCCCTGGCCGTGCCGGTCTTCCTCAAGAAGAAGGGAGGGCTCTGAGATGGCCGCCACAAACCCCAACCCCACCCCCAAGCCCAAGCGCTTCCGGCTGGACATCGTCGGCCCCATCGAGGACCAGCCCCGGCTGCTGCGCGCCTACGGCCGCGCCTGCGGCGGCGAGGCCGCCCTGGTGCTGCGCCCCACCGAGGGGCGGGGCGTGCTGGTGCTGGTGAGCAAGGAGGGCTCGTGGAAGTGGGAGGCCTCGGCGGAGACCGACTCCCCGCTGCGCCCCTCCGCCGAGATCACCGCGGCCGAGGCGGTCAAGCTGGTCAAGGACTACCAGAAGAAGCCGCCCGCGGCCGGCCCCACCACCCTGCGCGGCCGCTGGAGCGGCGTGCTGATCTGCGACGAGGGCCAGCCCGCCGTCGAGCTGAAGCGCAAGCTGGCCACCTACGGCACGCTGGTGGTGCGCTCCCACCGGGAGCAGGGCTGGTCCTGGCGCTTCGAGCGCGGGGAGAAGTGGTTCTCCGACGAAGGCGTGACCGAGGGCCAGGGCCTGCCCACCCTGTCCGCCGCCATCGAGGCCGGCGTGCTGGGCGCCATGCGGCTGGTCAAGGAGGCGTGCTCGTTCCGCGACACCCGCCGGCGGGCCGCCCACGACCCGGCCTGGGCCGAGCGGCACCCCATCAAGCCGCCCAGGCCCACCAGCAACCCCACCGAGCGCTTCGAGGGCAAGGCGGCCAAGGGGCGCGGGCGCAAGAAGAAGGCTCCGCCCCCCGCCGCCCTGGACACCCCGGCCGAGCTGCCCGACAGCCCGGCCACCCCGGCCGCGCTGCACCGCATGGCCGCCGAGGTCGAGGCCGAGGGCGACGCCCTGGCCGCGCTGCGCGGCCTGACCTGGCTGTGGGTGGAGCCCACGCCCGTGGGCGACATCGCGGACTTCTTCGACAAGCGCGACCTGCCAGGCATGGCCGAGGCCATCCGCGCCTACCGCGCCGGCCCGGACCAGCCCCAGGACGAGTTCTTGCGGGAGCTGGGCCGGATGCTGACCGACGAGCTGGACGAGATGGACCTGCCCGGCGACGGCCCGCTGGCCAAGGACGCCCGCGCCGAGCTGCAGGAGCTGCGCGACGCGCTCTACAGCACGCCCGTCCAGATGGAGCGGGCGCGGCACCTCGTCCAGTACGCCACCCGCATGGTGCAGTCGCCCCTGTGCAAGGGCCGGGAGCAGCGGGAGTCGGTCGAGGCCATCCAGCGTGCCAGCCGCGCCTACGAGGATGCCCGCGCCGCCATCACCGAGGGCAGGGCCTGGGACGCCCAGCGCACCCTGCGCCGCATCGGCGAGCGGGTCGCCCTCGGCGCCGCCAAGGCCGCCCGCGCCTGCGCCGCCGGGCAGACCAGCCTCACCGCCCTGGCCGCCGAGCAGGGCACCGGGCAGAAGCCCAAGCCCGCCCGCAGGACCGGCAAGGGCAGCGGGGCCAGGGGCTCCCGCAAGGGCACCGCCGCCAAGCCCCCCGCGAGCGGCGGTGACGGCGGCAACGGCTCCTGCTCCCTCTGCGTCCCCGAGCCCGAGGCGGCCACGCCGCCCCCCGAGGCCGACGCCGCCAAGGACAAGGCCCTGTTGGACGCCTTCAGCGCCGCCATCGCCGCCGCGCTGGGGGAGGAGGCCGCCTGATGCAGCTCGCGCCCGGCACCACCCGCCAGCTTCGCGCCGAGGCCCTCCTCGACCGCATCGCAGCGGTGGTGCGCGGGCACCTGCCCCCCGGGGTCACCCCCGAGTACCTGGACGCCTTCCTGGGCCGCCACCGCCCCGCCCTGGTGGCCGTGCTCGACCGGCACCTGGCGGCCCGGGACCGGCGCGTGCTCGTGGCGGAGGCCTCCGACGCGCCTCCCGAGCTGTGGACGCCCGCCAAGCGCACGGCCGCGAACCTGCGGGCGATGGAGCTGGCCGCGTCCAAGCGGCCCCAGGACATGGACGCCGCCGACCGGCGCGTGCTGGCCGCCTACTCGGGCTGGGGCGGGCTCTCCATCGACAAGGTGGCCGACCGCTTCCCGGCCGGCTTCCCCGTGCCCGAGGCCCGCGGGCTGATCCACGAGTACTACACCCCCTCCAAGGTCTGCGCCGAGGTCGCGCGCCTGCTGCGCCCCCTGGTCCCCGCCCTGGCCCGCCGGGACGGCGAGGTGCTCACCCTGGAGCCCTCCGCGGGCATCGGGCGCTTCGTGCGCGCCCTGTCCGGCGCCGGCTTCGACAAGCTGCGCTGGCTCACCGTGGAGTGGTCGGAGCTGTCCGGCCGGATGCTCCAGGCCGTGCGTCCGGATCTCGCGGTCTACCTCGGCCCCTTCGAGCGCTGGGTGCGCGAGCACGGCGACGAGTACCAGGGGCGCATCAAGCTGGTGGTGGCGAATCCCCCCTACGGCGCACGCGGCGGCGCCGTGGCCGACGACCCGGTGCGCGCCTACCGGGAGAAGCAGGCATACGCCTACTTCCTGCGCCGCGCCCTGGATCTGCTCGCCCCCGGAGGGGTGGGCGTGTTCCTGATCCCCGCGGGCTTCCTGACCGGCCGGGCCGCCCGCAACCGCGCCCTGCGGGAGAAGGTGCTGAAGCGCCACCACCTGGCCAGCGCCTACCGGCTGCCCAGCGTGGGCCCCGACGGCCGCGAGGCCATCTTCCCCGGCGCCATGCTGGTCACGGATCTGCTGTTCTTCCGCGCCCGGGGCGGCACCCTGGAGGCGGTGGACGCAGGCGACGAGTTCATCCTCGAGGGCGGCTACTTCGAGCGCTTCCCACGCCACGTCCTGGGCACCGAGCTGGGCAAGGACGCGGGCGACGACGATCAGACCGCCAAGCCACGCTTCGGCTACCAGGTCCAGGGGCGCTTCGAGGGCCTGCCCGACCTGGTGGAGCGCCCCCTCTGCACCGCCTGCAAGCTCACCCGCGACGCCGCGCCCGAGCCCGAGGCCCCCGCCACGCGCGGCCGGGGTCGGGGCCGCGTGGGCGTGGCCCGCCACCTGGTGTCCCGGCCCATCGGTTTTAACCAGGTTTGTCCCACGAACCGCTACCGGTTGAGACCGCGCCCCTTTCCGACCTCACGAGATTGTCTGACACCTGGCGTCTGCGTCAAGGACATGCTGCAAGCAGTGCCTTCGGCATCCTTGACCCAGCCGCCAGGTGTCCAGGGAAGGCTGGGTGGATCGGAAAGGGGGGCTCTGGACTGGGAGCGCCAGGTGGGAAATCCCGGGAAAAGATCGTGGTACGGGACA
>JBDRKM010000121.1:0-12748 GCA_043814015.1 Pseudomonadota bacterium
GGCGAGGAGCGTCGCCGATCCGGGGTCCCGCGCGACAGAGCCGCCCGAGATGGTTCATCTGGGCGAGGAGCGTCGCCGATCCGGGGCCCGAGCCCATCCGGCGCCCGTATTCGGGACAGGAGGCAAAAAATCGTGAGGCGCGACTTCCACCAGGAAGGTCACCGCCCGCACACGGCCGCCGGCCCCTCGCCGCCCATCACCACCCGCAGCGGGTTGTCCAGCCGCGCTGCGGCCACGGCCTGGTGCCAGGCGCTCTCCGGATCGCCCGGTGGTGGACCCGCGAGCAGGCCCAGAGCCGCGAGGTGGCGCCAGGCCCGCGCCAGCAACCCGCCGTCCAGCTCCCCCGCCTCCCCGCGGGCGTGCAGCAGGTCGGAGCGGACCGCGACGAGCCGGGGGTGGACGCCGCCCACCAGCCGCGGTGCCCGCCCCCGGCGAGCCACGGTCCAGGCCAGGCGCTGGCAGGCCTTGAGCCGGTCGGCGAACCCAAGGCCGCCGCCCAGGCGCGCCTGCAGCGCGTCCAGCACGTCGCGTGCGGCGCACCAGCAGGGCCAGCCGGGCTCGCTCCCCGCCCCCCGCGCCAGGCCGAGATCGAGGTTCTCGGCCCCGGCCTCTCGCAGCAGCGCTCGCGCGCGCGCCGGCAGCCCACGGCCTCCACCAGCCTCCAGCCAGGCCAGGGCAGCTCGCTGGCCGCGCGCCGAAGGCTCCTCGAGCGCACGCAGCGCGCGCACCGCCGCCAGGGCGCAGCGGTTGATCCGATAGCGGCGGCGCAGCGGGTCGCGCTCCGGGGTCAGCAGCTCCTCCTGCAGGGCATGCAGCGCGTGCAGCGGGAACGAAGGGTCGAAGCCTCCCGCGCCGCCACGAGCCGCACCCGCCACCACAGGCAGGTCCCCCACCCCCTGCAGGCCCATCCGGGCCAGGCCACGGGCCAGCACGGTCAGATCGATCCGCGCACGCGCCGCCCCCATCAGGTCGCGCCGCAGGCGGGCGGCCAGCGCCAGCGCCCGCAGCGGGCCGCCCGGACTCACCAGGAAGAGGTCCAGGTCGCTCAGAACCACCACCCGCCCTTCGACCAGGAAAGCGACCCCCTCCCCCAGGGCGAAGCTGCCGCCGAGCAGCAGGGTCCCTCGCGGTGCGCGTGCCTCGCAGCGGGTGGCCACAGCGGCGAGATCCACACGCAGCAGCGCCGAGACCGCCGGATCCGCGTCCGCGGTGAAGCGGTGGTCGCGCGGCAGGCGGATCATCAGCCTCGCCGCCCGCGCCAGGCAGACCAGAGCGTACCGCCCGCCACCCAGGCCAGCCCCCCGGAGAAGCATGCCATGAAGGCTCCGTACAGAAGGACGCCGCGCTCCAGGGCCAGGCCCGCTGCGGCGGCGAAGCCCAGGGCCAGGCACAGCTCCAGGGGCAGCAGCCAGGGCAGCGGCCCAGCGGCGCGCGCGCCGCCCTTGGGGGTGCGCTCGAAGGGCAGCCGGGCGCCCAGCAGGCCACCGAGGAAGGCCTCGGTGTAGGTCGGTGAGAGGCCCAGCACGAGGGGCACCAGGGCCGGGATCAGGAGGGCGTCGAGGGGCCGCCCACCACCCCGGGCCTCCGCCACCAGCACCCGGGCGACCAGGGCGAGCAGCAGCGCCGCGAGCAACCCGAGGTTCACGCCGACACCGTAGAAGAGGGGCGTGCGGAGGTGGCAGAGCGTGGTGAAGGGGACCGCCAGGCCGTTCACCAGCAGCAGGGGGTAGAGGGCATGCCGTCCGAGGCGCAGCAGCAGGGCCAGACGCCGCCCGCGGGGCAGCTCCGCGCGCAGCACGCGCCAGCCCAGGCCGCGCAGAGCCTGGCCCGCGCCGAAGGCCCAACGGCGCTGCTGGCGGCGGAAAGACCCCATGTCGGCGGGGAGGTCGCAGGGCACGGCCAGGCCGCGCAGCTGGACCCCGCGCCAGCCGGCGAGGCCGAGGCGCACGGTGAGGTCCAGGTCCTCGGTCAGGGCCTCCGGGCGCCAGCCGCCCACGGCGTCGAGGCTGGCGCGTCGCAGGATCCCGCCGCTGCCGTGGAAACCCGCCGCTTCCCCCGGGGCGTGGCCGGTGACGAAGAGCCCGTCGAGCACCAGCGCCTGCAGGCGGGTCAGCATGCTGGCGTCGCGGCCCGAGAAGCTCCAGCGCGCCTGGACGAAGCCCACCTCGGGGTCGGCGAAGTAGGGCAGCGACCGGGCCAGGAAGTCGGGCGGGGGCGAGGCGTCGGCGTCGAGGACCGCCACGAAGGGGGCCGAATCCCGGGCCAGCCCCACGTTCAGGGAGCCGGCCTTGAAGCCCTCAGGTTGCTCCCGCTCGATCAACGCGATGGGGGCGCCCGCGCGGGCCAGCTCCTCCACGAGGGCCGCGGTGCGCGCCCGAGCGGCCGGGGCGGAGCTGTCGATGACCTGGATGCGCAGCCGATCCCGCGGGTGATCGAGGGCGCACGTCGCCCGCAGCAGGCGCCCGATCACGGCCTCCTCATCGCGTACGGGGAGCTGGACCAGCACCTCGGGTGCGGCCTCCAACGGGGGCGGCGGCGGGTCGCTCCCGCGCAGGGCGCGCAGGGCCTGCCAGCCGAAGCGCAGGGCCGCCAGGGCGGCCACCACGCGCAGGGCCAGGCGCACGCCCTCCAGCAGGAGGGGCGGCAGGCCGCTCATCGGCCTCCCCCCGACGCTTCCGGCGCCAGCAGCCAGACGGAGACGCCCTCCCCCACGGCCTGCGCCTGGGCACCGAGACCCGCCACCCGGGGTGCCACCAGGCCCGCTGCGCCGGGCGGGGCAACCCACAGCAGCCACGCGCGCCCGGCGGGCACAGGGCCGGGCAGGGTGTCCAGGTGCGCGGCGTCCGAGCCTGCGCCCAGGAAGCGGGCATCGCGGAAGAGCGCCGCGGCGTTGTGGTAGTTGGTGTAGACCGGCGTGCAGCCCACGTCCTCCGCCGCCAGCAGGGCGCGCCCGGCGGCGAGCGCCGCCCGATCCGTGTCCGAGGCGCGATCCTCGGGCCTGGGCAGGGCCGGCCCACCCGGCCAGGCAGGCCGTGACGCGATCCCGCGCAGCGCAGAGAGCTCCGCGACGAGGAACCCACCGGCCCCCGCCAGCAGCAACCCCGCGGCGGCCCAACGCGCCCGCCGCCGGAGCGCCCCCGCGCCCAGCAGCACGCCCACCACGACCCCAGGCGCCACCAGGGCCAGGAAGAAGCGACCAGCGCCCAGGTCGGGCGGCGGGTGGGACCAGGCCGTGGCCGCCCAGCAGGCCCCCGAGGCCAGCGCCACCAGCAGCGCCGCGCGCCAGGGGAAGAGGCGGTGGCGCAGCCCGACCCAGAGGGCTCCCCCGAGCCCGAGCAGGGGCAGCCCGCCGCTGACGCGCACCGCCAGCCAGGCCCCCCAGCCCAGGCGCGCCGCCAGCCCCGGAGCGCCCGCCACGGGCGCGTCACCCGTCGCCAGCGCGCCCAGTCTCGGCGCCGCCCGGGAGAAGGCCAGCCCCCCCAGGTACTCCCCGATCACGCCCTGCAGGTCGGGGTAGTGCCGGCGACCGAGGGCGATGGCGATCCCCAGCGGCAAGAGCACCGCGGTCAGGAAGAGGCACACCCATCCCAGGCGCCGACGCCCCCCAGCCGGGAGGAGCAGCACCAGCAGCCCTCCCAGGACCACCACCGGCGGCAGCCACTGCACCCGCACCAACACCGCCAGCGCCCCGCAGGCACCCGCCACCCCCGGGCGCCACACCCCAGCCGGCGCGTCCACGACCCCAGCGGCAAAGTACAACGCCAGCAACCACAGGAAGCTCGCCGGCATGTCGGTACAGGCCATGGTGCCGTACAGCAGGAGGTGCGGGTTGAGCGCCACCAGGGCTGCGGCGAGGGCGGCCGCACCGGCCCCCGCTCCGAAGCGCAGCGCTGCCCGCCAGGTGACGACGACCATCCCCAGCAGGGACAGCAGCCCGAGCAGGCGTCCGGCCAGGTACGGCGTCCCCGCCAACGGGGTCAGGGCGGCGCCCATCCAGGGCAGCAGCGGCCCATAGGGGGCGTTCGCCGGGACCAGCCCGCAGGCTACCTGCCCCATGCGCTGGAAGTGGCCATCGCGCTCGCAGCCCGCCAGCACGCCGTCAGGCGGCAGCAGCCAGGCCCCCAGGGCGGCGGCCAGCAGCAGGGCAGCCAGCAGGCCGGCCCAGCGCCATGCGCCAGGCTCGATCGGGCGCCGGTGGGGGGATGAAGACACGGGACCTCCGCGGCAACGCGAGCATACCGGCGGCGCGCCGGCCCTTCAACCGAGGGCCAGGAGCGTGCAGCTGACCGGGATCGGCGCAGAGGCTCTCCCCGCGTTGACTGCCCCCCGGGCTCCAGATAAGCACCGTGACCCTTTCAACGCTCCCTCCCCCTCCAACCAGCGAAAGCGAACTACCGGGAGAATCCATGTACAAGATCACCGATGAGTGCATCGCCTGCGGTTCCTGTGCGGCCGAGTGTCCGGTCGAGGCCATCTCCGAGAGCCCCGACGGCGACATCTACGTGATCGACCAGGACCTCTGCACCGAGTGCGGTAACTGCGCCGAGGTCTGCCCCACCGAAGCGATCATCCAGCAGTAGCGCCCTCGCAGGCTCACGCGGCCCGCCCCCCCGGGGGCGGGTCATGTCGCTTCAGGACCCAGGAGGACGGCGGCGCGTGGTCTGCGCGCGCCCCAGCTTCCACTGCCGCACCAGCACCACGAGCCTGAAGACGGCCAGCCCACCGAGGCCCGCCGCAGCCCACGGATGGGAGGGCGCCATCCCGAGGGCCACGAGCGCCACCAGGAGCACGGTCATGCTCCCGATCAGGTTGCGCGAGATGCCGCCCATGCCGCCCCCTAGAAGTACCAGAGGACCTGCGCGGTCAGGCCGTGCTCCACGGGGGCGTCCAGGTCCTGGGTGGTGAGGTTCTCGTAGACCACGCCCGTGACCACCCGCTGCTGCTCCCCGACCCGCCAGTGCAGGAACGCGCCCGCGTCGAGGATGTAGGAGGCGTCGGGGACGGTGTCCTCGCCCTCCTCGACCCAGGGATCGAAGAACATGTACCGAGCGGTGATGTCGAAGCGCTCGAAGCGCTCGCTCTCGATGGGCAACACCGCCATGGCGACGAAGTCGGCGCCCAGGAAGGGGGTGGCCTGCTCGCCCTGCACGACCCTGCCGGAGAGGCCCTCGGCCAGCAGGCGCAAGAAGGCCACGTCCCAGCGGAGGGAGGCGTCGAGCTGGCGCAGGCTCTCCTGCTCGTCCTCGCCCCGGATGCCGTACAGACCCGAGACCTGCGCGCTGACCCCGGCGGGCAGCGCCACGGACGCCCGCGCGGAGAAGTCCTTGCCGGCGTTGTCGTCCAGATCGCCGTCCCCGGTGCCGTTGAGGACCTGGGCGTCGAGGGTGAACGCCTCGACGGGCGTGAGCCGGTAGGCCAGGCCCACGTCGCGGGTGTCCTCCAGGCCCGCGCGCCAGGCCAGGCTCTTGTAGGCCGCCTCGCCGCCCATGAAGAGGTTCTCGAAGTCGTCGAACAAGTCGCGCGTTCCGAAGATGGGCTTCTGCAGGCCGGCGCGCACCCGGTGGTGGTCGTTCCCGAGCTCCCAGTCCAGGTAGGCGTCCTTCATGACCGTGGCCCAGCCCTTGGGGTAGTCGCGCACCGAGACGGTCGGGTCCTCGTCGTCGGCGCCGGAGCTGCCCTCCACGGCGGCGAGCCGGTCGTAGACGTTCTGGATGTCCACGCTGTACTCGCTGCTGCTGCCGCTCTGCGGGAAGTCGGCGGCGAACCGGCCCGAGATGCCGTGGCCGAAGGTGACGGCGGCCTTGAGGCGCGCGCGCCGGATGGCGAAGGTGGGCTCGAACTGGCCCTCCTGCTCCGAACCGGCGGACTCGAGGTGGGGCGCCGCGAAGTTGAACCAGACCTCACCGCCCACGCGGACGAGCTTGGGAGCGCCGCAGCAGCCAGGCGCGGGGCCTGGTTCGGGGGCGACCGCGGCCAGCGGAGGCTCGGCCGGAGGAGGCTCGGCGGGCGCGGGCTCGACCGGCGCGGGGACCGCCGCGGGTACCGGGGGTGGTGCCGCCGCGGCACGGGCGGCCGTGGGCAAGGGCGGTGGCAGGGGCGGCGGAAGGTGGGAGAGGGCCTCCTCGACCGCGGGCACCTCGGACCAGGCACGCCAGGCAGGCCAGCCGTCCTGCCACACGAGGTGGCGCGCCTCGCGGTCCTCGGCCACGCGGGCCGCGATCTCGTCGGCGGTCAGCTCGGCCTGGCCGGCGGGGCCGGCGTAGTGGAAGCGCTCCGGGGCGACCGGCGCGGGCGGCGGCGCGTTGAGGGGGTCGTCCGCGAGGACCTGCGCGCTGCCGAGGATCAAGAAGAAGACACCGGGCTGGACGAACATGGCGCGCTCCCTGGGATCCTGGGCGGGTTAACGCGGGCTCCGAGCCACGCCCAACCCGCCACGGAGCGCCCGATCCCACCGATGAGCACCCCCCCCTTCACGCTCGACCCCTTCCAGGTCCAGGCCATCCAGGCCCTGGACGCGGGCCAGAGCGTCCTGGTCTGCGCCCCCACGGGCACCGGCAAGACCGTCATCGCCGATCACATGGTGGCCGAGGCCCTCGAGGCCGGGCGCCAGGTGATCTACACCGCCCCCATCAAGGCCCTCTCCAACCAGAAGTTCCGCGACTACACGCGCCTGCACGGCGAGCAGCAGGTGGGACTGGTGACCGGCGACCTGGTGATCCGACGCGAGGCCCCCTGCCTGGTGATGACCACCGAGATCCTCCGCAACATGCTCCTGGTCGATGAGATGCCCCCGGGCCTGCGCCACGTGATCCTCGACGAGATCCACTTCCTGGACGACCGCGAACGGGGCACCACCTGGGAGGAGCTGCTCATCTACCTGCCGCCCCACGTGCAGGTGCTGGGGCTCTCGGCCACCCTGTCGAACGCCGAGGACTTCGCGGCCTGGCTGGGCGACGTGCGCGGGCAGCCCCTGGCCGTGATCCACGAGGAGCGCCGCGCGGTCCCGCTGGAGCTGCACCTCTTCGACCGCGCCGGCGGGCTGCAGGAGCCGGCCGCGTACGACCAGGCCTTCGAGAAGTGGAAGAAGCAGCGCAAGGCCGAGCGCGCCACCGAGCGCGGTGGGCACCGGCGCCCATTCCGGGATCGCCGCAGCCAGCACGGGCGCCGCGGACGCGACGGCGATGGCGATCCCTCCCGGGCCCCGGACCAGCCTCCCACGCGCCATTTCGACGTGTTCAAGGCCATCGAGCGCCAGCTGTCCCCCTACCTCTACTTCGTGTTCAGCCGCCGGCTGGCCGAGACCTTCGCCTTCGGCCTGGCCCAACGCGGGCCCCACCTGCTCGACGGCCACGAGCGCCGCCGCTGCATCGCCGAGCTGGACGCCTTCGAGCGGGACTGGGGCCAGAGCGTCCTGGAGCCCCGGCTGAGGCGCCTGTACGAGCAGGGCGTCGGCTTCCACCACGCGGGCCTGCACGTGCAGCTCAAGGGCCTGGTGGAGCGCCTGTACGAGCAGCGCCTGATCCGCGTGCTCTACACCACCTCCACCTTCGCCCTGGGCGTCAACATGCCCGCGCGCACGGTGGTCTTCGACGGCCTGGCCAAGTACGACGGCCGCAGCGTGGCCCCCCTGACGGTGCGCGAGTTCATGCAGATGGCCGGCCGCGCCGGCCGCCGCGGCATGGACGAGGTCGGCCACGTGGTCATCCGCATGGACCCCTGGGACTACGGGCAGGTGCGCGGGCTCATCAACGGCTACCGCACCGCCGCGCCCGAGAAGGTCCACTCCGCCTTCAACCTCTCCTTCTACTCGGTGGTCCACCTGCTGGACCGCCACCCGCTGGAGCGCATCCGGGAGCTGGTGCAGCGCTCCTTCCTGGCCTTCGAGCAGTCCCAGCGCTGCGACGAGGCCGACGACGGCAGCGCCCGCATGGAGTCCCGTCTGCGCCACGAGCTGCGCCTGGCCGAGGGCGTGCCCCTGCCGCCCCCCGAGCGCATGCCGCCCCCCCTGCGCAAGCGCGCCCGCACCCTCGTGCGCCTGAAGGAGAAAGCCATCTCCGGCCGCGAGCGCTGCTGGCTCGATCTCCAGCGCCGGGTCTTCTTCCTGCAGGAGATCGGCTACCTCGACGAGAACCTCGGCTTCAACGCCGGCGCCCGCGCCCTGCTGCACCTCCAGATCGCCGAGATCTTCGTGGCGGAGCTGTTCCTGGCGGGCGTCCTGGAGCCGCTGTCCCCCCCGCGGCTGTTCGGGCTGCTGTGCGGCATCGTCCAGGACCTGCCCCGCGGCACCTTCCTGCAGGCCCCCGTGGACGACGAGCTGCGCAGCCTGGCCCGCGCGGTCACGCGGGTGCGGGTCAGCGCCCCGGTGCGGGAGGCCGAGCGCATCACGGGCCTGACCACCGACTTCTGCCCGGACCTGATGCCGCTGGGGCGCATGTGGGCCGAGGGCCAGCCGCTGGCACGCATCGGGGAGGCCATCGAGAGCGGCACGGACATCACCGGCGACCTCGTGGGCGCCTTCCGCCGCGCGCGGGACCTGTGCGCCCAGCTCATGGGGCTGTGGGAGGGCGACGACGAGCGGGTGGCGAGCCTGCGCGATCTGCTCGCCGACACCGCCCGCGATGAGGTGGAGGTCGTGGGGTGAGGCTGACGCCGCTCCTCGGGGCGCTGGTGGCCTGCGGAGCGGGCGGCTCGCGGGAGCACACCCGCTACCTCGAGGCCATGGAGCTGGTCGCCCGCGATCCGGAGGCCGCGTGGAGACGCTGCGCCGACCTCGCGACCCCCAGCCTGGCCGACGACTGCTCGCTGAGCGCCGTGGAGGCCCTGGCCGGCCGCGAGGGCGAGCCCACCGCGGCCCTGCTGGCCCGCTGCGAGGGCCTCGCCACTCGGGAGAGCCGGGACGAGTGCGCCTTCCAGGTGGGCGAACGCCGCGACGATCCCGCGGCCTGCGCCCGCGCAGGGGCCTTCGAGGACGACTGCCGCATCCATCTGCTCGCCATGTCCATGCCCCACTGGCTGCCCGCGGGGGCGGGTCCGGCCAGTCCCGCCGTGCTCGACGCCCTGGCCGCCGAGACCGCGCGGGTGGGCCTGCCGAGGGGCGACCAGCGCGCCGCCTCGGCCACCTTCCGCGCGCTGCTCGACCGCCAGCCCATCCTGGATCGCGGCGCCTGCGAGGCGGTGGCCCCCCCCTGGCGCACGGCCTGCCAGCAGACCGGCCTGGCCCTGTACGAGGATCGTCTGAACATGGCGCGCGACCAGGGCGCCCTGCCCTGTCCGGGCGAGGCCCTGCCCGAGCCCCTGGCCCACAGCGCCGATCCCGAGCTCGACGCGGCCCTGGCGCGACGCCCCCGTGAGATCCCCTGCGCTCCGGTGGCGCCATGAACGCGCACGCGGCACCGTGGGCCCTGCTGCTCGCCGGCTGCGCCGCCGCCCCCAGCGCGCGCCTGACCTGGCGCGAGACCTGGGAGCTGGTGGCCGCCACCGACGATGGCCTGCTGATCGAGGCCAGCGTGTCCCAGGCCAACACGGGCCTGCTGCGCGGGCAGGCCGACCTCCAGGTGACCATCTTTCCGCCCCGCGAGTCCGCGGTGGTGCTGCATCGCACGGTCCCTCCCCAGCTCGTGCGCTTCGAGCCCGACCGCGGCGAGCTGCGGCTGGACCAGGATCACCTCGATCGAAGCAACGGCACCTGGACCCTCGACATCCGCGAAGGACGCGAGGCCCTGGACGCCACGCTGCACCTGGCCCCAGGGCTCCCGGAGCTACCCCCCACCACCCTGGTGGAGGGTGCGCGCCAGTGGCAGCTGGGAGCCCCCGTGCCGCTGGGTGAGATCACGGGCGCCTGGCGCGCGGGTGAGCAGGGCGGGCTCCTGCGCGGGGAGGGCATGCTGGTCCGGCAGAGCAGCGACACCTGGCCCGGCGTCCGCCCGCCGCGCACCGAGGTCTACCTGTTCGGCATGCACCACACCCTCGCTGTGCGCACCGTGGGGGACGCCGCCCTCTGCTGGCTCACGGGCGGCGACGAGGTCCGCGTCGGCCACCGCGCGGCGCTGCGCTGGGAGAGCCCGCGCCTGGGGGTGGACCTCGCGCCCGACCTCCCCGTGAGCGCCACCATCCGCCTGTCCCCCCACACCGTCCAGACCGAACCCTGGGAGCACCTGCTGCCGTTCGAGCGCCTCATCGCCCGCGCCACCGTGGGCTGGCCCCTGCGCACCTGGGAGCGCGGCAACGCCCAGCTCACGGTGGATGGCGTCGAGGAGCCCGCCACCGCGCTGATCGTCCACGGGGAGGCGCCACACGGGGTGGGAAGATAGGACCATCGCCCTCCCCCGCGTCCCCCTTTCCCCCGGGAGACCCCATGCGTCACGCTCCCCTCGCCGCCCTGCTGTGCTCCGCCCTGCTCCTCGCCGCGCCGGCCGCCCAGGCCAAGGACCTCCGCAACCGCTTCGGTGTCGGCTTCACCGAGCAGATCGGCGGGTTTCCCTCCATCGCCCTGCGCTACGGCCTGCCCATGCCCAACGAGGTCATGAACCTGCAGGTGGAGCTGGCCGCCGGCTTCCTGGCCGACGGTGATGCCACCACCACGGACGGCGTGAGCGGCGGTGCGCGCCTGCTGTACGCGCTGGTGGCCGAGGACAACATGAACCTCTACGCCGAGGCCGGGCTGGGCTGGAACAGCATCGAGGGGGCCAACGCGCTGCGGATCCAGCCGGGCCTGGGTGTGCAGTTCTTCTTCTTCGGCCTGGAGAACCTCGGCATCTCCGCCGACTGGGGCATCTGCATCGATCTGGGCAAGCCCACCGGCATCGCCACCTGGTCCTCTGCCCCGGGGCTGGGTTTGCACTACTATTTCTAGCGGCCCACCGATGGGCGACCCCCAGGAGCGGCGCGGGCACTCCGCCTGGCTGTGGGCCGTCCTGGCGCTGCTGGCGCTGGAGCTGGTGGCCACCGGCCTGGACGTCTACGTCGGCCCCTACGACCACCTGCACTGGGAGGAGGCCATCAACGCCCGGGCCGGCGTGCTCATCGCCTGCGGCCACCTCGACCGGATCTGGGATCTGCAGTACCAGCCCTTCTGCGGGGGCTGCACCGCCGACGCCCTGCTGAGCGCGGGCCTCTTCTCGGTGCTGCCGCCGACGGTGCAGACCTTCAAGCTGATCCCGGCGGCCCTCCACGTCGCGCTGCTGGTGGCCGGCGCCGCCCTGGCCTGGCGGGCGGCGGGGGCACGGGGAGCCCTGGCCTTCCTCGCCCCGATGCTGGGCAGCCCGGCGGTGTTCCGCCAGCTCAGCCTCATCGGCTGGGGCAACCACGCCGAGTCCATGGTCTTCTCCGTGCTGGCGGCCTGGCTGCTGGTCCGCGGCGCGGCCTCCCCGCGGGCGCCCGCCTGGGCCGGCGCCGCCGGCCTCGTGGCCGGCCTGGGCGCCTGGTACTGCTACACCTCCGCCCACGCCCTGCCCGTGCTGCTCGTGCTGGCGCTCTGGCGGCCGCGGGGGTGGACCAGCGGCGCCGCCTTCGTGCTGGGCACAGCGCTGGGGCTGGGGCCGTGGTGGGCCTACCTGGCGCACCGGCCCGATCTGCTGGGGACCCTGGCCGCCCCGGCCGCCGCGCACGCCCTGCCCGGGCTGGGGGAGTTCGTCCGCTTCGTGGCGGGCCGCGAGCTGGCGCGCGCCCTGTGGCCGACCCTGCCCCCTGGGCAGGCGGGGGCCCTGTGGGGCGCGACCTACTGGTACGGGCTGTGGGCCCTGGCCCTGGGAGGCGTCCTGGCGGCGGCGCTGGTCCGCGGGCGGGAGCCCCTGGCCGACGCACCACATGCTCGTCGCGGCGCCGCGCTGTACCCGCCCCTGGCCCTCGGGGCGCTGCTGGCCGCCTACGCCTGGCGCCACGGCGCCTGGTACGGGCCCAGCGATCGGCTGGTCACCAACTTCCTCGGCCTGCGCTACCTCTCACCCCTGCTGCCCACCCTGGCGCTGTGCGCCGCCGCGGCCCAGGCCGCCGTGGTCTGGCGGCCGCTGCGCGCGGCCGCGCTCATCGTGGCCCTCGGCCTCGGCGCGGGCGGGCTCGCCCTGCGCACCCTGGAGTGGCACGGGGCCCCGGACCGGCGAATCGGCCGCTCCGTCTGCGAGCGGGACGCCCCCTCGGGGCCGTCGGCCTTCCCCGGCGCGGCCCCGGCGCTGGTGGCCCATCTCGCCGAGGAGCCCGACGAGCCACGGCTCTGCCGCCGCGATCACCTCATCGAGCTGGCGGGCGTGACCTGCGCCGGGGCGGTGGTCCCGCCGCTGGCGGCCGACGTGCTGGCCGCGGTGAGCGACCCGGCCGAGGCCCAGAGCTTCCTGGACCCCTGCCTGCAGCAGGCCTGGGGCAACGTCTGGCGCGCGCCCGGCGGCTGCAGCGTGGCCACCTTCCAGGCCCTGCTGGCCCGGAGCTGCGACGCCATCGGCCAGAGCTGCGCCGCCTGGCGGCCCGAGGTGGCCACGTCCCTGCTCCGGGCCGCGCCCTGGGAGTGCATCAAGCGCGGGCTGGACCCGCGCGATCTCGAGGACGATCCCGACCTGCACGCCGCCTGGTGCCGGCTGCGGGGAGAGGACTCGGTCCTCAAGGGCCACAAGGCGCCCGTGGCGACCACCACCACCCTGCGCTGCGGGCCCGCATGCGCAGGCGAGGCCAGCTTCGCCTACGGCGCCGGGCGGGCCTGGGCCAAGCGCTTCGGCTGCGGCGCCGGCGCCCGGGCCGCCTGGGAGGACGCCGGCGGCCC
>JBDRKM010000122.1:0-13764 GCA_043814015.1 Pseudomonadota bacterium
CCCCGGATGCCGCCGCCAATCTCGAAGATGATCGTCCCCAGCGGCGTGCCCATCGGCACCTCGACCAGGCCGGTGTTGTTCACGTGGCCGGCCAGGGCGAAGACCTTGGTGCCCGGGCTCTTCTCGGTGCCGTAGCCGCGGTAGGCGGCCGCGCCCCGGGTGATGATCCAGGGGATGTTGGCGTAGGTCTCGACGTTGTTGTTGTTGGTGGGGCGCTGCCAGAGGCCCTTCTCGGCCGGGAAGGGCGGCCGGATGCGGGGCATGCCGCGCTCGCCCTCGATGGAGGCGAACAGGGCGGTCTCCTCGCCGCAGACGAAGGCCCCCGCGCCCTGCTTGATCTTGATGTCGAAGGAGAAGCCCGTGCCGAAGGGGTCGGCCCCCAGCAGGCCCCGCGCCCGCGCCGCCTCGATGGCGATGGTGAGCCGCCGGATGGCCAGGGGGTACTCGGCGCGGCAGTAGATGTAGCCGTGGTGGGCGTCGATGGCCCGACCGCAGATGAGCATGCCCTCCAGCACCGCGTGGGGGTCGCCCTCCAGCACCGAGCGGTCCATGAAGGCGCCGGGGTCGCCCTCGTCGGCGTTGCAGACCACGTACTTGCGATCCGCGTGGTAGCCGGCGGCGAAGGACCACTTGAGGCCGGTGGGGAAGCCGGCGCCGCCGCGCCCGCGCAGGCCGGAGGCCTTGACCTCGGCCACGATCTCCGTGGGCGTCATGGCGGTCAGCGCCCGGCGAGCCGCCTCGTAGCCCCCGGTCTCGAGGTAGTCGTCCAGGGACTCGGGATCGATCCAGCCGCAGTTGCGCAGCACGATGCGCTCCTGGGGATCCAGGAAGCCCTGCTCGGGCCCGCCGGTGGCGCCGTCGGCATCCACCGACCAGGCCACCGCCTCCACCACCACCTGATCACCGAGGACGTGCCGCTCGAAGATCGTGGCGGCGAGCGCGGGGTCCACGCCGCCGTAGATGGTGCGCCGCGCCCCCTCGCGGACCTCCACGAGCGGCTCGCGGTAGCACATCCCGATGCAGCCGGTGATGCCGAAGGCGCAGCTGTCCGGGTGGGCGGCCGCCAGCTCGGCCAGCCGGTCGTGCACCGCCTGTGCGCCCGAGGACAGGCCGCATGTTCCCATTCCGACGACGATTCTCTTCATGGCGACCCTCGCTGCTCCGGGAGATCGGGATCACCCTGCAGCCTCGGAGCCGGCCGCGGGCCCGTGCCGTCCTCAGGTGGTGGCGTCTGCGCGCGCCGTCCTGGCGCCCACCTCACCCTGTGCCTTCGCGGCGCGCCGGTGGGCGCGCAGCAGCTTGCGCACGGCCGCCGGCGAGAGGTTCCCGTGCGTCTCGTCGTTGATCATCATGACGGGTGCGAGCGAGCAGCAGCCGAGGCAGGCCACGGTGACCAGGGTGAAGAGCCCGTCCTCGGAGGTGCCTCCCACCTCGATGCCCAGCTCGTCCTCCACCGTCTCGATGAGCATCTTGGCCTGGGACACGTGGCAGGCTGTGCCATCGCAGACCCGCAGCAGGAAGCGCCCGATGGGCTGCAGGCGGAACTGGGCGTAGAAGGTGATCACGCCGTAGATGGTGGACTCGGGGATGCTCGTGGCCGCCGCGATGTGCTTGATGGCCCGGCGCGGGATGTAGCCGAAGTGGTCCTGCGCGGACTGCAGCAGGGGGATCAGCTCCCCAGGGGCGTCGTCGTAGCGCCAGAGGCGGGTGGTGAAGCTCTCGTTCGCCTTCCCGTGGCCGTCGTGATCGGCGTTGCTCATGGTCCATGACTCCTGGAATCAGGTGAACTGGGGGGGGGGCTCGGGAGGGCCTGCGCTCCACCCCGCGGGCGCTACCAGTCGCCGAGCAGCTCGACGACGCGCGCCTCGCGTACGCGCAGCACGCCGTCGATCTCCCCGATCCGCTCGATGATCCGCGTCGGGCGGCCCACGGCCTGCATGTCGGTGATGAGCCCCACGAGCTTGCGGCCGTCATCGACCACGTCGCAGAACAGCACCTCGTCCAGGAAGAAGACCGCCGTGAAGATCTTCTGGACCGCCTCGGGCTCGATGTCGACGATGAAGTAGCTGCTGACGCCAGCCGCCTTGCGGCCGCCGGGATGCTGCTTGACAGCCTGGCGATAGGTTTCGACGAAGCTCGCGATGTCGCGATCCAGGCGGGGCCGGTCGAGCTCCGAGCACGAGGCGACCTGCAGCCCCTCGATGGCAGCCACCCGCTGGAAGAAATTCTCGATGGCCTCCCGGCTGGGCGCGTGCGCCAGCAGGATGATGTCCATGTCGCCGCGCACCGCGTCACAGGTCTGCACGCCCTCCAGCGCCGACAGCTCCTGGAAGACCTCGAAGCTCCGGTCTGGGTCCGTGATGTTGACCGTCAGGTAGGCGGTGTGGGACTCGCGGGCGGGCGGGTCGGCCTCGGGCACCGCCGGCAGGGTGCCGCGGCCGGGGGTCAGCGACTCGATGGCTGCGACGAGGTCGGGGATCTCGAAGGGCTTGTCCAGGTAGGCGGTGTTGGGCTCGGAGAGGGCCTGGAACTCGAGGGTGATGTCACCGAAGCCCGTGATGACCACCACCGGGATCTCGGGCACCTGGGCCTTGATCACCTTGAGGATCTTGAGGCCGTCGATGTCCGGCATGAAGATGTCGGTGACCAGGCAGTCGTATGACACCCCGCGCTCCCGGGAGAGGTGCAGCTCGTGGATGGCCGAGACGCCGTCGGGGCAGGCTACGACGTGGTAGCCCTCCTGCATCAAGCCGAAGGTCAGGTTGCGCCGGATCTCGGCTTCGTCATCGATGATCAGGATTCTGCCTTTCACTGGGGCCTCCGTGGTTGCTGCGCTGGATCAGTTGACGGCGTGTGCAAAGCACATTGACATGGATCTGCCCGGCGGACACCTCCCGCCCACGGCCACTCCGCCGCTCGAACCAGGCAACGCAAGGGTGAAAGCGAGTTTCCTTTGTTCCGTGCCCGCGGGCAGATGCGCGGCTGGCGCACGGCCGAGCGCGACCTCGCCTGGCGCGCCTGGGCGACTTCGAGGGGCTCGTCCCGGGTCAGGGCCACCGGCGCCGCTGGGCCCGAATGCCCCGAGGCGGGAGCTGGAATCCTCGAATCCAGGCTTGGAGCTCCTCCTGTCGCCCGTCGAGCCCTGGCGCTGGTGCGCCGCCCTCCTGGGAAGATAGAGGACCTCCCATGCCGGAGCCCTCCCATCCCAAGCTGCCATCCGACGAGCGCCCCTCCTCCGGCGCGGTCCAGGAGGCGGCCCCCGTGTCGCCGTCGCCCCAGGGCTCGGGCGGACACACCAGCCTGCTGTTGGCCTCGCCACCTCCAGGAGTGCCGCAGGATCTGGGTCCCGAGCACCTCGAGGTCTACATCCGTTCGGCCATGCATCAGGATCGCGCCCCGGGGATCCTGATCGCGGTCTGCCACCCGCTGCGCATGTACAAGGTCCCGCGCGGGCTGTTCTCGGCCATCGAGAAGGCGGGCTGGGAGGTCCGCCGGGTGGACACCAGGCCCGACCGGGTCGAGTCGGTCACGGCCATCCGCGATGCCCTGCGCGAGGCCGCCTCCGAGGGCCGCCCGCTGGATCTCATGGTGCTCAGCGGCGACGGCACCCTCGACCACCACGTCCTCACCGCGGCCTTCTGGGCTTTCTTTCCGGATCTGGTCTCCCAGCGGCCGGGCGCCATCGACACCTCGGCGGTCACCCCCGCGGATCTGGCCAGCATCCCCGACCGCCTGCGGGCCGCCTTCCTGGAGCCCCTGCCCACGGGCCAGGGCATCGAGCCCACCGAGGCCACCATGGTGGCCATCTGGGTGCTGCGCGCGCGGCTGGAGCGCATGTTGCGCCGTGATCCGCACCCCGACCGGGTCACCCGCAAGGCGCGCCTGCCGCGGACGGATCCGATCCTGCGCCTGGCCGTGCTCGCCACCCTGCTGCCCCACCGGGTGGTGCTGCGGCCTCCGGGCTTCGACCTCTCCGGGCTGGCCCAGGCCTCCCAGGAGCGCGCGTTCCAGGGATTGTACCCCTACATCCGCGCCATCTGCTGCTACCCGGCGGGCACCGCGGCCGACAACGCGGTCTTCTCCGGGGTGCCGGGCTGGGCCTACGCCCAGATGAGCGGCCTGCTCACCCGCTTCGACTGGCTGGACGGGCTCCGGCGGTACGCCGAGCGCCGGGTGATCCGCAAGTTCATGCGGTACTTCACCAAGCGCGGCGTGGTGGTGCCCGCGCGCATCTCGCTGGTGGCCTTCGACGGGCAGTGGCAGTCCATCTCCAGCCACGCCGCGGGCGGCCCCGGGGCCGGGCACTTCTTCACGGCGGATCTCACCTCCAAGACCAAGGGCATGCTCGGCTACCTGGTGCGCATCCCGCGGGTGATCATCCGCGAGGGGCTGTTGGGGGATACCGTGGTGCGGGTGGCCTCCCGCTACGCGGATGGCCGGCTCAAGTCCTTCACCGAGGCCCAGCTCGCCGAGGGGCTCTACACCAACCGGGCCTTCATCGCGGGGGTGGGCACCATCCCCACCACCGGCGCCATCAGCCTGGCCGGGCAGTCCTCCCTGGCCCTGGTGCCGCCGGTCATCAACCGTATGAAGGGCGGCCAGCGTGGGCTCAACTTCCGGGGCGTGGGCGCCTTCTGGGAGGCCATCGCCAAGGGGGTGCTGGCGCGCGCCCTGCACATGGCGGGGCTCGGGGTCGGGCGCATGGCCGGCGGCGGGCGCTTCACCCTGCTCCCGCCCGAGCACCAGGTGGCCATCAAGGAGGGGGAGGAGATCGAGGTCCACTACCTCACCCTCGGGGGCCGCCCGCGAGGCATCCCGGTCCAGGTCTCGGGCGATCCCTTCCAGGCCTGGAAGCTCAACATCCGCTCCTCCTGGTCTCCCATCCCCATCCTGGGCGAGGCCCAGTCCCTGCTGCTGGCCTCGGCCCGCGCCGTGCTCGCCGATCTGCGCCTGCGCCAGTCCTACGGCCTGCGGGTCGAGTACATCGGCGCCACCCACTACTTCTGGCACCACCACGGCGAGGACTGGGACGAGGCCTTCCGCGCCCGCACCGGGCTCGTGCAGCCGCCGCTGTGGCTGCCCCTGCCCCTGGCCATGGTGCAGCGGCGCCTGCTGGAAGCCTGGCGCGAGGCCGGCGCCGGCGAGTTCGTCGACACCAGCCAGTCGGGGGTCGTGCTCGGCCGCCGCGGGCGCTACGCCCACAACAACGACCAGAGCGCCCATCTCGTGGTCCTCAAGCAGCCCGGATCGGCCCTGCTCGTGCGCCAGATCCGGCGCCAGCCCGCCGACGGACAGGTCTACGAGAGCCGCGCGCGCTACCGCCGGATCGGGGCCAACTACCTCATCTACGAGAGCAGCACCGTGGCCTGGCGGGGGCAGGAGCCGCCCATCATCGTCCAGGAAGACCACTGGTTCCGCGACGCCGAGACCTTCCAGCAGGCGGCCCCGGCCTTCTTCCCCCTGCTGCGCAGCCCGGCCGAGTCGCCCGCCCTGGTGCCCATGCTCGAGGATGACGACGACACCGAGATCTTCATGCTGGACGAGCCGCCCCGGGACAAGAAGATCCGGCGCAAAGGGTAGCTACCAGCGCAGCGTTCTGCGGATGGCGTACTTCGCGGCCGGCTCCCAGGGGCGGCGGCTGAGGAGCTTGGCCGGGCCCGGGGTCTCCGCGAGGTGCGCCATGAGGTTGGCCCGGATTAGGCGCTGGCGCAGCAGGTGGTGGGGCGCCCGGCCCAGCTGCCAGGGCGGCCGCTCGTAGCGGTAGGCGGCCCAGTCGATGCGCTCGAAGCCCTCGCGGGCCTGGAGATCGAGGTAGACCTCGGTGCCCGGCAGGGGGATGAGGGGCGTGAAGAAGCGCCGGTCGTAGGGCTCGGACAGCGCGTAGGCGATGGTGGTGTCCACTTCTTCCAGTGTCTCGTCGGGCAGGCCCACCATGAAGAAGCCCATGGTGGCCATGCCCTGGCGGCGGGCCGCCGCGTGGATCCCGCGCAGGGCCTCCGGGTCGAAGTGCTTGCCGATGGCGCGGATCATGCGCGGGGCGGCGGTCTCGGGGGAGAAGGCCACCTTGCGGCAGCCCGCGCGGTGCATGAGGGCGAACAGCTCGTCCACCCCGGCGGGATCGAGGCGGCCCTGGACCTCGTAGATGCACTCCCAGCGCAGCCAGAGGCCGCGCTCCAGGATCAGCGCGCACATGCGCCGCACCCAGGCGCGGTCCAGCAGGAAGGAAGAGTCGGTGACCACGAACTGGGTCGTGCCGAAATGCGCCTGAAGGAAGGAGATTTCGTCTACGAACTCCTCCACGTCCCGGCGGCGGGCCGCCCGGCTGTTGACGTGGTGCGCGCAGCAGAAGGTGCAGGCGAAGGGGCAGCCGCGGGTGGCCAGCAGGGGCGCCGGGTGGGGGTTTTGGGCGTGGGCCTCGGCGTCGATGGCGAAGTGGGCGGAGTGGGCGGGGTCGATGAGGTCCCAGGCGGGCAGCCCCACCGCCCGGATGTCCTCGAACACCGTGTCGTTGGCGTGCACCCCGGCCTGGTCGCGCCAGACGAGCCCGGGGATCCCTGCGAAGGCCTCGGACAGCTCGGGCAGGCGATCCCGGCGCCAGCCGATGCCGCGCAGCAGTGCCATCAGCTTCGGCAGCGCACCCTCGGCCTCGCCGCGCAGGGCGAGGTCCAGGTGCGGCAGCTCGTCGAAGAGGTGGGCGGGCTCGGCCACCGTGGGGTGCGGCCCTCCCGCCAGCAGGATGGCCTCGGGCAGGGCCTCGCGCAGGACCTCGAGGGTGCGCACCACCGCGCGCATGTTGACCGTGAAGGCCTTGACCCCCGCCACCCGGGGGGCGAGGCGCGCCACCTGGGCGTGGTAGACGGCCTCCGTGGGCTTGGGGTTCCAGTCGATGACGCCCACGGAGAAGCCCGCGCGGCGCGTGGCGGCGGCCAGGTAGCCGAGGCCGAGGTCCGGGATGAGGACCGGGTCGCGGGTCACCAGGGACGGAATGGGGACGGAGAGGAGGAGGTCGAGGGGCATGGTCGTGCTCAGTTGAGGCCCTACTTCGCCCCGCATCTGAGAAAGCGCGCGCTGCAGCGGATGACGGCCTCGCCGCCCTCCGAGAGCTCCACCTTCCCGGCCGTGATCCAGGCGCCGTCGCTGAAGTCGGCCTGGATGGTGTAGCTGCCGGCGGGCAGCGCGGCGGGCAGGGTGCCACGGGCTGCGGCAGAGACGAGCCTCACGCGGGCGGCGTCGCCCTCGGCGGTGACGCGGACCTGGGGCAGGGCGGGGGGAGGCGGGGGAGCTGGTGCCGGCGCGGCGGGGCGCGCGGCGATGGGGGTGTAGGTCACGACGGTGGGGGGCTCGACGGGTGGGGGCTCAGTGGGCACCACCTCCGGGGCCTCCTCCGGGGCCGAGGTGACCTCGTCCAGCGGGGGATCACCGCCGAAGCGCGGCCCCAGCAGCACCCAAGCCAGGGCCGTGGCGAGGATCAGCACGACGACGAGCAGGGCGAGGGTGAGCCCGTGGGTGCGCCGGGGCGCGGGCGGGCGCTCCAGGGGCGTGGAGACGGCGGCGGGCTGGGGCGCGGAGGCCGCCTCGGGGGGCTCGGTCGGCATGGGTGGGCGCGGCGCCGAGACCTCCTCGCGGATGGGCCCGGAGGCGCCCGCGCCGAGGGCGCCCAGCAGCACCGAGGGCGCGTCGCTGTCCTCGCACAGCAGGCTGCCGGTGAGCTCGTCCGGGGCCTGGGTCTTGCGGGCGGCGAGCAGGGCGGGCACCACCCCCTCCGCCCAGGTCCGGAGCCGCTCGTGGTCGAGCTGTCGGGTGAGATCGAGGCAGGCCTGCTCCACCTGGCGCGCGGTGGGGCGCTCCGCCTCGTCGTGGGCCAGCATGGCGCCGAGCATGTAGGCGGGCTCGGGATCCCGGTCGGACAGGCAGCAGGCGAAGGCCTCCAGCGCGGGCCCCACCTTGTCCAGGTGGCGCTCCCGCGACAGGGAGGTGCGCCCGAAGCGCTCGCCGGTGACCAGCTCGTAGAGGATGGCGCCCAGGGCGTAGACGTCCGAGGCCGGGCTGTCGCGGAAATCCAGCCTTTCAGGCGCCATGTAGGCCAGGGAGCCCACGGTGAACTGCTGGGTGTCGGCCTCGCGTTCGCCGAAGTCCGCCCGCGCGCCGCCGAAGTCCAGGATCTTGACCTCGCCGTAGGCGGTCAGCATGAGGTTGGAGGGCTTCAGGTCGCGGTGGATCACGTTCAGCGGGCGCCCGTCGGGGCCGGGCGTGCGCAGGGCGGCGTCCAGCGCGCCGGCGATCTCCCCGACGATCTCGAGGGCCGGCCCCAGGGGGATGGCGGTGGCCTGCACGATGCGCCCGAGGTCCACGCCCTCGATGTAGTCCATGACCACGGCCCAGCGGCCGCCCAGGCTGGCCAGGCGGTCCACGCCCACGATGGCGCGGTGCCTGAGCAGGGCCAGCACCCGGGCCTCGTCGCGCAGGCGCCGGGCGACCTCGTCGAGATCGAGCACCTGGGGGTTCAGCACCTTGAGGGCGACCTGCTTGGAGAAGCCGTGCTCGGCCTCGAAGCGCGCCCGGTAGACCGTGCCGAAGGCGCCCCGTCCGAGGACGGTCTCGACGTGGTAGTGGCGCGTGGCGGGCGGCATACGCGCCCAGTCTATATGCCGCTGACCTCGAAGAGGTAGATCGCGCCCGCGTTGGAGGCGGCCGAGTCCTGCCAGGGCGCGGCCACCAGCAGCTCGGGAAGGCCGTCCAGGTCGAGATCGCCGCCGCCGATGACGCAGTAGCCGGCGTAGTCCTCGGTGACCCCGCCGAGGAAGGTGGCGGTGGCGGAGGACAGCGCCGTGCTCCCGTCGGCGCCGGTCAGGACCAGGTAGGCCGCGCCCGCGTCCGTGGCCCCGCCGTCGTGGGACGGTGCGCCGATCAGCAGGTCGTCCAGACCGTCGATGTCCAGATCCCCGACGCCGGCGACGGAGAAGCCGGCCGCGTCGCCGGCGGCCTCGCCCCAGAGCTTCATCGTGGCCGAGGCGAGGCTCAGGCTCCCCGTGCTCGTGCCCGCCACCACGTAGGCGGCGCCGGCGCCCGATCCGCCGTCGTCGTCCCCCGTGGCGCCCACCAGGAGGTCCGGCAGGCCGTCGCCGTCCACATCGCCGGCCAGGGCGACGCTGACGCCCGCGGCGTCGTAGGAGGACTCGCCGTACACGCCGAGGTCGGCGGAGGAGGACAGCAGCACGGAGCCGTGCATGGGCCCGAGCACGAGGTACGCCGCGCCGGCGTTGGTGCCGGTGGCGTCGACCCCCGGGGCCCCGATGAGCACGTCGTCGTGGCCGTCGCCGTCCACGTCGGCGCCCCCGGCGATGGCCTCGCCTGTCCCGTCGTTGGTGGACCAGGAGTAGAAATAGGCGTCGGCGTGCGAGGTGGACTGGCTGCCGCTGACCGGGCCCTCCCAGAGGTAGGCCCGGGAGTTCTGGCTGCCCACGAGCAGGTCGTCGTAGCCGTCCGCGTCGGTGTCGCCGGCGCCGGCCACGGCGTAGCCCACCAGGTAGGACGAGGAGCCGTACAGCTCCGCGTCCGCGTCGGACAGGTCGAGGTCGCCCGTGACGGGCCCGAGGACCAGCCAGGCGCTGCTGGTCTGGCTGCCGATCAGGGCGTCGTCGTAGCCGTCGGCGTCGGTGTCGCCCGCCCAGGCCACGGAGGTGCCGGCGTAGTCGCGCGAGTCCTCGCCGATGAAGGTGGCGACGGCCCCCGCGAGGCTGGTGGTGCTGGCGGCGGCGGGGCCGCGCACCACGTAGACCGCGCCGGAGTCGTAGGTCCCGAGGTCGCTGTCCATGGCGCCCACCAGCAGGTCGGGCGCGCCGTCGCCGTCGAAGTCGCCCCCGGTGGCCAGGCTGTAGCCGGCGTTGTCGGCGGACGCTTCGCCCAGGAGGATGGCGTCGGCGGTGGACAGATCCACGTCTCCCAGCCAGCCGCAGTCGTCGAACCAGCCGCCGTCGCAGTCGTTGTTCACCCCGTCGCCGCAGATCTCGGGGGCGCCGGGGTAGACGCTCGCGTCGGTGTCGTCGCAGTCGGTGTCGGGCTCGACGTAGCCGCTGGGGGCGCTGCAGGCGCGCGCGGTGTAGCTCGGGGAGCCGTAGCCATCGCGGTCGTAGTCGATGTACCAGGTGGGGGCGTCGGCGGCGTCGGCCTCGTCCACGAGGCCGTCGCAGTCGTCGTCGTAGCCGTCACAGTGCTCCGTGGCGCCGGGGTGGGCGTCGGCGTGGGCGTCGTCGCAGTCGGTGGCGAGCGCGCTGTAGCCGCTCGGCAGGCTGCAGGCGGCGGTGGTGGCGGTGGCGATGCCGTAGCCTTCGCCGTCGTCGTCCAGGTACCAGGTGAGGGCGTCGACGGCGTCGGGCTCGTCCGTGGTGCCGTCGCAGTCGTCGTCCACGCCGTTGCAGTACTCGGTGGCGCCGGGGTGGCTGAGGGCGCGGGCGTCGTCGCAGTCGGTGTCGTCGGCGCTGTGGCCCGAGGGCAGGCTGCAGGCCTGGCGCGGGACCGCCGCGTCGCCGTAGCCGTCGCCGTCGGCGTCGGCGTACCAGGTGGGGGCGTCGGCGGAGTCGTCCTCGTTGACCAGGCCGTCGCAGTCGTGATCCAGCCCGTCGCACCACTCCTCGGCGCCGGGGTGGATGCTGGCATCGGCGTCGTCGCAGTCGGTGGCGTCGAGGCTGCTGCCGGCGGGGGGCGTGCAGGCGGTGGCGGCGGTGGCCGGGTCGCCGCAGCCGTCACCGTCGGTGTCGTCCCAGTACGTGATGGCGTCGCCGGCGTCGTCCTCGTTCACCAGGCCGTCGCAGTCGTGGTCGATGCCGTCACACCACTCGGTGGCGCCGGGGTGGACGTCGGCGGCGCTGTCATCGCAGTCGGTGGCGTCGGTGACGTGGCCCGTGGGCTGGGCACAGGCGGTGACGCTGCTGGCGGGGTCACCGTAGCCGTCCCCGTCGCCGTCGGCGTACCAGGAGTGCGGGTCTACGGCGTCGTCCTCGTCGATGAGGCCGTCGCAGTCGTCGTCGTGGCCGTCGCAGTGCTCCTCGGCGCCGGGCCAGGTGGCTGGGTCGGCGTCGTCGCAGTCGCCGCCGGTGAGCGCGCTCCAGGCCCCGCTGGGCGCGCAGGTGCAGTCGCCGGGCGTGGTGCCGTGGCCGTCGGCGTCGGCGTCCAGGTAGTAGACGGTGCAGCCGATGGCGTCGCCGGGGTCGTCGTCGAAGTCCGCGTCGCCGTCGCAGTCGTCGTCGGCGGAGGTGGCGCAGTCCTCCAGGCGGTCCGGGTGGATGGCGGCGTCGGTGTCGTCGCAGTCGCCGACGCAGGCGGTGGCGCCATCGCCGCCGCAGGTGGCGGGGACGGGCAGGGGGACGCCGCCCGCGGCCGCCACGAGCGCCTCGTAGCCCTCGACCCACCAGCCGTCGCCGTCGGCGTCGCCGTCGCGGCCGGTGCAGCTGTCGTCCACGCCGTCGTAGTAGCCCTCCACCTGGCCGGGGTGCACCTCGGGCGCGAGATCGTCGCAGTCGTCGCCCAGGGCCCCCTCGCGATCCGGCCAGGCGTCCGTGTCGTAGCCGTCGGCGTCCTGGTCGAAGTCGCCGTCGCCGGCGCAGTCCTGGTCCACGCCGTCGTACCAGGCGTCCACCGCGTCGGGGTGGACCTCCTCCGGGGCGGGCTGGGTGAAGCCGGCGAGGGCCGTGTAGCCCTCCGGGGCGGGCTCCACCGCCAGCGGCACGTCCCAGCAGTCGCCCTCGGCGCCCGAGGGCACGGGCAGGGGGGCCTGGCCGCTGCCGGAGGCGGCCACGCGCTCGCGGTAGTCGTCGGCCCAGAAGCCATCGCCGTCCTGGTCGCCGTCGTTACCGTCGCAGTTGTCGTCGATGCCGTCGTACCAGACCAGCTCGGGCTCGTCCGTGGGGAAGATGTTCGGGTCGGTGTCGTCACACTCGGCGGCCACACACCAGGTGCCGTCGCCGCCGTCGTAGCCGTCGCCGTCCTGGTCGCAGTCGTTGTCGTCGCAGTCCTGATCCGTGCCGTCGTACCAGGTCTCCTCGGCGTCGGGGTGGACCTCGTCGTCGTCGGTGCCCGCCGGGTTGTCGTCGTCCAGCGGGGCGCCGTCGATGCAGTCCTCGCCGAAGACGCCCTGCCGGTCGGGGTAGGCCGTGGTGGCCCAGCCGTCGCCGTCCTGGTCGAGGTCGTCGGCGCCGTCGCAGTCCTGGTCTACGCCGTCGTACCAGGTGTCCGCGGCCTGGGGGTGCACTTCGGCGGCGGCGGGTTGCACCCAGGCCAGGGGCTGGCCCGCGGCGTCCATGAGCGCCGGGGAGACAACCTCGAAGTCCTGGGGGAGCGTGGTGGGGTCGTCCCAGCAGTCGCCGCCGGGGAGCGCGCCGCTGCCGGGCACGCCCGCGGTGGGCAGGCCCGCGTACTCGGCGGGGACCCAGCCGTCGCCGTCCTGGTCGTAGTCGTCCTCGCCGCCGCAGTCCTGGTCCAGGCCGTCGTACCAGGCGTCGGCCGCGCCGGGGTGGACGTCCGCGTGGGCGCCGTCGCAGTCCTCGGGCCAGGCGTACCCGTCGCCGTCGGGGTCGAGGTAGCCCTCGGGGACCAGGTCGCAGCCGGACAGCGCGAGGATCAGGGCGAGGGGGGAGGGGAGGCGCATGTCCGGAGACCGGGGCTAGAAGGCGAAGCTGATGCCGGCGGCGACGCCGAGGCCGGCGGTGAGGCCCGCGGAGACCTGGGTGGCGTAGCCCAGGCCGCGGGTGCGCTGCTCGAGGGTGTCCAGGTGGCCGAGGGCGGCGGCGGAATCGTCGTCGCAGGCGCGGTCGACGGCGCAGCGCGCGCTCTCGGCCAGCAGGGCGTGGCGGGAGGCGAGGGCGGCGATGAGCAGGCCGCCGCTCACCACCGCGCCGCCGGCGGTGGCGATGGGGAGCGGGCGCAGCAGGGCGGGGCGCTCGGGAGCGGTGGGTGTGGACGGCGTGACGAACACCTCTCTGTGGCGCAGGGGCCCGGCGGCCAGGAAGTGGGCCTTGGCGCGCAGGAAGTTCTCCACCGAGTAGCGGCGGTCCGTGTGGGTCAGGCGGCCGCCGTGCTCGCGCCACCAGAGCAGCACCTGTGGCACCTTGGCGAAGACCTTGCCGGCAGCCCGGTAGCGCAGCCACAGGTCGTAGTCCTCGGGCCAGCCGACGTCGCGGTACCCTCCGAGCTGGAGCAGCTCCAGACGCCGCATCACGGCGGTGGGGTGGGGGATGGGGCTCTCGATGAAGATCTCGCGGCAGATGTCGGTGTGGCTCACCAGGCTGTTGAGCCAGGCCTCGTAGATGCGGAATCCCTCGCCCACCTGGTGGCGCGGGAAGGACTCCACCAGGCAGGAGGCGACGCTCACCGCGGGGGTGGCCTCCAGCAGCTCCACCTGCCTGGCCAGGCGCTCCGGGTGCGCCAGGTCGTCGGCGTCCATGCGGGCCACGTAGCGGCCGCGGCAGGCCTGCAGCCCGCGGTTGAGGGCGGGCACCAACCCGGCGTGAGGCCCAAAGAGGGGGCGCAGCCTGGAGTCGCGGCCGGCCTCCCGGCGCAGCAGGTCGCCGCAGCCGTCCTCCGAGCCGTCGTCGACGGCCACCACCTCGAACCGGGTGAAGGTCTGAGCCCACAGGCTGGACAGGGCCTGGGACAGGGTCGGGGCCGCGTCGTAGACCGGCAGGAGTACGGATACGCACGGCGCAGATGGAGGGCTCAAGGGGCTCGGTTCCTTGACAGCAGGGAATCCAGGCGGGCAGATTCGGTCTC
>JBDRKM010000123.1:0-19595 GCA_043814015.1 Pseudomonadota bacterium
CGCCGCTCCTCCAGGCGCTGCTCGCGCTCGGCGATGGCGGCCTTCTCGGCCTCCAGGGCGGCGGCGCGGGCGTCGAGCTGCTCGGCCCGCACCCGCACCGCGGAGAGCTCCTCCTCGGCCCGCTCCAGCAGGTGGCCCAGATCCGTGGCGCGGCGCCCGAGCAATTCCTCGGCGCGGACCAGGACGTCGGCGGGCATCCCGAGGCGGCGGGCGACCCCGAGGGCGTGGGACTGGCCGGCGTGGTCCGGCAACAGGCGCCAGGTGGCGCGGCCGTCCTCGTACTGGGCGCCCATCAGGCGGAAGCGGGGATCGCCGTTCGCCAGGGCCTTGAGCTCCACGTAGTGGGTGGTGACCACCACGCGCGCGCCGGCGTCCACCAGGTGCTCGATGGTGGCGCGGGCCAGTGCGGCGCCCTGCGCCGGGTCCGTACCCACCGCGATCTCGTCGAGCAGCAGCAGGTGACCGGGCGCGGCGCCCGCGAGCATGGCCCCGAGCAGGAGCAGGTGCCCGGAGAAGGTGGAGAGGTCGCCCTCCACGCTCTGCAGATCCCCCACGTCCGCCAGGACCTCGGCGAAGAAGTCGATGCGCGAGCCCTCGCGGGCGGGGAAGGGGATGCCGGCGCGCACGAACAGGGCGGCCAGGCCCACGGTCTTGAGGGCCACGGTCTTGCCCCCGGCGTTGGGGCCGGTGAGCACGAGCCCGGGGTGATCCGTGTCCACCCGCAGATCGTTGGGCACCACCTCGGCGCCGCGCAGGTCCAGGACCGGGTGGCGGGCGGCGGCCAGCGCGATCACCGCCCCTTCGCCCACGCGGGGGATGACGCCGCGCAGGCGACGCCCGAGGGCGGCGCGGGCCCAGCAGAGGTCCACGGCGGCGCTGGCCGCCAGCGCGGCCAGGAGGCCCTCACGGTGCCCGGCCACCTGGGTGGTGAGCATGCCGAGGATGCGGTGCTCCTCGCGGCGCTCGTCCAGCATCAGGCTGGCCAGCTTGTTCTGGGGCTCCACCACCTGGGAGGGCTCCACGAAGGCGGTCTCGCCGCTGCGGGAGCTGTCGTGGACGATGCCCACGCTGGAGCGCCGCGATGCCTTGACCGGCACCACCAGGCGCCCGCCGCGCTCGGTGATGTAGCGGTCCTGCAGGGAGTCCGCGAGGCTGTCCCCGCGGACCAGCTCCTCCAGCATGGCCTGGACGCGGCGCCTCGTGGCGCGGATCCCCTCGCGGATCTCCGCCAGGTAGGGCCAGGCCGCGTCCGCGAGCTGGCCGGTCTCGTCGAAGGCGGTCTCCAGCAGCTGCAGCAGCTCCGCGTCCACCGCGATGGGCTGGGCCAGCTGGTCGAGCTGCGGGAGCTCCTCGGCGCGCGCCTCGATCCAGTGGCGCAGGTTCCACAGCCCGCGCAGGCTGCCGCCCACCGCCTGCAGCTCGCCGGGCTCCAGCACGGCGCCGCGGCCGGCGCGCTGCAGGTGGGAGGTGACGTCGGTGACGTCGGCCAGCGGTAGATCGTCGCCGCGACACAGCAGCCCGAGGGCCTCGTCCACCGCGGCGTAGCGGCGCAGGGCCTCGTCGCGGCTGGTGGCGAGCGGGGTGCGCTGCGCGGCCGCGGCGCCCAGCGTGGTGCGCGCCGCGCGGGCCAGCGCGTCGAGAATGACGGGCCAGTCCAGCGCGCGCAGGGAGTGGGCGTTCAGGTCCATGGGGCGCCGGATAACCGCTCCCTCGCGCGCGAACCCTCCCTCGACGCCGAGGCCGGCGATCAGTCCGTGATCCGCGCCAGCCTGAAGCCGATGCCCCCGTAGCTCTCGCTGGGGAGGGGATCGTAGTAGCGGTCCCAGGTGAGCAGGCGATCCACCTCGTGGTTCCAGCTCCCGCCGCGCAGCACGCGGCGGCCGTCGTCGTTCTCGCCCAGCGGATCCGTGGCGTCGGCCGCGGTGTAGTCGGCGTGGCGATCCTGGGTCCACTCCAGCACGTTGCCCGCCAGGTCGCAGAAGCCCAGGGCGCTGACCCCGTCGGGGTAGCCGCAGACCTCGGTGGTGTGCTCCACCTGCAGATCGTAGTTGGCCAGGCCCGTTCCGGGCTCCGGGCTGTCGCCCCAGGGCCAGGCGCGGCCGTCGTCGTAGCGGGCGGCGCGCTCCCATTCGGCCTCAGTGGGCAGGCGGAAGCCGTCGCCCTCATACGTCAGGGCGCTCCAGTCGCTCGGCTCGTACATGGGCGTGAGCCCCTCCTGCTCCGAGAGCAGGTTGCAGAACAGCGCCGCCCCGAACCAGGTGAGCCAGTTGGCCGGGTGCTGCTCCCAGCCCTCCTCCACCACGAACCCATCCCCGTCGAACCGGACGCGGCAGCGGTTGTCGCCCTGGTCGCCCTCGCCGTCCAGGTTCACCAGCTCGCGCTCGGAGCCCTGGGCGTTGGTGATGGCGACCCCACCGGCGTAGTCGCCCGCGAGCAGGCCGCGCTCCAGCGCGATGTCGAGCATGGCCGCGAGCTGGGCGTTGGTGATCTCGGCTCGACCGAGCGCGTAGCCGTGGGTGAGGGTGACCAGGTGCTCGGGCAGGGCCCGCGACTCCTCGCCGGGGCCGCCCATGGTGAAGGCGCCGGCGGGCACGGCGATCATCGTGCCGATGGGGATGCGGGCGCCACCGGAGGTGTCGCCGGTATCGTATGGAGTGGCCGAGTCCTGGCCTGGCGGCGAGCAGCCGAGCAGGGCGATCAACGGCAGGGGGAGTGTTCTCATGAGCGCGGCTCCGCCTCAGGACTCGGGGAAGGTGAACCCATCCTCCTGGAGGACCTGCAGGCAGGCATCCACCACGCGCTCGTCGTAGCCGCGTCCGCGCTCGGCCGCGATGTACTCCAGGGCCTGCTGCATGCCGTGGGCCGGCCGGTAGGGGCGGTTGGAGCTGATGGCCTCGACGCTGTCGGCCACGGCGATGATGCGGGCCTCCAGCAGGATCTCCTCCTCCCTCAACCCGCGCGGGTAGCCGCGTCCGTTCATGCGCTCGTGGTGTTGGTACACCATCTCGGCGATGGGCCAGGGGAAGTCGAGCGGGGACAGGATCTGCCAGCCGGTCTCGGGGTGGGCCTCGATCAGGCGCCGCTCCACGGGGGCCAGGGCGCCGGGCTTGGAGAGGATCTCGACGGGCACGGAGATCTTGCCGAGGTCGTGGACCAGGGCACCCATGGTGACGCCCGTGATCAGCTCTTCCTGCAGGCCCATGCTGCGCGCGATGGCGGCGGCCAGGGCGGCGACCCGGCGCTGGTGGCCGGCGGTGTAGGGATCGCGCTGCTCCACCAGCTGGGACAGGGCCGCCGCGGTGCCCTCCAGCGCGCTGCGCAGGCGGACGACCACGGCATCCTTCTCCTGGCGGGCGCGCTGTGCCTCGGTGACGTCACGGCCGACGGAGAGGCAGCCGTTGATCCTGCCCTTGGGATCGAGCAGGGGGCGATCGGTCCACTGCAGCCAGCGCTCATGACCCTCGGCGTCGTCACGCCGCTCCTCGACGGTGAGGGTGGCGCCAGGGCCGGCCGCCGACATGTCCTGGTGTCCGTCGGTCAACAGCGGCAGGTCGGGCGCGCGGGGGCTGGGCATGCGCAGTCGCGCGATCTCCTCCTGGGAGAGCCCGAAGAAGCGGCAGAATGCGCCGTTCGCGAAGGTGAGGGTGCCGTCCATGTCGGCGCGGCAGACCAGCTCGGTCTGCTCCTCTACGGCCGCCCGGTAGCGGGCCTCGCTCGCCTCGAGGTGTCGTTGATCCTCGCGGCGGGCCACGGTGGCGCCGATGGTGGAGGCCACGGCCTGCAGGGCGTCGGCCTCGTGGGGGGACCAGACCCTGGAGCGGCGGTAGTCCTCCAGGCTCGCCACCCCCCAGAGGACCTGGCCCACGCGGACAGGCGCCATCAGGGCGGAGCGGACGCCGCGTCGATCCATCCAGTACCGGAGCGCCTCGGGCAGCTCGGAGAGGCGCCTGCCCACGACCTCTCCAGCGCCCAGGCGGCCGAGCAGCTCGCGGAAGGTGTCGGGGGTCGTGTCCAGGGCGTCGGTGGCCGTGCTGTCGCGCCGCCGCAGGCCCTCGAGCCGCCAGATGTACTCCGTGTCGAGCCGCTGGACGCCGCGCCCGCTCGTGACGATGGCGTCCACGGACACGCGGGAGAGGCCCAGGCCCTCGCCGATGTCCCGCAGCAGGTCCACGATGGCGAGGTCGGACTCGCGGGCCTGCAGCAGCGCGCTGGAGCCGCGCGCGAGGGCGGAGAGCATGGCATCGCGGCCCCGCAGTGCCTGCTCGGTGGCCAGGCGCTGATAGACCGCGCCGGCCAGCTCGGTGGTCAGAGCCAGCACCGTGGCGTGGTGTTCGCCGAAGGTGTGCGGGCGGGCGGAAGCCAGGCCCACGCAGCCGACCGCTCCGCCGGCGGCGCGGACGGGGAAGTACAGCCGCGAGCGCACGACGAAGGAGCGCGCCGAGTCACGGCTCAGCTTCTGCTCGTCGTGGTCGACGTCGGGCACGTGCAGCACCCGGCCGGTCCTCAAGACCATGCCCGGATGGCGCACCCACGCTGTGCGCGCGGCTTCCTTGCGCTCGGCCGAGCTCAAGCCGTCGGCTTGCAGCAACCGCATGCTGCCGTCCACGAGGTCGAGCATGTAGATGGCGGCGTACTCCACCTTCACCTGGGAGCGCACGAAGGCCATCAGGCCCTCGGACAGGCCCTCCAGATCCCGCACCTCGCCCATGCGCCGTGAGAATGTGTGCCAACCCGCCAGCAGGCCGCTGATGCCAGGGCCGGCCGGGGGCGCGGGTGGGAGCGCCGGCCGGGGGCGCCGCCGCGGGGCCGTGACCGCCTCATCGGCGTCGCGGCTCGGGAGCGGGCGGTGCGGGCGGTCGTCAGCCATGCAGGCAGCTCGTGTGCAATCTGGGGGGGTCAACACAGCCTACAGGATCGCAGGCCGGAGGTCGAGCGAACCGGATGCATCGTGTGCTTCCATTGCATTCGGCTTGCTGGCAACGGCCACGCGGTGTAGTCTCCTGCTCCTTGCGACCCCTGGAGTCACCGTGCAACGCCTGCTCTTCGCCCTTCGCCGCCTCGCCGTCCTGCTCACGTTGCCCCTGCTGTGCTGCAGCCAGCAGCCTGCAGCGCAGCCAGCGGCTCAACCCGAGGCTGAAGCGCCCCTGCAGGTCGCTTTCCTGTATGTCGGCCCCGTGGGCGACGCGGGGTGGTCCTGGGCCCACGACCAGGCGCGCCAGGACCTCGAGCGGCAGTACCCCTGGGTCCGCACCACCTTCATGGAGAGCGTGCCCGAGGGGGCCGGCGCCGAGCGCGTGCTCACCCAGCTGGCCGAGAAGGGCCACAAGCTCATCTTCGCCACGTCCTTCGGGTACATGGACCCGGTGATCACGGTGGCCGGCCGCTACCCCGACGTCACCTTCATGCACTGCTCCGGCTACAAGCAGGCCGAGAACGTCGGCACCTATTTCGGCAGGATGTACCAGGCGAAGTACCTGGCCGGCTATCTGGCCGCCCGGGTCAGCGAGGCGGGCGTCCTGGGCTACGTCGCGCCGCACCCCATCCCCGAGGTCATCCGCCACGTGGACGCCTTCGCCCTGGGCGCGCGGGCCGCCAACCCCGCCGCCACCGTGCGCGTGGTCTGGACCAACTCCTGGTTCGATCCGGGCAAAGAGAAGGAGGCCGCCACCTCCCTGCTGGACGCCGGCGCCGACGTGGTGGCCACCGGGGCCGACTCCGCCGCCCCCATGCAGGCCGCCCAGGAGCGGGGTGCCCTGGCCATCGGCTACGACTCCGACGGCCGCCAGTTCGCGCCCGATTCCTTCCTCACCGCACCCATCTGGGACTGGACCGTGGTGTACCGCGACGTGGTCCAGAAGGTGCACGACGGCACCTGGGCCTCCGGCGACTTCTGGGGCGGCATGGAGACGGGGGTGGTCGAGCTGGCCCCCATGTCCGACAAGGTGCCCCCCGAAGTGCAGGCCGAGGTCAAGGCCCTGGAGCAGCAGATCGTCTCGGGCGAGCTGGTGGTCTTCCGCGGTCCCTGGAGCTGGCAGGACGGCAGCGCCGCCTACGCCGAGGGGCAGGTGCCCACGGATGCGGAGCTGCTTGGGCTCAAGCGCTTCGTGGAGGGGGTGGTGGGCTCGGTGCCGGAGTAGGGGGGCCAGGACGCCGTAATGTCCGAGATGTCGCCCCCAGTCGTCGAGCTCACCGGGATCCGCAAGGTCTTTCCGGGGGTCGTGGCCAACGACGGGGTGGACCTCACCATCCGGGCCAGCGAGATCCATGCGTTGCTAGGGGAGAATGGGGCGGGCAAGTCCACGCTGATGTCCGTGCTCATGGGCCTGTACCGGCCCGACGCGGGCAGCATCCGGGTCCGCGGGCGGGAGGTGCGGCTGCGCTCTCCCCGCGACGCGCTGCGGCTCGGGATCGGCATGGTGCAGCAGCGCTTCGTGCAGTCCGAGCGGCACACGGCGCTGGAGAACATCGTGCTCGGGCACAGCGGGCTGCCGTTCCTGCCGCGCCGCGAGAGGCTGGCGGTGGAGCTGCGGGAGGTGGCTGCCCGTTACGGGTTCGACCTCGATCTGTTGGCCCCCATCCACACCCTGCCCGTGGGGGAGCGCCAGAAGGTGGAGATCCTGCGGGTGCTGCACCATGGCGCCACGGTGCTGATCCTCGATGAGCCCACGGCGGTGCTGTCGCGGCAGGAGACCTCCGCGCTCTTCTCGGTGTTGCGGCGCTTCGTGGCCGACGGCGGGGCGGTGATCTTCATCTCCCACAAGCTCGACGAGGTGCTGGCCATCGCGGATCGCACCACGGTGCTGCGCCACGGCCGGAGCATCGCCACCCGCGAGGTGGCCGGCCAGGACGCGGCCTCCCTGGCCCGGCTGATGGTGGGGCAGGCGCTCTGCCTGCACGCGCGGGAGGCCGCCGGGGAGCCCGGCCCGGTGGTGGCCAGCCTGCGGGGTATCGGCGTGCGCGACGCCCGCGGGCGCGCCACCCTGGCTGGGCTCGATCTCGAGCTGCGCGCGGGCGAGGTGCTGGGCGTCGCCGGGGTCTCCGGCTCGGGCCAGGTGCCGCTGGCGGAGGTCTGCGCCGGCCTGCAGCGCCCCGCCGAGGGCAGCGTCACCCTCTTCGGCGAGCCCGCGCCGGTGGGCGATGCGGGCGCCTTTCGCGACCGCGGGGTGGCGTACGTGCCCGAGGATCGCGACCGCACCGGGGTGGCCGGCTCCCTGAGCCTGACGGAGAACCTCATCCTCAAGAGCTACCGCCGCTGCTTCACCCGCGCAGGGCTGCTGCAGTGGGGTGCGGCCCGCCGCTGGGCCGAGGAGCGCATCGCGGCCCAGGACATCCAATGCCCCGGGCCTGGGGCGCGCACCGCCTCGCTCTCGGGCGGCAACGTCCAGAAGGTGATCCTGGCCCGCGAGCTGGCCATCCGCACGGTAGATTCCCCTGCGCCGCGCCTGATCGTGGCCGCCTACCCCTGCCGCGGCCTGGACGTGGGCGCGGCCGAGGCGGTGCGGGCCGCGCTGCTGCAGGCCTGCCGGCAGGGCGCGGCGGTGCTGTTGCTCTCGGAGGATCTGGACGAGCTCTTCCGCCTCTCGGATCGCATCGGCGTGTTGTTCCGCGGGCGCCTGGCCGGCCCGCTGCCCACGGCGGCCCTCACCCGCGAGCAGGCCGGGCTGATGATGGGCGGACACCGCATCGACGAGGGGGCGTGTTGAAGATCGAGCGCCGCGCCGCGCCCTCCCTGGCCGCCGAGATCGGGGTCCTGGCCGCGGCGCTGCTGCTCTCCGCCCTCGCCGGGGCCGCCCTGTTCGCCCTCGCCGGGGCGCCGCCGCTGGAGGCCCTGGCCCTGCTGGTGAAGGAGCCCTTCGGCAGCGGCTACGGGCTCTCGGAGACCCTGGTCAAGACGGTCCCCCTGGCGCTCTGCGCCCTGGCGGTGGCCCTGGCCCTCAAGATCGACCTCTGGAACATCGGCGCCGAGGGGCAGCTTTTCCTGGGCGCGCTGGCTGCGGCCTGGGTGGCCCTGGCCGACCCCCCCCTCGGCCCCCTGAAGCTCCCGGCGCTGCTCCTGCTGGGCGCGGCCGCCGGCGCGGTGTGGGCCATCGTGCCAGGGCTGCTCAAGGTCTACGGCGGGGTCAACGAGATCATCTCCACGCTGATGCTCAACTACGTGGCCATCGCGGGCGTGGAGCTGATGGTCTACGGCCCGTGGAAGGGCGCCGACGGCTTCCCCTACACCGCCATGTTCGAGCCCGGCTGGCACCTGCCCCTGCTCTACAAGCGCGCCCACGCCGGGCTGCTGCTGGTGCTGCTGCTGGCCGGGGCGCTGTGGCTCGTCGAGCGCCGCACGGCGCTGGGCTACGAGGTGCGGGTGGCGGGCGCCTCCCCGGCCACGGCCCGCTACGGCGGGATGCCGGTGCTCTCCCGCCTGCTCATGGTCATGGCCGCCGCCGGCGGCTGCGCCGGCCTGGCCGGGGCCTGCGAGCTGGCCGGGGTGGAGCACCGCCTGCACGCCGGGATCTCCCCCGGCTACGGCTACACCGCCATCATCATCGCGTTCCTGGCGCGCCGCAGCTTGCCCGTCTCGGTGCTGGTGGCCTTCCTGTTCGCGGCCCTGGCCGTGGGTGGCGACGGCCTGCAGGTGGCCTTCCCTGGGGTCTCCTCCTCCGTGGTCCAGGTGTTCCAGGGCTTGCTGCTGCTGCTGGTGCTGGCCGGTGGCACCCTGACCCGCTTCCGCCTCAGGTGGTCCTGACATGGGCGCCTTGCACATCGCGGAGGTGATCGGCGCCACGGCCGTGGCCTCGGGCACGCCCATCCTGCTGGCGGGCCTGGGGGAGCTGGTGGCCGAGAAGGCCGGGGTCCTCAACCTCGGGGTCGAGGGCATGATGCTGGTGGGCGCGCTGACGGGTTTCGCCGCGGCGCACGCCTCGGGCAGCGCCTGGGTCGGGGTGGGCGTGGCCGCCGCCGCCGCGGGGGCCTTCGCGCTGCTGCACGCCCTGCCCGTGGTGCTGTTGCGGGTCAACCAGGTGGTCTCGGGCCTGGCCCTGGTGATCCTCGGGGGCGGGCTCGCTTCTTCCTTCGGCCGACCCTTCGTGGGCCAGGTGGCCCCCTCCTTCCACGACGTGGCCGTGCCGTACCTCTCCGCCATCCCGCTGGTCGGCCCCATCTTCTTTCGCCACGACCCGCTGGTCTACCTCGGGCTGGCGTTGGCCCTCGCCGTCGGCGCCTTCCTGCGCTGGACGAGGCCCGGGCTCGGGCTGGCGGTCTGTGGCGAGAACCCGCGCCTGGCCGACGCCGCCGGCCTGCGGGTGGCCCTGATCCGGGTCCTGGCCACGGTCTTCGGCGGCACCCTGGCGGGCGTGGGTGGGGCCTGGCTGTCCCTCGCCGACACCCCCTCCTGGGTGGACGGCATGACCGCCGGGCGCGGCTGGATCGCTGTGGCCATGGTGATCTTCGCGGGCTGGTCCCCCGGCAGGCTGGCGCTGGGCGCCTGGCTCTTCGGAGGGCTGGTGGCGGTGCAGTTCCGGATCCAGGCCTTCGGGTTCGACGCGAACGTCTATGTGCTGAAGATGCTGCCGTATCTTTTGACGCTGGCGGTGTTGGTGGCGGCGACGCGGGGGCCGTGGCGGCATCGGCTGGGGGCGCCGGCGGCGCTGGGCAAGCCGTGGGCGCGGGAGGAACGGGAGTAGGCGATGCGTTAGATCCCCCGCCATGGACAAGGCCCTGACCATCGCTCGGCAGGTCGTCGCCTCCGCCCTGGCGCTCCACGGGGAGCTGGGCCACCGCCTGACCTGTGAGGCCTATGAGGCCGCCCTGGCCCAGGATCTCGAGGCGCGGGGCTTCGCGGTGGAGCACTGCCGGGCGCTGCCGATCCTGTTCGAGGGTGAGCTGCTCGACATGGGCCTGGTGGCCGATCTGCTCGTCGATAGCTGCGTGATCGTGCGCCTGGGCTCGCTGGTGCTGGTGGAGGCTGCGCAAGAGCGGCTGGTGCTGGCCCAGGTCGCCATGGAGGGGCCGCGGGTCGGCGTGTACCTCGACTTCGCCGGCCGGCGGCTCGATCACCTCACGGTGGCGGCGGCCGAGGGGTGAGCGGCCTGTCCTGGCAGGTCGTGGGCTGTGCGGCCGCCCTGGGCTCGGCCGGGGCCTGGGCGCTCGGCGCCATCCTCTTCCGGCGCATCGGCGACGAGGCCTCGCCGCTGGGCATGAACCTCGGCAAGGGGCTGCTCGGGCTGCTCCTGCTGGGCGGCGCGCTGCTGCTCACGGGCTGGCAGCCCATGGACGGGCGCACGGTGGCCTTCCTGGCGCTCTCCGGCGTGGTGGGCATTGCGCTCGGGGACACCCTCTTCTTCATGGCGCTGGTGCGCCTGGACCCGCGCCTCACGCTGCTGTTGGCCACGGTGGGGCAGGTGACCACGGTGCTGCTGGCCATGCTCTTCCTGGGTGAGCGCCCCACGCTGTGGGCCTGGGTCGGCATCCCGCTGGTGCTGGGCGGGGTCACCTGGGTCATGGCCGAGCAGCTGCCGCTGGAGGACCGCGGGGGCCGGAAGGTGCGCCTCGCCGGCGTCGGCTGGGGCTTGGCCGCCTCGGTGTGCATCTCGGTGGGCTTCATCCTGGCCAAGGTGGGGCTCGCGGACGTCTCCGCCTTGCAGGGCACCTTCTGGCGCTTCGCCTTCGGCATGGTGGCCCTGGCGACCTTCGGCTGGGTCCGCGGCGATCTGTGCGCTTGGCTGCGCCCCTTCGCCAGCCCGACCCTGCTGCGACGTATCCTGGGCGCGGTGGCGGTGGTCACCTTCGGGGGCTTCTGGCTGACCATGGTCGGCTACAAGCACGCCCCCGCGTCCCTCGCCACGGTGCTGATGTCCACCGAGCCGCTCTTCGTGCTGCCGTTGGCCCGGGTCCTGCTCGCGGAGCGGATCACGCCGCGGGCTGCGGTGGGTGCCGCCGTCGCCGTGGCCGGGGTGGTGGCCATCCTGCTCGGGGCGGGCGCGGGGTAGGGGGCCCACAGAGATCGCGGTGCCCGCCGTGCTGCCCAGCGAGCAAGCCGATAGCAGGGGCCCTTCCCCCGGCGAGTGCGCGATTCCCATGACCGACGCGGAGCTGTACGACCTGGCCCAGGAGCGGGTGCGCGATCTCGGGCGCCTGCAGGGGCTCGGGCTGCTGCCGCTCGATGGCGACTTCTTCCCCTCGGTGCACTACCCGCCCATCACCATGTACCCCCCCATGGAGCCCGCCGACCTGCTCCGGGGCTACGAGAACCCTTTCCACGACAAGTTCTCCATCTACCTGCACATCCCGTTCTGCGAGAACCGCTGCGAGTTCTGCCACTACCCGGTGGCCATGCACGCCTCCGAGCTCCGCAAGGAGCAGTACCTCGACATGCTCGCGCGGGAGATGGACAACTGGCTGGCCGCCCTGGGCCTCAGCCGCTTCCGCGCCCGCTCCGTACTCATCGCCGGCGGCACACCCACCGCGCTCTCACCGCGTCTGTTCGCGCGCATGCACCGCGACCTGGCCCAGCGGGTGGATCTCGGCCCCTGCACCCAGCTGGCCTACGACGTCCACCCGCGCGATCTGCTCGGCCCCGACGGCCGCGAGCGGCTGCGCATCATGCGCGACTACGGCTCCACGCGGCTCACCATCGGCGCCCAGTCCTTCGACGACGCGATCCTCGCGCGCATGGGCCGCGGCCACACCACGGCCGACACCCTGGCCGCCCTCGAGAGCTGCCACGCTGCCGGCTACGACGACGTCTGCATCGAGTTCATCTTCGGCTACCCCGGCCAGACCTTCGAGAGCTGGATGCGCACCCTGCGCCTGGCCATCGCCTCGGGCGCAGAGGAGATCCAGCTCTACCGCCTCAAGGTGGTGCCCTACGGCGATCACGACGGCGACATCCTGGGCCAGCGCCGCCGGCAGCAGACCGAGTTCATCCCGGTGGATCGGCAGCTCGCCATGAAGCAGGCCTCCATCCTGGCGCTCCAGGAGGCCGGCTTCCAGGAGACCCTCACCCGCGTCTTCTCGAAGGATCCGCACCACTTCTCGCACTACGCCTCCGACCAGTGCTGCAAGCTGCACGATCAGCTCGGCTTCGGCCTGTCCACCTTCTCCTCCCTGCGCGACCGCTTCTCCATCACGCCCGACCGCTTCCCCGACTACTATCGCATGATCGAGGCCGGGCAGGTGCCCATCAACCGCGGGCAGGTGCGCTCCGCCGACGAGAACCGGCGCTGGCATGTGGTCCTGCCGCTGAAAAACTGGAAGATCCACCACAGGTACTACGCGCTGCGCACCGGGGTGGAGCTGCTGGAGCGCTTCCCCACCCGCATCGCGCTGCTGCGCGAGCACGGCCTGCTGGAGGTCACCGACAAGCTCGTGCGCCTGAGCCCGCTGGGCCGCTTCTTCGCCGACGAGGTCTGCACCCTGTTCTACAGCGAGGGGTACGTGCCCTTCGCGCCGGAGCGCTACGCCGGGGGGCCGCTGAATCCCCACGCGGTGACGCGGCTCGGATAGCAGAACGGCCTCCCCGGGGGAGGCCGCTCGCGGGGGGGCGGGGTGCCCTATGGCTTGGGAGCGCGCTGCTCCTTCAGGTACTTCTGGAAGTCGGAGAGCTTGGAGCTGGTCACGAAGTCGTGGTCGTCCAGGTGCTTGCCGAGATCCCACTTGTTGATGGAGACGTCGGGCAGGTACTGCTTGTTGTAGGCGTCGTAGCCGGAGCCGTTCCAGACATCGTAGACCGCGCCGCCCACGAGGAAGGCGCCGGCCTCGGTCTTGTCGTCCGACCAGCGGTGCGACTCGCCCCAGTGGGTGGCCATCTCGGCGGCGATGGAGGCGGTGCGCTGGGACTGATCCCAGCCGAGGGTCTCGTCGCTGACCTGCACGAAGTACTTCTTCTGGCCGTAGGCGTCCTTGCGCTCCTCGATGCGGGTCACGGGGCCGCCGGCTTCGCCGTCGAAGACGCCGTCGGGGCGGTAGGTATCCTCGGAGGAGGAGCCGAAGGCGCCGGAGTAGCCCATGTAGGTGTTGGCGATGTGCACGGCGCGCACGCTCAGCTCGCCGTCGTGGCCGGGATCCACGTCGTAGACGCGATCCTCGGAGTCGGTGATGCCGTCGCCGTCCTGGTCGAAGTAGGTCAGCTTCTTCTCGTCGTCCGGGTAGATGTAGTTGTGGCCCTGGTACAGGCTGCCGGAGCCGACGTAGCGGTCCATCTCGCGGTAGTCGTAGTGGTTGGTCAGCGCCACGAGGCCGCGCTGGAAGGCGAGCGGCATGTCGTGGAAGTACTCGCTGTTCTTCGTGTAGACGAAGTGCCCCTCGGGGAAGGCCTGGGTGAGGCGGGAGGCGAACACCTTCGACTTGCAGGCGTCCATCCAGTAGAAGTCGGTGGACTCCGCGTTCTTGGCGACCCGACCCAGCTCGCTGTCGATGCTGGTGCCGAGCTGGCTGTGGTTGCCGTACATGGAGACGTTCACGTCGTCGTTGCCGAAATCCCCCAGCACGCCGCGGGGGGGCCAGCCGGCGTCGCGGATCGTGAGGTTCCAGGTGATCTCGGGCAACGCCGGGTCGTCGGGCTTGACCTTGTAGACGACCTTGAGATCGCCCCCGGGCTCCTCGGTCACGGTGGCGCCCGCGCGCTCGAAGACCTCCTTGAAGTCGCTGTGCTTGAACCCGTCGTCGCCAGAGTGCAGCACCGCGTTGACCTCGGTGGTGCCGTCGGGCAGCACGTGGCCGTAGTCGGGGGCCTTCGGGAGGTACTTCTCCACCAGGGCCTTGACGCGCTCGTCCTTGTCGTCCAGGCCGCGACGCCAGAGGTTCAGCGCGATCTGGCGGCGGACCATTGGGTCGTCGGTGTCGTTGTACATCCGCAGGATGGCGTCGAGGATGGCGCCGTAGTCGTCCTTGTCGGCCATGGCGGCGCCGAGCAGCGCGTCCAGCAGGGCCGCGGCGTTGGCCAGGGCCTGGGTGTGGCTCCCCTCGGTGGTGGAGGCGGCGTCGGCCAGCAGCTCCGCGGCGTCGTTGCGGTCGCTCTCCGACAGGCTCGCGGCGCGGGCGTCGGCGTCGGCCAGATCCAGGGCGCGGCCCAGATCGTCGGGGCAGAAGTTGCCGGGATCCGCGGCGACCTCGTCGGTGTAGTCGTAGAGGAAGCCGATGAGGGAGGCCAGATCCTCCAGGCCCGTGGGGGGCGGGTTGCAGGGATCCTGGGCCTGGGCGACGCCGGCGGTGATGAGCAGGGGCAGCAGGATGGGGTTCACTTCTCACCTCGCTGGACGGCCAACACGCGGCGGACCAGGGCGTCCACGCGCTCATCGTCGGGGAAATGGCTGCCGAGCTCGGCCAGCATGAAGCGGACCGTCTCGATCTCTTCGCGATCGGGGCTGGCGGCCTGCTCCAGGGCCTCGACCCGCTCCAGGGCGTGCATCAAGGCGTCGTCGGCGGAGGCGGCCCGGGAGATGGGTTCGGCCTCCTTGAGCATGCGCGTGGCCTGCTTGTGCATGGACTTCGCGGCCTTGCAGGAAGGATCCTCATCGGCGGTGCGCTCCAGCAGGATGCGGGCGCGCTCGACGATGGAGGAGCGGTCGATGGCGGCGGTGTTCGCGGTGTCCAGCGACTCGTCGAGCAGGGCGCGCGCGGAGGAGAGGCGCTGCTCGGAGAGATCGGTGCACGTGTCGGCGCGCGCCGCGCCGAGGGAGAGGACAGCGACGAGGATCAGGGGCGTCATGGGCACCTCCCGGTGGGCGCGCGCCTTTTAGGCGCCGCCGCGTGGTGTGTCAAGCGGAACGGGTGAAATCGGGGTCCGGGACCGGGCTTCAGCGCCGCCTGCGGGAGACCGCGAGACCCAGGATGGCGGTCAACCACCCGATGGCGGCGAGGGAGCCCGTGGCGCCGGCGCCCGCGGAGCAGTGGCAGCCGCCGCCGCCGGCGAAGCGGGTCCAGGTGCCGGTGTCGGTGGGGCCCACGTCGGTGTCGGCGGTGTCCACGGGCGGCGAGGTGTCCACGGGCGGGGATGTGTCCACGGGCGGCGAGGTGTCGTCCGGAGGCGCGGTGTCGCCGGTGTCCACGATGGGCTCGCAGTCCTCGCTCCAGCCGGGGGCGCCGGGCCAGGCGGTGGGGTCCGTGTCGTCGCAGTCGGTGGCGATGGGCCAGCCGTCGCCGTCCTGGTCGTCGTCGTTGCCGTCGCAGTCCTGGTCGATGCCGTCGTACCAGATCTCGGCGGCGCCGGGGTTGACCCCGGAGTTGGCGTCGTCGCAGTCCTGGCCGCCGTGCTCCTCGGAGCGGTAGCCGTCTCCGTCGGCGTCGTACTCGTCGGTGGAGTCGCAGTCGTTGTCCACGCCGTCGGTGGGATCGTCGGGCGCGCCCGGCCAGGTGTCCGGATCGGCGTCGTCGCAGTCGGTGCCGCCGTAGGAGGCGGAGTCGAAGCCGTCGCCGTCCTGGTCGAAGTCGGAGTCGCCGTCGCAGTCCTTGTCGATGCCGTCGTACCAGTAGTCCAGGGCGTGGGGGTGGATGGTGGCGTCCAGATCGTCGCAGTCGTCGCCGCCCGCGGCGGTGGCCTGGTAGCCATCGCCGTCCTGGTCGTAGTCATCGTCGCCGGCGCAGTCCTGGTCGATGCCGTCGTACCAGGTCTCGGTGGCGCCGGGGTGGATGGTGGCGTCGGCGTCGTCGCAGTCGGCCGCGGCGTCGTAGCCGTCGCCGTCCACGTCGGGGTCGCAGGCGTCGCCGAGGCCGTCGCCGTCGAGATCGGCCTGATCGTCCGCGATGGTGGGGCAGACGTCGTCTCCGTCGAGGACGCCGTCGTCGTCGGTGTCGTCGTCGTTCGGATCGGTCTCGCCGGCGTCGAAGCTGCCGTCGAGGTCCAGGTCCTCCTCGCCGTCGTCGAGGCCGTCGTCGTCGCTGTCGCCGTCGTCCGGATCGGTGGTGGTGGTGGGGTCGGTGTCGGCGTAGGGCGCGGCGATGCCTGTGGCGCCCAGCTCCACCGAGTCCCACAGGCCGTCACCGTCGTCGTCGGCCTCCGCGTCGTCCAGAGGGTAGTACTCGACGGCGCCGGGGGCGTAGAGGGTGGCCTCGACGGCGGTGCCGGCCAGCAGGTCGAGGAAGGTGATCAGGTCACCGCTCTCGTCAGTGAAGGCCAGGGTGCCCAGGCCCGTGCCGTCGTCCGGGAGCCAGTGCAGGCCGTCGGCCACGGCGGCGGCGCTCGAGGTGTAGGAGCCCGCCAGGGCGGGGGTGGCGGGGGTGGAGACGTCCCAGCGCTCGAACTCGGCGGTGGCGCCGGTGCGGGCCAGCAGGAGCAGCTCGGTGGCGCTCGGGGAGAGGGCGAGCCCGCCGGTGGTGTCCGGGGCGGGGGTGGCGAAGGCGAGCGCGGTGCCGCTGGCCCAGGTGAAGGCCGAGAAACCCTGGCCCGAGGCGTCGAAGGCGCTGACGCTGTCGGCCGGGCTGCCCTGGGCCGCGTACAGGGTGTCGGTGGCGGGGTCGCGCACCAGGTGGTTGGTGTGGGCGCCGGCCCAGACGCCGTCGGCGGTGGTGGTGCCGAGGAGCTGGCCGTAGCTCGCGGCGTCCAGGGACCAGGCCGCCAGGACGGAGCTGGCGCCGAGGTCCTCGATGGAGAAGAGGACCCGGCGGAAGGGATCCACCTCGAGGGCCCCGCCGGTGCCGCCGGCGCCGATGTCGAGCGCATCGAGGTGGGCGAGGCTGGCGGCGTCGAAGGCGTAGATGGTGTCGCCGTCGACGGCGCGGGCGTAGAGCACGCCGCCGAGCGGATCGAGCGCCAGGGCGGCGGTGTCGGCGCCCACGTCCGCGGTGTCGGCCTGGACCGCGATGGCGGTGAGGTCGGCCAGCTCGAAGCCCGAGAGGGCGGCGCCGCCCCCCTGGGAGGCGACGTAGCAGGTGGTGTCGGGGTCCACCGCGTGCGCGGGGAGGACCAGGGCGAGGAGCATGATCATGGGGGCCTCCGGAGCACCGATGGTACCAGCCTTCACGGTCGAGGGCCAGCAGCGTTGCCCCCGCCCGCGCCGACGATCCGCCGTGGCCCCGTGATATCAGGTCCGCCGATGCTCACCCTCCTGCTGCTGCACGTCGCCCCCACCCTCGCCCTCACCTGCGAGGGCTACGGCGCGCCCGAGGTCATCGCCGAGATGTCGGCTACGCCCGTGGTGGAGGCCTCCGGGGTGGCCTACTCCCGCACCCGCCCCGGGATCTGGTTCACCCACAACGACGGCGGCGGGCAGCCCGAGCTGTACGCCTTCCGCCTGGATGGCACCTTCCTGGAGACCCACCCGGTGGAGGGCGCGGGCTTCGTGGACTGGGAGGATCTGGCCGCGGGCCCCTGCCCCTGGGCGCGTGGAGACTGCGTCTACATCGGCGACATCGGCGACAACGGCCGCGCCCGCGAGCGCATCTGGGTCTACGCCGTGCCCGAGCCCGCCGAGGGCGAGACCCTGGCGGTGATGGCCACCTGGAACGTGGTGTACCCGGGCGGCCCCCAGGACGCCGAAGCCCTCTTCGTCCACCCCCGCACCGGCCGTATCTACCTGGCCACCAAGGATCCGGGCGGCTCGGTCAGCACCATCTGGCGCTTCCCGGAGGAGCCTGCGGGCGATCCGGTGGCGCTGGAGGAGGTCTTCGCCTGGACCCCGGCCGTGGGTGGGGCCGCCACCACGGGTGCCGACTGGGATGCCGACGGCGACCGTCTGGTCATCCGGACCTACGCCGCGGCCTGGGAGTGGCGCACAGATCCCTGCGATCCAGAGGGCCACTGGGGCGCGGAGCCCAGCATGTGGTCCATCGGGGATCCCCACGGCGAGGCCATCGCCTACGACACCGAGGGTGATCTGATCGCGGTGACCGAGGGTGAGACCATGACCATCACCCGGCTGCCCTGCACGGCGGTGGGGGATGGCGGCACCTGCGACACGGGCGAGGCCGACACGGACACCGACACGGACGCCGACACGGACACCGACACGGACGCCGACGCGGACACGGACGTGGACACCGACACGGACGTGGACAGCGGCGTAGACAGCCCCACGGATCCGGCGGACACGGGCGAGCCCGGCGCGGAGGGGTGCGGGGGCTGTGGCTGCACGACAGGCTCCCCGCGGGGCGCGTGGCTGATCGCGGTGCTCATCCCGCTGGTCTTGGGGCGTGGTGGTAGGATGCGGGGGAACCTCCGGTAGGAGGCCGCCGTGGGACTGCCCCTGCTTCTGCTCGCCCTCGCCTGCCACGCCCCCGCCGACACCGGGCAGGCCGATCCGCCCCCGGCCTGGGTCGCGCCCGACCAGTGGGGCCCCTACGGCGTGGGTGTGCTGACCCTGGAGTTCACGGATGCCCGCGGCAAGGCGCTGGAGGCCGAGGTCTGGTATCCGGCCGTGGTGGAGGCGGGCACGCCGGCCGATCCCTACCCCGAGATCCTGCTGGCGCTGGACGCCCACCGCGAGGCCCCGCCGGACGCACGCGGCGCGCCCTATCCTGTGCTGGCCTTCTCCCACGGTTTCTCGGCCATCCGCTACCAGAGCGCCTTCCTCACCGAGTGGCTCGCCTCCCACGGCTACGTGGTGGTGGCGCCCGATCACCCCGACAACACCCTGCTGGACCTCGACCCCGACGCCACCTGGCGGGTCATGCTGGAGCGGCCCGACGACCTGCGCTCCTCGGTGGACGAGGTCTACACCGAGGCTGATCGCGACGGCTTGCTCGCCGGCCTGACGGAGGAGGGCGACTACGGCGTGCTGGGGCACAGCTTCGGGGCTGTCACGGCGCTCATCGTCGGGGGAGGGGAACCCGACTGGGAGGGGGTGGTGCGCTACTGCGCCGCGCACGACGTCTTCGTCTGCGACTACCTCAGCGAGGGCCTCGATCCTGCGGACATCGCCGGGCACGGCACGGTGGATCCGCGCGCGGTGGTGACGGTGTCCATGGCGCCGGGCGTCTGGTACGCCTTCGGCTCGGGTGGTGCGAACCTGGCGACGGTGCGCCGGCCCCTCATGTTGGGCGGCGACCGCGACCAGGTGCTCGACTATGCCACCGAGATCCGCCCGGTGTACGAGGCGCTGGGCGCCCCGAAGCGCCTCGGCACGCTGGCGAACGCCGGGCACTACGCCTTCTCGGACATCTGCTCGCTGGCCCCCTTCATCGCCGATGACTGCGACGAGGACGGCGGCTGGATCGACATGGACCTGGCCCACGACATCACCCGCGCGGTGGTGACCGCCCACTACGACCTGCGCCTGCGGGGGATCGCCCAGGCCGGGGAGTACCTCGCCGCGGGCTGGCCCGAGCTGACGTGGGAGACCGAGGAGGACTGAACGCTTGACTGTATCGCTGTACTAGTACAGTGTAACGATCATGCGCTCCCTCCTGCCGCTCGATCCCTCCAGCCCGGTCCCTCTGTGGGCCCAGCTCGCCGAGGGGCTGCGTTCGTCGATCGCGTCGGGCCAGATCGCGCCCGGCGAGCCCATCCCCTCGGTGCGGGACCTGGCGCGGCAGCTCGGCGTCAACCCGGCCACGGTCGCGCGGGCTTGCAAGGAGTTGGCGGACGATGGGCTCATCGAGACCCGGCGCGGGGCGGGCAGCGTGGTGGCCCCGCGGCCGGCGCGGGTGGCCGACGAGCGCGCGCGCGCCCT
>JBDRKM010000124.1:0-41717 GCA_043814015.1 Pseudomonadota bacterium
CCCCAGGGTGCGGGGGGGTGGCTGAAATACGCTACCTGTGCCCCCGCGCGATGGCAAGCCCGGTTTGGTGAACTGAGCCCTCCATCCCATCTCTCTCGACGCCGGGCGGGGGGGGCGCCGCCTCCTGCGCGGAGGTGGAGGCGGGCGCGAGGGGCCTCCCGGAGGGCGCGGACCCGCCCTGATTTCCAGCGCGCTGGATCATGATTCGGAGGGCCGCGCTCCTGACGGCGATCAGCGACGGTGGGGCGCGAGACGCCCGCAGTGGACCCCCCCGGGGAGCGGACCGTCTGCGCGTGGTTGCTCGATCCCAGGCCTGTTTCCATCCTTCTCAGGATAATCGTCTCTGGACCCGATCTGGGCGAAAATGGCGCGATGTGGGTGTGCAGCATCTTGACATGCTGTGATTTCCGTTGCTTGCCTGCTGGTTTTCACTGCCCCAACGCGCCCCTGTGTCCCGAAGCCGAGCGCCAGCCCAGGGGCCGTGGATCGAGCGCGGCTGAAGCTCCCGAGAGGCCGGTTATCAAGGCGTCCTTCGGCCCCCTCGCGCGGGCCGCGGCCCCCCACCTCGAGAGACGAACGCGTCCCGGAGCACGGACTCTCCCGCGCCTCGGGCGCCCTCTCTGCGCCGACCGCAGGTCAGGAGGAAAGCTTGCCACACACAGCCCCGGTCATTCGCCTCGAGCGCGGCATGCAGCCGGACTTCCTCGAGGAGATCAACGAGATCCCAGGCGGTGAGCACGTCAAGGACTGCATCCAGTGCGGCACCTGCAGCGGCTCCTGTCCCGCCGCCCCGAACATGCGCCACACCCCGCGCCAGATCATCGCCATGATCCGCGCCGGGATGCGGGATGAGGTGCTCACCTCCAACGCCATGTGGATGTGCGCCTCCTGCTACCTGTGCCAGAGCCGTTGTCCGTCGAACATCAAGATCACGGACATCATGTACGCCCTCAAGCGCGTCGCGCTGGCCGAGGGCAAGGCCCAGCCCAAGGCCTCCTACATGGCCCAGGTGTTCGTGGACAACATCAACGCCTACGGGCGGAACGATGAGCGCATGCTCATCTTCAACTACTACCTGAAGACGAACCCAGGGAAGTTCCTCTCGTACGCCCCCATCGGCCTCTCCATGGTCAACAAGGGGCTGCTGAGCCTGGGCGCTCCCGAGCGCATCAAGAACATCGACCAGATCCGCAAGATCGTGGCCTACGTGAACAAGGAGGGCACGGCATGAGCTGCGGAAGCTACGCCTACTACCCGGGGTGCTCGGCCAAGGCGACCGGCGCCCCCTATGAGCAGTCCCTGCTGGCGGTCGCCAAGGTCCTCGACCTCGATCTGCAGGAGATCGACGACTGGAACTGCTGCGGCGCCACCGCCTACTTCTCCGTACGCGAGAAGCTGGCCATGGCCATCTCGGCCCGCAACCTCGCCCTCGCCGAGAAGATGGGCAAGGACATCGTGGCCCCGTGCAGCGCCTGCTACCTCGGCCTGGACAAGACCAACAAGTACCTCTGGGAGCACCCCGAGACCCGCCAGCACATCCTCAACGCGCTGGCTGAAGCCGGGCTCACCTACAACGGCGAGACCAAGGTGCTGCACGCCCTCGAGATGTTCATCGGCGAGGATTGCCTAAAGAACGTCAAGGCCCGGGTCACACGCCGGCTCACCGGCCTCAAGGTCGCCGGCTACGTGGGCTGCCAGATGGTCCGCCCCTACGGCTTCGACGACCCCGAGTACCCCGAGTCGCTCGACACCCTGACCGCCGCCCTGGGCGCCACGCCGGTCAAGTACCCCAACGCGGCCCGCTGCTGCGGCGGTTCCCAGATCATGACCAACGAGATCGTGGCCCTCAGGATGACCAAGAACGTCCTGCTCACGGCCGTACAGGCCGGGGCCGACTGCATCATCACCACCTGCCCGCTCTGCCACATGAACCTGGACATGTTCCAGGCCAAGGTGAACGCCGAGTTCGGCACCTCCTTCGCCATCCCGGTGCTGTACTTCACCCAGCTCATGGGCCTGGCCATGCAGGTCGACGGCCTCGGGATCGAGCAGAACATCGTGGGGCCCAGCGCGGGCCTGGCCGCCTGGCTGTGAGCAGGAGGAACCCATGAGCAAGCCAAAGACCGGTGTCTTCGTCTGCCACTGCGGCTCCAACATCGGGTCCATCGTCAACGTCCCCGGGGTGGTAGCCTTCGCCGCCGGGCTCGAGGGTGTCGTCTGCGCCATGGAGCACAAGTACATGTGCTCCGACCCTGGCCAGGAGATGATCCGCGAGGCCATCAAGGAGCACGGGCTCGACCGCGTGGTCGTGGCCTCCTGCTCCCCCCTGATGCACGAGGCGACCTTCCGCAAGACCTGCGCCGAGGCGGGTCTGAACGGCTACCTCTTCCAGATGGCCAACATCCGGGAGCAGGTCTCCTGGGTCACGGAAGACAAAGCCGCGGCCACCGAGAAGGCCAAGACGGTGGTCCGCGCCGCGGTCCAGCGCGTGGCCGGCCACACCGAGCTGCAGGTCTCCACCAAGCCCTGCACCCCGGCCACCCTGGTCATCGGCGGCGGCGTGGCGGGCATCGAGGCGGCCCTGCAGATCGCCTCCTCCGACACCATGGTGCACCTGGTGGAGCGCGAGCCGAGCATCGGCGGCGCCATGGCCAAGTTCGACAAGACCTTCCCCACCCTGGACTGCGCGGCCTGCATCCTGACCCCCAAGATGGTCCAGGCCGGCACCCACCCGAACATCACGCTGCACACCTGGACCGAGGTGGTGGAGCTGTCGGGCTACGTCGGGAACTTCAAGGTCAAGCTGCACCACAAGGCCCGCTACGTGGACCCGGACACCTGCACGGGCTGCGGCGCCTGCATGCAGAAGTGCCCGCAGAAGAAGATCCCCCACGCCTGGGAGCAGAACCTCTCCTTCCGGCGCGCGATCTACACCCCCTTCGCCCAGGCCGTGCCCAACAAGCCCATCATCGATCCTGCGCACTGCACCATGCTCAAGAGCGGCAAGTGCGGTGTCTGCGCCAAGGTCTGCGAGGCCGGCGCCATCCGCTTCGACGAGGATCCTGCGGGCTGGTTCGAGGAGATCGAGGTCGGCAACATCGTGGTGGCCACGGGCATGAAGACCTTCGACCCCACCCCCATGAAGGCGCTGGGCTACGGTCGCATCCCGGACGTGTACACGGCGCTGGAGTTCGAGCGCATGTGCCACGCCTCGGGCCCCACCGAGGGCCACGTGGTCAAGAAGACCGACGGCGTGCTGACGCATGGCGGCGAGCCGCCAAAGGCCGTGGCGCTGGTGCACTGTATCGGCAGCCGCGACAAGAACTACAACGCCCACTGCTCGCGCGTCTGCTGCATGTACTCGCTCAAGTACGCGCACCTCATCAAGGAGCACGTGCCGGGCTGCGAGGTCTACGACTTCTACATCGACATGCGCTGCTTCGGGAAGGGCTACGAGGAGTTCTACCAGCGGCTGCTGGAGGAGGACGTCCGCTTCGTCCGTGGCAAGGTGGCCGAGGTCAACGACTGGGCCATCTACCCCGAGGAGGAGGGCCGCCTGGTGGTGCGCGTGGAGGACACCCTCATCGGGGTCACCCGCCGCATCCCGGTGGACATGGTCGTGCTGGCCACGGGCCTGGAGCCCGCCGAGGGGGCCAAAGAGCTGGCCCAGACCCTGCACATGAGCTGCAGCAACGACGGCTTCTACCTCGAGCGGCACCCCAAGCTGGCTCCGGTCAGCACGGCGTCCGAGGGCATCTACGTGGCCGGCTGCTGCCAGGGCCCGAAGGACATCCCCGACTCCGTCGCCCAGGGTGCGGCGGCCGCCGCCCAGGCCATGGCCATGATCAAGCGCGGCACCGTGGAGATCGAGCCCACCACGGCCCACGTGGTGGAGGATCTCTGCTCCGGATGCCAGATCTGCATCCCCCTCTGCCCCTACGAGGCCATCAGCCGCGATGAAGAGAAGCGCGTGGCGGTGGTAGAGCCGGCCCTGTGCAAGGGCTGCGGCACCTGCGTGGGCGCCTGCCCCTCGGGCGCGCTCCAGCAGTGGGGCTTCGACGACACGCAAATCTACGCCGAGCTCGAAGGCATCCTGGCCAACGGCTGAAGGGAGTGAACCATGGACAGCTTCGAACCACGGATCGTCGCCTTCCTCTGCAACTGGTGCTCCTACACCGGCGCTGATCTCGCCGGCACCAGCCGCAAGAAGTACAAGGCCAACGTCGTCGCCATCCGGGTCATGTGCTCGGGCCGCGTGGACCCCGAGTTCGTCATGAAGGCCTTCCGTGAGGGGGCCGACGGCGTGCTCATCTGCGGCTGCCACCCCGGCGACTGCCACTACATCAACGGCAACCACAAGACCGCCGGGCGCTACCCCATGGTGAAGAAGATGCTGGAGCAGTTCGGCATCGACCCCCGCCGCTTCCGGCTGGAGTGGGTCTCGGCCTCCGAAGGCGACCGCTACGCCCAGGTCGTCAACTCGACCATCGAGACGGTGCGCGCGCTCGGTCCGCTGGACTGGAAGCGCCGCCTCGCCGAATCCGACCACGGCTGCCAGGCCTGACGGGAGCAATCATGGCTGAGAAGCTCAAGATCGGCATCTACTGGGCCGCCTCCTGCGGGGGCTGCGAGATCGGCATCCTCGAGATCGGGGAGAAACTGCTGACCCTGCTGGAGCTCGCGGATCTGGTGTTCTGCCCCTGCATCCTCGACTTCAAGTACGACGACGTCCGCGCCATGCCCGACGGCCACATCGACGTCTGCCTGTTCAACGGCGGTATCCGCAACAGCGAGAACCAGGAGATCGCCGAGCTGCTGCGCCAGAAGTCCAAGGTCATGGTGGCCTACGGCTCCTGCGCCTGCGAAGGCGGCATCCCGGCGCTCGGCAACCTGTTCGACTGCTCGGATCTGTTGCAGCGGGCCTACACCACCGAGTCCACCGACAACCCCAAGCGCGTCATCCCCGGCCCCGGCAACCGGGTTCCGGAAGGCGAGCTGCACCTGCCCACCGTCCACTCCCGCGTGAAGCGCCTGCAGGATGTGGTCGAGGTCGACTACTTCATGCCCGGCTGCCCCCCCACCGAGAAGATGACCTGGGCGGTCATCGAGGTGATCGCCTCGGGCCAGCTGCCGCCCAGGGGCAGCAAGGTCGGCGTGGGCAACAAGTCCGTCTGCGACGAGTGCAAGCGCGAGCGCCGCGGGGTGAAGATCAAGGCCTTCAAGCGTCCCCACGAGATCATCCCCGAGGACGGCTGGTGCCTGCTGGAGCAGGGCATCCTCTGCATGGGCTCCGCCACCCGCTCCGGCTGCGAGGCCCGCTGCCTGGACGCGAACATGCCCTGCCGCGGCTGCTACGGGCCGGCGGGCGAGGCCAAGGACCAGGGTGCCGCCATGCTGTCGGCGGTCGGCTCCATGCTGGACGCCGACTCCATCGAGAAGGCCGAAGAGATCGTCAGGACCCTCTGCGATCCGGCCGGCACGACCTACCGCTTCGGCATGGCCGAGTCCATGCTCGTGCGTCACCTCCCCGAGAAGGGCCAGGGCTAGGCCCGGAGAGGAGTCACCATGAACAAGATCAGCATCGATCCCATCTCCCGCCTCGAGGGCCACGGCCGCATCGACCTCTTCATCAAGGACGACGGCGAGCTGGCCGACGCCTACCTGGTGATCCCCGAGATCCGCGGCTTCGAGAAGTTCGCCGAGGGGCGCCCGGTCGAGGAGATGCCCCGCATCACCTCGCGCATCTGCGGCGTCTGCCCCGAGGCGCACCACATGTGCGCCGCCAAGGCCTGCGACGCGGTCTGGGGCCTCACCCTGCCGCCCACGGCCGCCAAGATCCGCGAGCTGCAGTACTCGGCCTTCTACGCCGGCGACCACACCACCCACTTCTACGCCCTGGGCGCCCCCGACTTCGTGGTCGGCCCCGACGCGCCGCCCGCCGAGCGCAACCTGGTGGGCGTCATCAAGGCCGTGGGCGTGGACATCGGCAAGCAGGTCATCCGGATGCGCAAGGAGGCCCACGAGGTCGCCATGATCCTGGGCGGCAAGCCGGTGCACCCGGTCAACGCCATCCCGGGCGGCGTCGCCCGCCGGGTCACCCCGGAGATGCAGCGGCGCTTCATCGAGATCGGCGAGTACGCCGTCGAGTTCGCCAAGTTCACCCTCAAGATCGTGGACGACGTGGTCCTGGCCAACAAGGCCTACGTCCAGATGATCACCTCGGACCCCTACACCCTGCGCACCTACTACATGGGCATGGTGGACCAGAACAACCACGTCAACTTCTACGACGGCAAGGTCCGCGTGGTGGGTCCCGACGGCAAGGAGCACTGCAAGTACGCCCCCGCCGAGTACCGCACCTGGGTCGCCGAGCACGTGGAGCCCTGGTCCTACCTCAAGTTCCCCTTCCTCAAGAAGGTGGGCTGGAAGGGCTTCGTGGACGGCCCCGAGTCCGGCGTGTACCAGGCCACCCCGCTGTCCCGCCTCAACGCGGCCGACGGCATGGCCACCCCGCTGGCGCAGAAGGAGTTCGAGCGCTTCTACAAGACCCTGGGCGGCAAGCCGGTGCACCACACCCTGGCCACCCACTGGGCCCGCTGTGTGGAGCTGCTCTACGCCGCCGAGCGCCTGCTCGAGCTGGCCCGCGATCCCGAGATCCTCGGCCCCGACTACCGCGTCATCCCCAGCAAGACCCCGACGGAAGGCGTGGGCATCGTCGAGGCGCCCCGCGGCACCCTGACCCACCACTACTGGACCGACGAGCGCGGCATCGTCACCAAGGCCAACCTGATCGTGGGCACCACCAACAACTACGCCCCCATCAGCATGGCCATCAAGGGCGCGGCCCGCGGCCTCATCCGCAAGGGCAGCACCATCGACCACGCCACCCTCAACAAGATCGAGATGGCGTTCCGGTCCTACGACCCCTGCTTCGGCTGCGCCACCCACAGCCTGCCGGGCGAGATGCCCATGATCGTCCGCCTGCGCTCCGCCGAGGACGGCTCCCTCCTCGACGAGGTCCGCAGGGACTAGCCCATGAGCGTACGCCAGCTCGTCCTCGGGGTCGGCAACGCGATCATGACCGATGACGCGGTCGGGATCGCGACCGCCGAGGTGCTGGCGCGCGTGCTCGCCCATCGCGCTGGGGTCGAGGTCCGCTTCTCCGAGCGGGGCGGCTTCGACCTCATGGATCTGCTGGACGGCTGCGATCACGCCGTCGTGGTCGATGCCTACCTGGTCCCCGGGGAGGAGCCCGGCACGGTGCTCACCCGCTCCGTGGAAGATTTCCTGGGCTCCCACCACCTCTACGCCGCCCACGGCGTGGACCTGCCCACCGCCCTGCGCCTCGGCCGGGAGCTGGGCGGTGACATGCCATCGCGGGTGGACATCGTCGGCGTGGTGGTGGAAGACCCCTACACCGTCTCGGAACGCATGACCCCCGCCGTCGCGGCCGCCGTGCAGCCCGCCGTGGAGCGCGTGCTGGCCCTGCTTGACGGTCAAGCCTCTTGATCCACGAGGAACCCACGATGTCGGATACCCCCAACGCCGAGCTCGTCGCGATGATGAAGGCCATGATGGGCCGCCTCGACCGCATCGAGGCCCGGCTGGACGCCCTGCAGGCCCCCGCGCCCCCGGAGACCGGCCTGGTCAGGGCCGTGGACGGCGCGCTGGCCCGGGCAGCGGCCGATGGCCTGGACGTGGACGCCCGGGCGCAGGCGCTGGTGGGCATGATGGAGGTCCTGACCCGCCCCGAGATGGCTGGGATGCTCCAGATCGTGGGCCAGCACGCCCACGTCTTCACCGCCCTGCTGAACCTGCTGGCCAGATCACCCGAGACACTCGAGCTCGTCACCCTCACCCTGACGGGCTTCATGGCCCAGCAGGACGAGCATGGCCGCAGCATCGAAGACCAGATCAACGCGCTCATGAGCATCGCGAAGCGTGCTACGCAGCCGGCGGTGCTGGAGCAGCTCAACCGCGGGCTCGATCTGTTCGAGCAGACCCCCGACCTCTACGTGATGGTCGTGGACACGCTGCAGGGCATGATCAAGCAGGTGATCGACCTCGAGGGCGACATCCCCTCCCGCCTGGAGGCCGGACTCAAGCTCATGGAGCTGGCCACGCGCCCCGCCGTCACCGACCTGGCCCTGGACGGCCTCGGCCTGCTGCAGCGCAACCCCGCCACGCTGCGCCGCATGGTGCGCATCGCGAACATCGCCATGGACCGCCTGGAGGGCTCGACGCTCGACCTCGAGGGGCTGACCGCCGAGGGGTTCGGCCTGCTGGAGCTGTGCGCCACGCCCGAGAACATCGTGCTCGCGCGCCGGGCCCTGGCGTTGGTCGCGAAGCTGGACGGCACCGCGCTGCAAGCCCTGGACCTGGCCGAGAAGCTGGTCACCGACCTCCAGCAGCCCGGCTTCGCCTTCGAGGAGCGCGCCCGTGTCGGGTTGGCGCTCATGGAGAAGCTCTCCGAGCCCGCCATGCTGAAGGCCATCCAGGGCCTCACCGAGAGCGGGGTCATGGACCCGGCCGTGCTGGCCCTGGTGGGCAAGCTCGGCGGCGCCCTGCAGAAGACCGCCACCGGCGAGATCCAGCGTCGCAGCATGTTCGCCGCCATGGGCGCCATGCTGGACCCGAACACCCAGCGCGCCCTCGGCTTCGGCCTGGCCTTCGCCTCGGAGCTCGGGCAGGCGCTGGACGAGCCGCTGCTGATCGAGGGGTAGTCGCCTTTCGGCGCTCCGGCAGGGTGAACCAGAACGTGGCCCCTTGACCGGGCAGGCTCTCGATGCCGATCCGGCCGCCGTGCGCTTCGACCGCCAGCTTGCAGAAGGCTGGCCCCATGCCGGTGGCGGCCTTCCCGCGCAGGGCCGGATCTAGCAGGGAGCCGTACTTCTCGAAGATGCCCGCGTGGTGCTCGGTGAAGATCCCCGGGCCCTGGTCGGTGACGCCCAGCCGCGGCCCGCCCTCGCTGCAACCGACCCCCAGCACGACGCGGCCGCCAGCGGGGGTGAACCGCAGGGCGTTGGCCAGCAGGTTCTGCAGGACCCGCAGGATGAGCCCGAGGTCGATCACGCGCGGAAGCGGCCCATCGGACAGTTCGAGCGCGAGGAGGCGACCACGCGCGAGGGGCGCCAGCCCGGTGGCCGCTTCTCGCGCCAAGGCGGCCAGATCGCGGCTCTCGAGCTGCAGCGGCATGGCCGCGGCCTCGATCCGGCTGACATCGAGCATCGCCTCGATCATGCGGACCAGGCGCCGGGACGCATCGAGCGCGTCCGCCACGGTGCTCGCTTCCTTCGGGTGGCCTTCGAGCACCGGGGAACAGCACAGCGCAGGGCTCCGCCCGCAACCCAAAGTGATCGCACCAGCCGCGCTGCCTTTATTGCCTTGCGGGGGGCTCCCCGCCCCCCACCGGCTGCCCTGGGGGGGGGTGAGCCCCTCGCAGGCACCGCTGGCGCGTGGGGGGCCTCGAGGCCCCCCGCATTTCCCCGCGCCCTGTAGACGCGCGCGCCTGCGGCGCGTTTTCACTGCCGACGAATACGCGCGTGGAACGCGCCATTTCGTCGGCAGCAGAACAGGGTGCCGGGCTGCCCGAACAGATGCCGTACGATGGCCTGCAACGCCGCGATCCCGACGCCGGCCGCGAGCAGGTGCACCAGGGGGACCGCCCGGCGAACGGGCAGCATCCACAGCCCGCCGCCCAGCGCCATGAAGCACAGGGCGGTCGGCCAGGCCATGCGCCCGGGGTGTGCGGTGAAGGTGGCGCCAGCGGGTTCCTGGAAGGGGATCTGGTCGATGCCGAGGATCCGGCCGAACAGATCCTGGCTCACCGGGGCCAGCCCGAGCAGCAGGCAGAGCCCGGCCAGCCCGAGCGCGAGCGCGCGCCGCCAGGGCGGTACGTTCCCCGTGCATAGCGCCAGCGCGCCGCCGCCCAGCAGGAACCCCAGCGCGGTGTTGGCCTTCATGGTCACCAGGCCGGGCAGGACGCTCTTGAGCGGAGCCAGATCGAGCGCCCAGCCGGCGAGCACCACCAGCCCGACCACCGCGACCACCGCGCCGAGGATGGCCGGGACCGGCAGGGGAGCGAACCCACGCAGGGTGGACGCGCTTGGCCGTTGGTGGATGCCGTGGCGGCCTCTGGAGCGCGGGCGGACAGTCAGGTCACGTCGGTATCCGACAGCCCCTTTCCGAAGGCTCACTCAGTGCTCACCAACGCGACATCGCGCTGGACGACCGCGCCTGTGTGGGGGCCGTGGCGAGCCCTCCCGGGGGAGCCGGGGCGCCCCCGACCGCGCGGCCGGGGGGGGGGCGCCGCGGCACGGGAGGTATGGGCCACTTTTCGCTACATGCAAGGGAGGTATGCCCCCGATTGCGCTACAGAACCGGCGTGGAGCCGAGGCTCGCTTCGCGAAAACGGACGTTGGTTCGTCGGGGTCGCCCGCCACGAGCTGGAAGTGTAGCGAAAAGGAGGGGATACCCCGGGATCTCGTAGCGTGGGACCGGGGATACCTCCCCGGAGGCAGCACCACTCCTCCGTGTGCCCGGGTGAGCCCCTGGGAGAGGGTCGCCCGCAGGATTGCAGGAAGTGGCGACGGCCGAGCTCAGCGCGGGGCTCCGCCCGCAACCCAAAGTGATCCCACCTACCGCGCGGCCCTTTTTCGCGGGGGAGGGATGCCCTCCCCCGCACCGCTGACGCTCCCCCTCCCCCGCGCCCTATTGGCGCGCGCGCCTGCGGCGCGTGATCTACTATCGACGAATTTGCGCGTGTATCGCGCAAATTCGTCGATAGTAGATCAGTGTCACGGCCTCCGGGGGCACGGCCGACTGCGCCGTGGCCTCAGTGCTCGCCGCCCCCGCAGGGAGGGAGTCCACGCTGCGCCACGGGGAGGGCGACCCCGGGTCCGAGCTGGCCGTCCAGACCGGCGAGGGTCACCCGCACACCATCTGCGGTCGCGCAGGCGGTGAGGATGTCCACCCGGCCATCACCGTCGAGATCGGCACCTGGAGCGGGGGGCGCGGCGGGCGCCACGATGGACGCCGTGGTGTGACCTTCCTCCGGCCAGGGATCCGAGACCAGCAGCGCCGACTGGTCCTGGCGCCCGGGATCGAGGCAGTGGGGTGCCTGCACCACCTGGGTCCACTGGATCCGATCGCCGTCCACCAGGAACACCGAGGTGCCGGGGGTTGGCGGCCGCCCGGCGACCTGCACCACCACGCAGCCGTAGCCGGAGCGATGGGCGATCCCCAGGCGATCCGCGGCCACGAACGGACCCTCTCGCAGCGCAATCGCCCTGTCCAGGTGGGCGAGGGCTTGACCCGCCAGCTCGGCCTCGAAGGACTCCGGCGCGCTCGCCACCACACGAGCCAGGTCCGGGCGAGCCTCCTCGGTGAGGTGGTCGCCCATCGCCTGGGCGTACCAGCAGGCCAGGGTGGAGACGTGACCGGGCTGCAAGAACTCCCGGATCACCGGGGTCATCCCCGGCTCCCAGGGCCAGGGCATCCACCCCATGGCCGCACCGGTCCGGCCCCGAAAGGGCGCGTCCGGACCCGGGTCCGCGGCGTCCAGGAAGATGACGGAGGTGGACGCGAAGGGCTCGTGTTCCTGCACCGCGAGGTGGAGCGCGAAGCGCATGCGGTCCGCCGGGGGCACCTCGGGGAAGCGCCCCGCGGTGTAGAGGGCCGCCACCGCGGCGAGCCGGGCCGCGCCGGAGGGTGCGCGGGTCAGCACCTCGGGAGTCTCCAGGCCCTGCACCGTTACGGCCACCTCCGCAGGGATCCGGCAGGTCAGCCAGTATTCCGAGCGCATACCCTGGCCGTCGATGTCGATGAGATCCTCGGCCATGGAGCAGGGCAGGCTGGCGCTGGCGAGGGGATCGGCGAGGGCGAGGGGGACGAGGAGGAGGGTGAGCATGGAGGCAGCCAACCACGCTGAGGAATGGGAAAGTCCCCGAGCACGCGGGGGCTCCTAGAAGTTTGGGGTCACAGTGTAGGGAAGCCGGGTCTGGTCGTTGTCCCCGACCTCCAGGATGCCACCGCCCGACCGGATCATGCCGACCACGGCGTCAACGCCCGTGAACTCCCAGCACGCCTCCTCGTCGTAGTCGTCGTCGAAATAACCCTCGTAAAGTGCAATCTCGAGAAACGGCGTGTCCAGGTCCACCACGACATCGCATGCCTCGTCCCACCGCGCGACCGGGTTCTGCTCGCCGTCGGTCCAACAGCTCGCGCCATCGTAGGTGACCTTCACGGCGTACCAGCGGTCGGGGCTGGCCTCTCCGGTCTGCAAGCCGTCTTCGAAAGCAAGCCGGAAGCTGCGATCATCCACTGGGGTGCACATGTCCTGGTGGCAGAACTGGTCAAAGGCGCAGGTGCTGTCCTCGCATGCCGTGGAGGCACCGCCGGTGTCGTCATGGGGCGCCTGAGCGGCAGGGGTACAGGCCAGGGCGGGCGCGAGCAGGGCGAGGTAGGGTCTCATCGGCAGAGCGACTCCGAACTGGCGTTCGCGCAAGGAGTATCCCGCAGGTCGGATAGACTGCACGCGCCACCCCGCCACCCCCATGCCGCCATGCCCATCCCCCTGCTCCTCGCCACCCCAGCCTTCGCCCTGTCCCTCTCGCTCCAGTCCGAGAGCAGCCCCTTCCCCGGGGTCACCTTCCGGCAGTACCGCACCAGCAGCCCCAGCACCGACACCTGGGTGCTCTTGACCGACCTGTGCACCGACTACGTGCACATCGACGCCACCAAGGCTCCCACCGGCTACGCCAGCACCGGCTCCTGGGCCTCCAGCCGCGGGGTGCAGGCCGCCACCAACGGCGACTTCTACACCAGCGGGCCCCAGGTCTACGGCGACGCAGTCGGCGAGGGCGTGCGCTGGCCCGCCGATCAGACCGGCACCTACAGCGGCTACAGCAGCGAGTGGTACTACGACCACTATGGCTGGATCGCCTTCCTGCAGGACGAGGTCACCTTCACCCACACCGAGTGGGTCAAGCTCAACCGCACGGTCAGCGAGGGCTGGGAGCCGGAGGCCGTGTCGCCCGCCCCACCCCCAGGCACCATCGCCCTGGTCTCGGGCTTCCCCGAGCTGGTCATCGAGGGCGCCCAGTACACCTGCACCAGCCCCACCGACTCCTCCTGCTTCCCGGACCGCTCCGACATGCGGGCCCGCCACCCGCGCACCGCCATGGGCCTCACCGAGGATCGTCAGACCTTCATCCTGGCGGTGGTGGACGGCCGCACCTCCAGCTCAGCGGGCATGTACGGAGCCGAGCTGGCCGATCTCATGCACCAGCTCGGAGCGTGGGAGGCCTTCAACCTCGACGGGGGCGGCTCCTCCCAGATGTGGATCTCGGGGCGGGGCTACGTGAACGACTACGACGGCAACAACAACGGCGGCGGCGCCCGCTCGGTCACCAACCACTGGGGCGTCTTCGCGGGCTCGGGCTCGGGCATGCCCCAGCGCCCCGGCCACTGCGCCGCCGAGGCCCCCTGCGGCACCATCCCGGCCGCGGGCGGGATCATCGACGACGGCGACGCCTGCTTCCAGCTCTTCGGCAACCCCGACACCTGGCGCCCGGTGAGCGCCGGCTACGGTGGCCATCTGTACTGGACCAACGTCTGGAACACCGATCAGGTGGACAACTGGGTCTGGTGGCGGCTGCACCTGGAGCGCGCCGGCACCTACGAGGTCGAGGTCTACGCCGAGGCCGACTACAGCCTCTACGATCACACCCACTACGAGGTGGTGGCCAGCGGCCAGACCCACGTGCTGGACGTGGACGTCTCGGGGGCAGACGGCTGGCTGTCGCTGGGCTCCTTCGACTTCGCCGCGGGCGGAGCCCAGTGGGTCGCCCTGTACGACGATCACGACGGCAGCGTCGCCTCGGGCATGCACGTGCCGGCCGACGCCCTGCGCCTGACCCGCGTCGGCAGCGGCGACGACACCGGGCTGCCCGACGACACCGCCGATCCCACGGACGACACCCAGGCCCCCGACGACAGCGGCGATCGCCACGGCGACAGCGCCACCCCCGACTCCGCGCCCTGGCCCCCGGGAGAGCGGGCGCGCATGGTGGACGAGGCGACCTGCGGGGGCTGCGGCGCCGGGGGCGGCGGGGCCTTCAGCGCGCTGCTGGCGCTGCTGGGGCTGGCCTGGTGTCGAAGATCGTCGAAGAATTCGACACCCTCTTCGACACTTCGACGATCCTGAACGAGCCAACGCCGATTTTCAACTGGCACGGGACATGCTTGCCGCTGGAGCGCACTCCAGGAGGTGAGCATGGAACCGAACGACACCGTCACGAACGACCTCTGGCCCCCCGACCCGCCCGATCCGGCGGCCTGGGTGAACGACCCGCCCTGGGACAGCTGGAAGGAGCCCGACCGTTGGTGGGGCACTGATGACTGGAGGGGAGAGCAGGAGCAGGAGATCGCCACCTGGTTCTTCTCCGTGGGGATGATCCTGTGGGAGATCCAGGAGGGCTTCCATCGGCCTGAGGACGTGCGGTACTACCTGCCCCCGGCGCGCTGGTGGGAGCGGGCACGCGCCTGGTTCGACGCCGCCGGCGCGCCCGCCCCACGGCGCGGCCACAAGCGCAAGGCCGCCTGGCAGGCCCGCCAGGCCGGGGTCGCGGCCATGCGGGAGGCGCTGAGGGAGCGCGCCGAGGAGACGCCGGCATGATCGCGGCCGAGGCCACCGCGCCCGTCGAGTTGCGCTGGGACCGGGGCACGCTGCTGCTGGAGTCCGGGATGCCGGACGCCGCCCTCGAGCGCCTCCCCGGCGTCCTCTGGGATCCGCGGGTCGAGCGCTTCCGGGCCCCGGCCCATCGCCGAAGCGAGCTGCTGGCCGCCCTGCATGCGGCCGGGCGCCGCTGCGAGGATCTCACACGCCCCGCGTGCCCTGCGCCCCACCCCTGGCAGGCACCCGCCCTGCGGCCCTACCAGGCGGGCGCGGTGGCGGCATGGGAGGCCGCCGGCCGCCGCGGCCTGGTGGTGCTCCCCACCGGCGCGGGCAAGACGCGGGTGGCCATGGCGGCCATGGCGGCCAGCGGCGCGCGCACCCTGTGCGTGGTGCCCACCCGCGTGCTGCTGGAGCAGTGGGTGCGCGCCCTCGCGGAGCACTTCCCGGGCGAGATCGGCCGCTATGGAGACGGTCAGCGCGATGAGCGCCCCCTGACGGTGGCCACCACGGCCTCGGCCCTGATCCACGCCGAGCGCCTGGGCCAGCGCTTCGACCTGCTGGTGATCGACGAAGCCCACCACTTCGGCGGCGGCGCGGGCGATGAGATCCTCGAGATGTCCCTGGCCCCCGCACGCCTCGGCCTCACCGCCACCCCACCCGCGGCCCCCGAGCGCCTGCTGCGCCTCGACGCCCTGGTGGGCCCCGTGGTGTATGAGGCCGCCATCGACGACCTGGCGGGCCGCTGGCTGGCGCCCTACCAGGTCGAGACCCTGCGCCTGCCGCTGTCGGAGGGTGAGCGCCAGGCCTACGCCCGCGAGCGAGGTGCCTTCGAGGCCTTCCACCGCGTCTTCGTGCGCCAGGATCCCGGGGCCTCCTGGCAGGAGTTCCTGGTGGCGGCCGCCCGCAGCGCCGAAGGGCGCCGCGCCGTGCGGGGCTGGCACCGCTCCCGCGAGCTGGTCGCCTTCACCGCGGCGAAGCAGCGCGCCCTCGACCGCCTGCTGGCCGCCCACGCGCGCACCCGGCTGCTGGTGTTCACCCCCGACAACGCCACCGCCTACCGCGTGGCGCGGCGCCACCTGCTGATCCCGCTCACCTGCCACGCCCACCGGGACGAGCGCGACGAGGCCCTGCGCCGCTTCGCCGCGGGCGATCTGTGTGCCCTGGTCAGCTCCCAGGTGCTCAACGAAGGCCTGGACGTCCCCGCGGCCGAAGTGGCCATCCTGGTAGGCGGCCGCGGCGGGGATCGCGAGTTCCTGCAGCGGGTGGGACGGGTGCTGCGCCCTGCCGAGGGAAAGCAGGCCCGCATCCTGCTGTTGGTGAGCGCCGACACCTACGAGGAGGGCCAGGCGGAGCGCCGGAGAGGTTGGCTTGCCGCCGGCTGAGATCCGCTGCGTCCAGCGCGTGGGCGACCGCCTGGAGCCGCGCCTGCTGGCCGCCGCCGACCACCCCTGGCTCACGGCCCTGCTCGGCGAGTACGCCCGCTTCGAGGGGCGCTCCTGGGGCGAACTCCGGGAGCGGATGGTCGAGGATCTCCCCTGCCCGAGCCCCCCGGGGCCCCGCGCCGCGGCCTGGGCGGTCCTGGATCGGCTGGGCTCGCGGCGCCCGCCGGTCCCGGGCGTCGTCCCCCGACAGCTCCGCCTGGCCCTGGCCCTGGCCGCTCAACGCGCCCGCGACGAGGAGACGCCCTGGGACCGGCAGGCCGTGCTGGAAGAGGTCGGCAGCTCCGAGAGGCTCACGCCCGAGCAGGTGGAGCGGGCCCTGTTCTCCGACCTCCCCGAGGAGCAGATCGTCGTGCTTCCCGAGCCCCTGCCCGACGCACCGACCCTGGCCTTGATGGTCAACCTCGCCTCCGTGCAGGCGCTCCTGCGGCGGGCGCTCTCCGTGCGCCTCGTCCTGGAGGGCCAGGCGCGCGCCGTGGTGCGCCAGGCGCAGCTCGCGCGGCTGCTGTGCCACGTCCGCGAAGAGCCCGGCCACGCCCAGGGCTGGGAGATGGAGATCTCGGGAGCGCTGGCGCTGTTCCGCCGCACCCTGCTCTATGGCCGGCGGCTGGCCGCCCTGGTCCCGATGCTGCAGTGGTGCCAGCGCTTCGAGCTCGAGGCGCGCTGCCTCGTGGACGGGCGCGAGGGGATCTTCACGCTCGCCACCGGCGCGCCCATCTTCCCCGGCCCCGCCCCGCGCACCTTCGACTCCAAGATCGAGGCTCGCTTCGCGCGCGACTTCTCCCGCCTGACCACCGCCTGGGACATCCTCCGGGAGCCCGAGCCCATCCAGGCGGGCGAGCGCCTCATGTTCCCCGACTTCGCCCTCACCTCCCGCGCAGACCCCGGCCGCCGCTGGCTGCTGGAGATCGTGGGGTTCTGGACCCCGGCCTACCTGGAGCGCAAGCTGGAGGACCTCGCCCGCGCCGGGCGCGCCGATCTGCTGCTGTGCATCGACGAGGACCTGGCCGTGGGCCAGGACGACCTACCGGCGGGGGTGCCTGTGCTGCGCTTCCGCAAGCGCGTGGACGCCCAGGCCGTGCTCGATGTGCTCGAGGGCCGCGCCGCACCCGCCCCGGCCTCCCATCCCAGCGGGACATGGGAGGATCTCACCGCGCACGACCTGTTCCTCGACTACGCCGGCCGGCGCCCGGCGAGCGATCCGATCCACGCCCGCCTTGCCGCGCTGGCTCCCGGCCAGCCCCTGCAGCTCACGGCCCAGGGCCCCTGGGTGCTGCTGGCGGACACCTCAGGTGCGCCGCTCGCCGCGCTCTCACGGCGCGCCGCCGAGCGCTGGCGCCCGCGCCTCGGCCAGGTGCAGGCTGCGCGCCTCACCGCGGTGCTCGAACGGCGCGCCGATCAGTCCGCCCCCGCCTACCGCGGCTTGCTGCGCGTGGCGCGCTGGCGGGTGCCGCTGGCGGAGGTCCTGGACGCGGGATCGGGATGAGGATCAGCCGCCGTACTTGGCGATGGCCCGATCCAGGCGCGGCAGGAGCGCGAAGATGAAGCCCGCCACCAGGGCCGCCATGCCCGCCAGCAGCAGGAAGAAGGCGCTGGGGGACATCTGCCCCTGGATGCCGCCGAAGAAGCCCGAGAGGTTGTTGCCGAAGGCGGTGGCCAGAAACCAGCCGCCCATGGTGAGGCCCACCAGGCGCTTGGGCGAGAGCTTGGTCACCAGCGACAGGCCCATGGGCGAGAGGCACAGCTCGCCCAGGGTGACGATGGCGTAGAAGCCAGCGAGCCACAGGCCGGCCACCTTGACGGAGCCGTCGGCGGACAAGAACCCAGCCAGGGCCATGACCAGCAGCGAGAGGGTGGTCAGCACGAGCCCCGCGAAGATCTTGCGGGCCGTGGACAGTCCCCGCCCACGCGCCACCAGCCAGCCGAAGAAGCCCACCACCAGCGGGGTGAACAGGATGACGAACAGGGGGTTGAAGCTCTGGTAGACCTCGGGGTTGACCACCCGCAGGAACTCGCCCGGCGGCAGGGTGGCGGGCTCCTTCCCGAAACGATCCCGGTAGCCGTCGTAGAGGCCGCTCCGGGTGTGCTCGTCCACCAGGTAGGCCGCCACCGGGCCCGCCGCGGTCTCCCGCACGAAGGCCACCCGGCGCGCCGGCTTGGCGTCATCGGGGATCTCCACGCTGACCGTGGCCTGCCCGTGGCTGTCGATCCCCTCGACGAGCTTCACCACGCCTTCGGCGTAGACATCCGCCGCCCGCGCCTCCCAGGGACCGGCGCCCTCCTCCACGCTGACGCCGGGCAGCGCAGCCACCGCGGCCACCGCCGCCTCGTCCATGCGCTGCAGCCCGTACATGCGAGCCACGGAGGTGTCAGGCACGACCAGCAGGGTGTCGGGGTGGGGCCGCGGCACCTCCTCGCCGGCGTTCAGGTAGTAGCTGGGCAGCGCCTCCTGCTGGAAGGCCGCCGGGACCACGCCGACCTCGCGATCCGTGTCGTCCCGGGCCCACTGGGTCATGGCGGAGCCGTTGAGGTGCAGGATCATAAAGAAGGTCCCGCCCGCCACGTAGATGGGCAAGAGCGCCAGCAGGCCGTCGCGCTCGGCGGCCGGCGCGGTCAGCCCCAGGCGCACGAAGTAGACGATGACGGGGACCATGCCCGCCAAAAAGCCGCAGATGGCCGGCCGCATGGGCAGCCCGGGGATCAACCAGGGGATGGCGAAGTAGCCCACCACGCCCGCGGCCAGGGCGGGCAGCAGGATCTTGAGGACGACGGCGCCGATGCCCATGTCGTCCGCCCCACGCTCAGGCTGGCGATCCGCCGGCGCGAGGGAGGCCCAGTTGAGCCCGAGGATGACCAGGCTCACCAGCAGGCCGAAGCCCGCCACCCGGAAGGTCCACAGCCAGCCCAGCTCGTTGCGCACCGAGGCGGCCAGCAGCGTGGCGATGAGCGCGCCGATGTTGATGCCCATGTAGAAGATGTTGAAGCCCGCATCGCGCTTGGGATCGCCGGGGCGGTAGAGGTTGCCCACCATCACGGAGATGTTCGGCTTGAAGAAGCCGTTGCCCAGGATGAGCAGCGTGAGCCCGCCCACGAAGGTGACGTAGCCCCGCACACTCATGGCGAAGAGCCCCGCGGCCATCATCAGCCCGCCCAGCGCCACGGCGCGGCGGTACCCCAGGAAGCGATCCGCGATCATGCCGCCCAGGAAGGGCGTGAAGTACACGAAGGCCAGGTAGAGGCCGTAGATCTCGTTGCCCTCGGCCGAGGGCAGGCCCAGCCCGCCCCGCTCCAGATCCGTGGCGTACAGCAGGAGGATCCCGAGCATGGTGTAGAACGCCAGGCGCTCCCACATCTCCGTGAAGAACAGGGCGAAGAGCCCCTTGGGGTGTCCGAGGGCCATGGAACCTCCTGCTGGAAGAGCCTGGTTAACCCCAGGGACCCCAACGAGGTGGCGCCAGCTTGCGGTCCGCGGGCGCCGGCAGTACGAAAGCCGGCTCGCCCCGCTCCTCCCGGTGCCTCCCGTGCCCGCGACCGTCCCCATCCCCCCCCCCGCCGGCCGTGTCCTGCTCGTGTGGGCGGGCAAGCGCGCGCCCGCCGAGATCGCGGTCCCCGAGGTCCGCCCGAGCGAGCGCTGCGATCCGGAGGGTGGCGCCGCCGCGCGGGGCGGGCTGCTGTTCCAGGGCGACAACGCCGGCGCGCTGGCCCACCTGCTGGCGCGCGGCCTCGCCGGGAAGGTGGATCTGGTGGCCATCGACCCGCCCTTCGACTCGGGCCGGCGGTACGTGCGCCGCGCTACCCTGCGGGGCGGCCGTGGCTCGGCCAGCCTCCCGGCCGAGAGCCCCTTCCTCGGTGCCCAGGTGCAGTACGGCGATGCCTGGAGCGAGGACAGCTACCTGCAGTTCATGTACGAGCGCCTGCTCATGCTCCGGGCCCTGCTGGCGGAGGAGGGCTCCCTCTACCTGCACTGCGACTTCCACCGCACCCACCACCTGCGCTGCCTGCTGGAGGAGGTCTTCGGCGCCGCCAACGTCCGCAACGAGATCATCTGGCAGCGCTTCAACTTCCGCGCCGATGGCAAGAAGTTCGGCACCGTCCACGACACCATCTACTTCGTCACGAAGGGCCCGCGGTACCACTTCGCCAAGCCCAGCACGCCGCTGAAGCCGAGCTACGTCCGCAGCCACTTCCGGCCCGACGAGCGGGGGCGGCTGTACCGGCTCGACAACCTCAGCGCCCCGGCCCATGGCCGCACGGGCAAGGCCCTGCGCTTCGGCGATCGCCTGCTGACCCCGCCCCCCGGCACCATGTGGCGCCACGCCCAGGAGGGCCTGGACCGCCTGTGGGAGGCGGGACGCATCGAGCTCAACGCCACCGGCGTGCCCCAGGTCCGGCGCTACCTCGACGAAATGGAGGGCCAGGCGGTCCACAGCCTCTGGACCGACATCGGGCCGCTGAACTCCCAGGCCCGCGAGCGCACCAGCTACGACACCCAGAAGCCCGAGGCCCTGCTGGAGCGCATCATCGGCACCTCCTCCAGCCCGGGCGACCTCGTGCTCGACTGCTTCGCGGGCTCGGGGACCGCCGCCGTGGTGGCCCAGCGGATGGGCCGCCGCTGGATCGCCTGCGATGCCAACCCAGGCGCCATCCAGACCACTTCTGCCCGGCTGCAACGCCAGATCTTCACCGCGGGCGGCCCGGGGTTCACCACCTGGCAGGTCGGGCCGGCGGCGCCCGTGGCTGGGTCGGGTGAGGAGGCGACCGCCGAGGTGATCGTCCGCCGCGACGGCGATGCCCTCGATGTCCGCATCCTGGGGTTTCGCTCACCCGCCCTCGCGCGCGGCCTGGAGGCGGCGGGGCTCCCGCGCCCCGCCGACTGGCGCGCCGGGGTAGAGCGCGTGCTGATCGATCCGGCCTGGGACGGTCGCGTCTTCGATGTGGCGCTGGCGGACGCTCCCGCCCGCCGCGCGCTCGTGGCCGGTGCCTACCGCTTGCGCGCCCCCACGGGCCCCAGCACGGTCGCGGTCCGCGTCGTGGACGTGCTCGGCCAGGAGTGGACCGTCACCCGAGAGGTCTGATGGCCCACGGCCTCCCAGGCTGCGGATCGGGGCGACCGGCGCACCGCCCACGACGCCTACCGCCAGGCCAGAGAGCTGCTCGAAGCGGTGGCGGGGCCGCTGTCCACCGAGGCGGCCGCGGCGTTCCGCGTGCACCCGTGGTTCCACAGGCTGCGCCGCGATCAGGATCTCGGGACACCCCGGCGGGGGCGCTGACGCGCACGCTCCGAGCGGGAGGCGTGGCGCCGGGCCGAGTCGAGCCGCGAGGCCTCGTCGGATCGCACGGCGACGGGCGGCCCCGCGGCCAGAGGCCGCCGGGGCTACTCGATGTAGCCCAGGGCTTTGAGGGCCTCGATCGTACGCGGATCCAGCTCCACGCTCCCCGTCAGCGGCGCCCCCTCAGGCGTAGCCGCCCGCCACTCCCTGAGCGCAGCGTCCACCTCCGCGCCACCCTCCGCAGTGGCCTGCAAGCCGGCAGGATCCGCCTGCAGGTCAACCAGCGTGCGCTCCGCGCCGGACCAAGCCCCCTTGAACCGACCGTCGGCCAGGATCGCGAGCTTCCCGTGGCGCTCGGAGGCCAACGGGCCTTCGTAGGGGCTCTGCACGGGCCAGGCGTGCTCCACGCCCAGCGCGTCGGTCACCAGATCGGTCACCTCGGCCAGGCTGCCTGTGGGCCGGTAGGCATGGGGGATGCCGGGGCCGGCGGCGATCACCGGGATGTGGGTCAAGGCCTCGGCTACGCTCCAGCCGTGCCCGAAGACCCCCGTCTCGCCCAGCTCCTCGCCGTGATCCGAGAGCAGCACGATGAGGGTCTCGTCCTGGACCGGCGCGAGGCCGGCGAGGATCTCGCCGAGGATGCCGTCCAGGTCCTCCACCACCGCCTGGTAGGCGTCGCGATAGGCGTCGCGGGCGCCGGGCTCGTTGCGCTTGGCGCGCCCGATGAGCAGGCCAACCCGCTCGGTGAACCAGGCGGGATCGAGGTGGTGGCGCTCCTGGGCCTCGGCGCTGGGAGAGAGCCCGGAGTGGATCCCCAGGAGGTGGAGGTAGAGGAAGTGGCGCTGCGTGTCGGCCTGCCAGGCACGCACGTGCTCGGCCACCTGCTGGGGCATGCGGCGGTCGGCGCTGCGGCGCCACTCGTCGAAACCGCGGGAGAAGCCGAGCTCCGCCGCGAGATACCCGTTGGCGTACAGCCCATGGGTCTGGAAGCCGGCCTCGTGCAGCACCTCGGCCAGGGTGGGCAGGGGGGGCAGGGCGGGGCGCTGCTTCATGTCACCCGTGGGCAGATCCCAGCCGTGGGTGCGCAGGAAGGAACCCGTGAACAGCGAGACGACCGCCGGCACCGTCCAGGTGGACGTGCTCCAGGCCCGCTCGATCACCAGGCCACGCGCGGCGAGGGCGTCCACGTTCGGCGTGGCCGCATGATCCAGGGCGTCGGCCCGCAGGGTGTCGATCAGGATGACCACCGCGTTGCGGGCCCGGCCGTGCAGGGGCGCGGGCGTCGCGAGCGCGGGCGCGGCCTCCTGGGGAGCCGAAGGGCCGTCGGAGGGGGGGCTGGACACGGCGGCGGCGGGCCCACCACGCTCGTCGTCGTCGCAGCCAGCCATCGCGAGCGACAGCACGGCCAGCACGACGGACACCGGCTCCCGAACAGCCATGCCCCGCACCTATCCCCTTCTGGCCAGGTCGGCGCGGCGGACGCCGCCTCCTTGGAGTAAGCTGGGGGGCTGTGGGGTCGAAGGTAGTCGACCCCACCGACCGCGACCTTTGGACTTACACGAACGAGATGACACCTTGAAGCACGATGTAGGTAGTCTTGGACTTTCGAACGACGCATCATCCACGGAGCCGGCCACGCGGGGGAGTCCTGTCGTGCCGCCGGCGCTGGAGCAGGCCCTGGCGCAGCTCTGCGCGCGCCAGCAGCGGAGCCTGGAGGAGCTGATCGCCGAGGCGCGACGGACGGACGAGCTGTGTGCCGCGCTGCCCGGAGATGCCCTGCCCCCCGGCCTGGCCAGCCACCAGGCCGAGATCGCGACGGCCATCCTGGGGCTCGTCAAGGGCTGGCAGGCCCTCGGTGGCGGCCTGCGCCTCACACCACCGCCTGGGCTGGCCCCTCTGCCGCAGGTCGAGGTGCTCCCCACCACCCCCGCATCACCCCACCCACCCGATGAACCAGCCGAGCCGGTCGCCGTCGTGGCCCCCACGCCCCCGGCAGCCCCACCCCGTCCCGCGCTCGTACGACGGGCGCCCCACCCCACGCCCCCACCCGCGCCCGCGTCACCCGCGCGCGACTGGTCCGAGGACCTCGGCTCCCTGCTGCTCGGGTTGAAGGCCACCTCGCACACCAGCGACGAGCTCAACGCCATCCAGCGGGCGGCCAACGCCAGCTTCGTCCGCTGGTCACGCTACCCCCGCAGCGTCCAGCGCGCCCTGGTGGGCAACCTCGCCTGCCGCCTGCGCCACCTGCAGGACCACCTCGGCCTGGGCGGGCCACGCCTCGACACAGCCTTCCGCAGCCTGACCCGCTTCTCCAAGTCGAGCCAGCCCGGCTGGGTCAACGGCCTGACCCGCGGCCGGGGCCCCGCGGCCGAGAGCTGGGAGGAAGAGGCTCGCTGCTGGTGGGACCAGCTGGTGCTCTCGGCCGAACGCGCCGTGGACGGCGCCGGCACCGAGCCTCTCGCGGCGGGTCCGCAACGGGAGGAGGCCATCGAGGGCGTCCGCAGCTGGATCGAGGAGTGGCGCCAGGCGCCGGCTGTGGCCAAACGCATGTGCATGGAGAAAGCCCTGCAGGCCCTCGAGGGTGCGCGCCGCGCCGGCGTCCCCATCGCCGACCCCGAGCTCTGCCGTCTCGCCGGCGAGATCTACGATCACCTTGAGCTGCCGCGCTTCCGCAACCTGCGGCGGGCCATCCGCGACCTGGAGCAGGCCGAGCGCGAGGAGACCGAGGGCGCGGCGCCGGATGGCCCGCCCTCGGAGTGGCCCTGGTGGAGCCACACCGTCGGCCGCCGAGCGCTCCTGCTGGCTCCCGAGGTGGACCACGAGACCATGGAGCGGGTCGAGCACTGTTTCGGCCTGGTCCAGCTCTCCTGGCGCCGGCTCGACGAGTCGACCCATGACGTGGGCGAAGTAGGAGCCCTGCTCGGCAGCGGCATCGACCTCGTGCTGGTGCTGGGCGACGACCCCGACGACGCCCTGCTGCGGGCCGCGATCCGGGCCTGCCAGGTGCGCGGCACGCCCTGGGTGCACGTGGAGCATGGCCTGGGCGTGGTGCGGGTGCGGATGGCCATCGAGCGTTTCCTGCACCCGGACCCACGCGCCGACGTGGCCGCCGCCGCGGATGACCGCGACGAGGAGTGCGCGGAGGAGTAGGCTCTCGATACTGGGTACTGATCGGCGGCAGCCTGCCGCGAGATTGCATCGCGCCGCGGCTCGACGGACGCGCTAGAACCCGCCGATGGCGCGCCAGGCACGCGATGTGCGGCGGGCGCGCCCCCGCGTTGACACCAACAGTCCGAACCCCTACGTTCGGCGCCTTTCCGGCCCTCCCCCCCCATCGGAGCGTCTCCATGTCCGACATGATGAAGTGCATCACCAAGGTCGCCCCCGAGCACGGCGGGCTCGCGTTCGAGGAGCGCCCCATCCCCACCCCCGGGATGGGCCAGGTCCTCATCAAGAACAAGGCCACCGCCATCTGCGGCACCGACCTCCACATCTACCAGTGGGACGCCTGGTCCCAGGGCCGCGTCAAGCTCCCCTGCATCATCGGCCACGAGTTCGCGGGCGAGGTGGTCGAGGTCGGCCCCGGCGTCAAGCACGTCAAGGTGGGCGACAACGTCACGGGCGAGGGCCACATCACCTGCGGCTTCTGCCGCAACTGCCGCATGGGCGAGGGCCACGTCTGCGAGTCCTGGCGGGGCATCGGCTACGACATCGACGGCTGCTTCCGCGAGTACGTGGTCCACCCCGAGCAGAACATCTGGATCAACGACAAGGATCTCCCCTGGGAGCAGGGCGCCATCCAGGATCCGCTCGGCAACGCCATCCACACCGTCTTCGCCGCCGACTGCGTGGCCCAGAAGGTCGCGGTCTTCGGCGTGGGCCCCATCGGCATGCTCACCGTGGCCGTGCTCCGGGCCATCGGCGCCGCCGAGATCTACGCGGTCGGCCGCAAGAACGAGTACCGCCTGCAGAAGGCCCGCGAGGCCGGCGCCCACCACGTCATCAAGGAGAACGAGGTGGATCCGGTCGAGTACATCATGGACCACACGAACGGCAAGGGCGTGGACGTGGTGCTCGAGCTGTCCGGCAACCCCAAGGCGGTCCAGGACGGCCTGCACTCCCTGCGCATGGGCGGCGACCTCGTGCTCATCGGCACCGGCAACAAGCCCGTCTCCATCGATCTGGCCAAAGACGTGGTCTTCAAGTCCCGCCACATCCACGGCGTCACCGGCCGCAAGCTCTGGCACACCTGGTACAAGATGAAGGGCCTGTACTCCTCCGGGAACCTCAACGTGGCCCCGCTCATCACCCACACCTTCCCCTTCGCCGAGTTCGAGCAGGGCTTCCAGCTCATGGAGTCCGGAAACTGCGGCAAGGTCGTCCTCACCTTCTGACCTTCTTCCCTTCGAACGGAGTCCCCCATGTACAGCGACAAGATCAAGACCCACCTGAAGAGCGAGCTCGCGGGCATCCAGGAGGCCGGCACCTGGAAGGCCGAGCGCATCATCGTCACCCCCCAGGCCGCGTCCATCCGCGTGGCCAGCGGCGCCGAGGTGCTCAACTTCTGCGCCAACAACTACCTCGGCCTGGCCAACAACCCCCAGCTCGTCAAGGCTGCCCACGACACCCTCGAGAAGTACGCCTTCGGCATGTCCTCCGTGCGCTTCATCTGCGGCACCCTGGATCTGCACAAGGAGCTGGAGCGCGCCATCGCCGACTTCCTCGGCATGGAGGATGCGATCCTGTACTCCTCCTGCTTCGACGCCAACGGCGGCCTGTTCGAGACCCTGCTGGGCGAGCAGGACGCCATCATCTCCGACGCCCTGAACCACGCCTCCATCATCGACGGCGTGCGCCTCTGCAAGGCCCAGCGCTACCGCTACGCCAACAACGACATGGCCGACCTCGAGGTCCAGCTGAAGGCCGCCACCGAAGCCGGCGCTCGCCACATCCTGATCGCCACCGACGGCGTGTTCTCCATGGACGGCATCATCGCCAACCTGAAGGGCGTCTGCGATCTGGCCGACAAGTACGACGCCATGGTCATGGTGGACGACTCCCACGCCACGGGCTTCGTCGGCCGCACGGGCCGCGGCTCCCACGAGCACAACGGCGTCATGGGCCGGGTGGACATCATCACCACCACCTTCGGCAAGGCCCTGGGCGGCGCCTCCGGCGGCGCCACCTGCGCCCGCAAGGAGATCGTCGATCTGCTCCGCCAGCGCTCCCGCCCCTACCTGTTCTCCAACACCCTGGCACCCGTGGTGGCCGGCACCACCATGGCCGTGGTCAAGATGCTCACCGAGTCCAGCGCGCTGGTGGAGAAGCTGCAGGCCAACGCCGCCCGCTTCCGCGCCGGCATGGGCGCCGCCGGCTTCACCCTCGCGGGTGCCGGCCACGCCATCGTCCCGGTCATGCTCGGCGACGCCCGCCTGGCCTCCCAGATGGCGGACGCCCTGCTCAAGAGGGGCATCTACGTGATCGGCTTCAGCTTCCCGGTCGTCCCCAAGGGCAAGGCCCGCATCCGCGTGCAGCTCTCCGCGGCCCACAGCTTCGAGCAGATCGACCGCGTCGTGGCCGCCTTCACCGAGGTCGGCAAGGAGTTCGGGGTCATCGCCTAGAAGCGCCAGGGCGCTGGGAGGCCCCGCTCAGGCGGGGTCTTCGTGCTTCGGAGCTCGTGGCGCCCAAAGTGCACTCCAGGTTGCCATCGGCCGACCAAGGTGCCCCGAAAGTTGCCACTCCCCCGACCCTGACCAGGCAATCCCATCGATTCTTGGCGTTGGTCGGTGGAACGTGCAGCGCCACCGTGAAGCGCCGTGGGCCAGTGGCAACCCCTTGGGGGGTTTGGGCACAAAGTGGCAACTTCCGGGCGGCTTTGGGCCGCTGGCCGCCACCGGCGGGAGATCCCGCTTCGCAGTCGTCCCGCCACGCACCCGCGAAGGGTGCCCCGGCGGGAACCCGTGGTGCGGATTGTCGCGAAGGCACTCCGGCCAGCGCGCTCGGGGCAAGGCGAATCGTCCAAGGCAGGCCCCGGAAGGCGCCGATTCGACACCCAGCGGCCTCACGGCCCACAGATCCGTGGCCGGGCCGGCCTCGCCCATGTCGATGTCGAGCAGCTCTGGCGGATCGTCAGCGAGGGCCTCCCCGCGTTGATCGCGATCCTGGACGGGACGTCTTGGAAGGACTCGGGCCCCCTGACCTGAAACACGGGGGGGGAGGCACCATCCGGTCCGAGCGTCATCGTCCCGAAGGCGCGAGGTGAGACGTCCGCGGCACCCATGACCCGGCGCCCAGGGATGCGCAGTGGGTGACCCAAGCGTCAGCACACCCCTCCACGCCCCGCACCTCCACCATAAAAGAAGCCCCGGTCAAGAGACCGGGGCTTCTGATGGCGCGCCGTTGAGGAATCGAACCCCAAACCTTCTGATCCGTAGTCAGATGCTCTATCCAATTGAGCTAACGGCGCAGAGACTTCAAGGAGTGGCGGAGACGGAGGGATTCGAACCCTCGGTGGAGCTTTTTAACCCCACGCTCGCTTAGCAAGCGAGTACCTTCAGCCTCTCGGTCACGTCTCCTAATTCAAAGATACCGGCAGCGCAAAGGGCGGAGGCGGTGGGATTCGAACCCACGGCAGGTCTCCCTGCGGCGGTTTTCAAGACCGCTGCCTTCAACCACTCGGCCACACCTCCAGGTGGGCCGAACGACCTGGGACCTGCGTCCCGAGCCGGAGCCGCGCCCTCCTATTCCCCGGCGTCGATCCGGTCAAGCCCGCCCGAAGAGGGGCGCAGCGCCCGTGACACGCGCCCGTTACGTGCGCACGCTCCGGAGGCGCCACCATGAACCCCCTGCACCAGCTCGGATACCTGGCCCTGCGCGGCTGGTGGTGGATCCGCCGCCCCCACACCGCCGGCGTGCGTGTCCTGCTGCTGCGCGAAGGCCGCGTCCTGCTGGTCAACCATACCTACCGCGCGGACTGGCACATGCCTGGCGGCGGGGTGGATCACGGCGAGACCCTGGAGGGGGCCGCGCGGCGCGAGTGTCGCGAGGAGGTGGGCGCCACCCTCGGGGAGCTCACCCTGCTCGGGGTCTACACCAACTTCTGGAACGGTCGCACCGACCACGTGGCGGTCTTCGTCTGCCAGGACTTCGAGACCGACGGCAGCCACGACTGGGAGATCGCCGAGACGCGCCTCTTCGACCTCGACGCCCTGCCGGCCGACGCCAGCCCCGGCACGCGGCGGCGCATCGCTGATTTCCAGGCGGGCGCTCGGGGGAAGTTCGGGCGCTGGTAGCGGTTCAGAGCGCCGCCACCTCGCCCCACACGGCGGCCGCCACCTCCTCCACGCTCCCGCTGGCGTCGATCTCCGTCACGGCGGCCCCCTGGGCGCGGCACCAGTCCAGGGCACGGGCGTAGCCCTGCTCGACCCGCCGCAGGGTCTCCAGCACCTCGAAGCGCTCCAGCCGCTGGCCACGCGCGGCCACCCTCGCCAGGCTGGCCTCGGGGGAGAGGGCCAGCATCAGGGTGAGGCAGGGCTGGCGGAAAGTGGCGTTCAAGGCGACGACGTGCTCGAACTCCACCGCCATGGACTGGTACGCCAGGGAGGAGGCCAGGTAGCGATCGGAGATGACCCAGGTGCCGGCGGCCAGCGCGGGGAGGATCTCGCGATCGAGGTGATCACGGCGATCGGCGGCGAAAAGATAGGGCAGCACGCCATCCGACAGCGGCTCCTCGCCCCGCAGGGCCTGGCGGATCAGGCGCCCGACAGGCAGCCGCGTGGGTTCGCCCGTGACCAGCACCTCCCGCCCCTCGGCGCGCAACGCGGCCGCCAGCAGGGCTACCTGGGTGGTGCCACCGGAGCCGTCGAGCCCCTCCACGGCGATGAAACGGCCAGCGCGGGCCAAGGCGGAGCCCTACTTGAACATGAAGCTCCGCAGCTCGGTGTGCTGCGGAGCGATGGGGTGCAGGTCGCTCTTGAAGAGGACGAGGCGATCGACCTGGAAGCGCCCCAGCTCCTTGAGCTCCTCGAGCTGCTTGGGCAGCCCGCCCAGCCACGGACCGCGCAGGCGGCAGAGGGTGATGTGGGGCTGGAAGGGCTTGGCGGGCGCGGGCAGGCCGAGGGCGGCCAGGGCCAGGTTGCTCACGTGGGCGAGGCTGGCGAAGCCCCCACCGTCCTCCATGCCGACCCAGAAGACCTTGGGCCGGCGGGGGTTGGGGAAGGCGCCCCCGCCCTTCACCAGGGCCTCGAAGGGGCGGTGCTCGGTCAGCGCCTCGGCGAGCATCTCCCCCACCTCCGGCGCGAAGTCGTCGTCGCAGTCACCGAGGAAGCGCAAGGTGACGTGCATCTCGCTGCGGCGAACCCAGGTGGCGCGCTTGACCTTGCCGCGCAGCTTGTCCTGCAGGCCGATCAAGGCGTCGCGGGTCTCGTCGGGCAGCGGGACGGCGATGAACAGGCGCATGCCGGACATCCGAAAGGCAATGGGGCCGGGCCAGATAACGCCCTGTGCAGGGGCGCCGCCAGGAAAAGGAGGATCAGCCCAGCCTGGCGCGCGCCAGCTCGATGCGCCGCTCGATCTCGTCCCAGGCGGCGGTTCCGTGCTGCGCCTGAGCCAGCTCGACCTCGGCCTGGGCGAGCTCCCGCGCCGCCAGCTCGAGGTCTACGCCCTCGGCGGGCTCGCACAGATCGGTCAGCAGGGTGAGGTGGTCGGGGCCGGCCTCGGCGAAGCCGGAGCCCACCACGAAGACGGACTCGCCCTGCTCGGTCAGGACGTGCACCCGCCCGGGACGCGCCACGGACAGCAACCGCTCGTGGTCGGGGAGCACGCCGAACTGGCCGTGGAAGCCGGGCAGCCGCACCTCGTTCGCCTCGCCCTGCCAGGCGACCCGCCGCGGCGTGACGATGCGCAGCGTCAACGGCATCAGTGCTCCTCGGCGAGCTGCTTGGCCCGCTCCACCACCTCATCGATGGTGCCCATCATGTAGAAGGCCTGCTCGGGCAGATGATCGTGCTTGCCCTCGAGGATCTCGCGGAAGCCCTTCACGGTGTCCTCCCGGGAGACGTAGCGGCCCTGGTAGCCCGTGAACTGCTCGGCGACGAAGAAGGGCTGGGAGAGGAACTTCTGGATCTTGCGGGCACGCTCGACGGTGAGCTTGTCGTCATCCGACAGCTCGTCCATGCCCAGGATGGCGATGATGTCCTGCAGCTCCTTGTAGCGCTGCAGCACCTGCTGGACGGCGCGGGCGACCCGATAGTGCTCCTCGCCCACCACCTCGGCGGAGAGGATGCGTGAGGTGGAGTCGAGGGGATCGACCGCGGGGTAGATCCCGATGTCGACGATCGCGCGGGAGAGCACGGTGGTGGAATCCAGATGCGCGAAGGCCGTGGCGGGGGCCGGGTCGGTCAGGTCGTCGGCCGGGACGTAGATGGCCTGCACCGAGGTGATGGAGCCTCTGTTGGTGGTGGTGATGCGCTCCTGCAAAGCACCCATCTCGGTGCCGAGGGTGGGCTGGTAGCCGACGGCGGAGGGCATGCGGCCGAGCAGCGCGGACACCTCGGAGCCCGCCTGGGTGAAGCGGAAGATGTTGTCGATGAACAGCAGCACGTCCTGCCTCTCCTCGTCGCGGAAGTACTCGGCGACGGTGAGGGCCGAGAGGCCAACGCGGGCGCGGGCGCCGGGGGGCTCGTTCATCTGGCCATAGACCAGGGCCACCCGGGAGCCTTCGGACTTGACGACAGGCATCCCGTCCGGGCCCAGCTTGAGGCGCCCGTGCTCGTCCTTCTCGGCGTTGATGACGCCGGACTCCATCATGTCGTTCCAGAGGTCGTTGCCTTCGCGGGTGCGCTCACCGACACCGCCGAAGACCGACTTGCCGCCGTGCTTGAGCGCGACGTTGTTGATCAGCTCCATGATGAGCACGGTCTTGCCGACGCCGGCGCCGCCGAACAGGCCGATCTTGCCGCCGCGGGAGTAGGGAGCGAGCAGATCCACCACCTTGATGCCGGTCTCGAACATCTCCACCTCGGTGGACTGCTCGGTGAAGCCGGGGGGCGGGCGGTGGATGGGCATGCGGTGGGTGAACTCGACCGGGCCGAGCTCATCGACGGGGTCGCCCGTGACGTTGATGATGCGGCCGAGCACACCGGGCCCGACGGGCATGGTGATGGGACCGCCCGTGTCGCGCACCTGCTGGCCGCGCACCAGACCATCTGTCGTGTCCATGGCCACGCAGCGCACCATGTTCTCGCCCATGTGCAGGGGCGACCTCGACGGTGAGGTTCTCGGGCTTGTCGTTGATGAAGGCGTTGGTGATCTTCAACGCCGTGAGCATCTCCGGCAGCTTGCCGGGGGGAAACTCCACGTCCACGACGGGCCCCATGACCTGCTTGATGCGGCCGTAGCTGGCGTCGGACTCGGGCTTGGCCTTGAGGGTATTCATCCGGAATTCTCCTGGGGGGCCTACAGGGCCTCGGCGCCGGACACGATCTCGATGAGCTCCTTCGTGATCGCGGCCTGGCGGGCCCGGTTGTACTGGAGGGTGAGCTTGCCGATGATCTCGGTGGCGTTGCGGGTGGCGCTGTCCATGGCGGTCATGCGGGCGGCCATCTCGCCGGCCTGGGTCTCGAGCATGGCCTGGAGCAGCACGGTATCGACGTAGAGGGGCAGCAGGGTGGCCAGGATGCTCTGGCCATCGGGCTCGTAGGCGTAATCGCCGGCCTCGCCGCTCTCGCCGCCCGCGCCCTGTACGGTGATGGGCAACAGGGTGAAGCCCATGGGCCGCTGCACCATGACGGAGATGAAACGGTTGAAGACGAGCTGGACCTCATCGACCCCTTCGTCCACGAAGGCCACGCGCAGGGTGGCGCCCATGCGGCGGGCGAGCTGGGCGAACTCGGCGGCGTCCACATCGAGGTGGCTGTGAGCGACCGGAAGCGACCGCTTGGTGAGGTAGTCGCGCGCCTTCTTGCCGACGGTGACGATGGAGACCTCGCGACCCTCGGCCCGCAGCTCTCGCACGCGCCGCTCGACGTCGCGCAGCAGGTTGGAGTTGAAGCCGGCGCACAGGCCGCGGTCGCTGGTGAAGACCACGAGCCGCACGTGCTTCACCTCTGCCCGGCGCCGCAGCAGGGGCAGGTCGGCGTCTCCGGCGCCCCCGGCCACGCGCCCGAGGACGCGGGTGAGGGCCTCCTGGTAGGGGCGCGCCGCATGGGCGTTCTCGGTGGCCCGGCGCAGCTTGGCCCCCGCCACCAGCTTCATAGCGGAGGTGATCTGCCGGGTACTCTTGACCGACTGGATCCGGCGCCGGATGTCTTGGAGGCTCGCCACGGTTCTCCTCCCGGTGGGGTGGGACGCGCGGGGGACGCGGGGTGGGCGGGGGAGACAGGCCTAGGCGGGGTGCCAGGTCTCTTTGAAGGCGCGGATGGCCGCGACCATGCGGTCCTTGATGTCGTTGCCCTTGAAGGTGCGCTTCTCGGTGAGATCGCTGAGCAGTGCCTGCTGGCGGGCCTGGAAGTGGGCGGTCAGATCGGCCAGGAACTGGCCGACATGCCCCATCTCCACGTCGTCGCAGAAGCCCTCGGTGCCCGCCAGGATCTGCAGGATCTCGATCTCGACCCCCAGCGGCTCGTACTGGCCTTGCTTGAGGATCTCGGTGAGGCGCGCGCCGCGGGTGAGCTGGCGCTTGGTGGCGGCATCGAGATCTGAGCCGAACTGGGCGAAGGCGGCCAGCTCGCGGTAGGTGGCGAGGGTGAGCCGCAGCGCTCCGGCGATCTGCTTCATGGCGGGGATCTGGGCGTTGCCGCCCACGCGGGACACGGAGATGCCGGCGTTCACGGCCGGGCGCTGGCCCGAATAGAAGAGATCGGACTCGAGGAAGATCTGGCCGTCGGTAATGGAGATGACGTTGGTGGGGATGTAGGCCGAGACGTCGCCAGCCTGGGTCTCGATGACAGGCAGGGAGGTCAGGGAGCCTCCCCCCTCGCGGTCGGACATCTTCGCCGCGCGCTCCAGCAGGCGGGAGTGCAGGTAGAAGACGTCGCCCGGGAAGGCCTCCCGGCCAGGGGGGCGCCGCAGCAGCAGGGAGAGCTGCCGGTACGCGACCGCCTGTTTGGAGAGGTCGTCGTAGACGGTGAGGGCGTGCATCCCGTTGTCGCGGAAGTACTCGCCGATGGTGGCGCCGGTGTAGGGCGCCAGGAACTGCATGGGGGCGGGGGAGGACGCCGGCGCAGAGATCACGCAGGTGTACTCCATGGCCCCGTCCCTCTGCAGGCGGTCCACCACCTGGGCCACGGTGGACTGCTTCTGCCCGATGGCCACGTAGATGCAGTACATCTTCGTGCTGGGGTCGTCCTTGTAGCGCCGCTGGTTGATGATGGTGTCGATGGCCAGGGCGGTCTTGCCGGTCTGGCGGTCGCCGATGATCAGCTCGCGCTGGCCGCGTCCGATGGGGATCATGGAGTCGATGGCCTTGATGCCGGTCTGCAAGGGCTCCTTGACGCCCCGGCGCTTGACGATGCCGGGGGCCTTGACCTCGACGGGCCGGAGCAGATCCATAGGCAGGGGATCGCCGCCATCCAGCACGTTGCCCAGCGGGTCGATGACCCGGCCCATGACGGCCGGCCCGACGGGCACGGAGACGATGCGACCGGTGCGCTTGACCTGATCGCCCTCACGGACGTGGCGGTCGTCGCCGAGCAGGGCCACGCCGACGTTGTCCTCTTCGAGGTTGAGCACCATGCCCATGAGCCCACCGGGGAACTCGAGCAGCTCGCCGGCCATGCAGCCCGCGAGCCCGTAGACGCGGGCGATGCCGTCGCCGACGGTGAGGATGGTGCCGGTCTCCAGCACCTTCACCCGCGACTCGTAGTCGCGGATCTGCTGCTTCAATATTTGGCTGATCTCATCTGCGCGGAGGTCCATTGCTGCTCCAGGCGGGGAAGGGGGCGGCTAGGCTTCGTGGGAGTCGAGGGCGTGGTTGGTGAGCAGCGCGTGCTGCAGCTCGGCGAGCCTGGAGCGCAGGCTCGCGTCGTACACGACGCCGCCGATCTCCACCACGAGGCCGGCGAGGAGGGAAGGATCGGTGTGGGTGCCGAGGATCACCTCGGCGCCGGTGGCCTCGGACAGGCGCTGGCGGACCTCCTCCAGCAGCGCCGGCGCGAGCGGGCGCGCGGCGGTGCAGACGGCACGCAGGCGGCCGGCCTGTGCGTCGTCGAGCTCGCGCCAGGCGACCATGACCTGAGGCAACCAGGCGAAGCGACCCTTCACGAGCAGCAGGTTCAAGAGCCCCACCAGCAGCGGGTGGAACCCGAGCGGCTCGATGGCGGCTTTCATGGCCTGCTGACGCTCGGTCAGCGTGAACACCGGATTGGAGAGGATTGTCAGAAACTCGCTGCCCGGCTGCTCCAGCAGGGCCGCGAGGCGCGCCAGATCGGCGGCGACCGCCTCATGCGCGCCATCCTCCTCCACCAGCCCGGCGAAGGCCCGGGCGTAGCGACGGGCGACGGTGGCATCAAGCGCCATGATCAGCCCCTCCTACGGTGTGCTCGCCCTCGCCCACGACGGCGAGGAGCTGGCGGGCCAGGGCCTGCTGGTCGGAATCTACCGCCTGGCTGGCGAGGATCTGCTCGGCCAGGGTGACCGCGAGGGCCACGGACTGCTGCTGCAGCTCGCGACGGGCCCGGCGGGCTTCGTCGCGTACGGCCCGGGTGGCCGCGGCCTGCACCGTGGCCACCTCGCGCTGGGCGCGATCCAGGAGCTGCTCGCGCTCGCGCTGGGCCTGCTCGGCCATCTCCTTGCGGAGGCGCTCGACCTGCAGCTCGAACTCCGACAGCTTCTCCTCGAGCTCATCGAGCTGGGCCCGGGCCCGATCGCGATCCTGCTGGGCGCTCTCGATGGCGCGGCGCACGCCCGTGGCGCGGTTGCGGAGGGCATCTGAGATGGGACGGCGGGCTAAGTAGAACAGCGCGACCAGCAGCACGGCGAGGTTGAAGGCGTGCCAGCCGATGGAGCTCCAGGGGATGCCGCCGCCCTCGTGGCCATGTCCAGAGGCGAAGGCCGCAGCGGGGACGAGGGCGAGGGCGAAGGGCGCGAGGCGAGCCACGTTTCCTCCTCAGGCCTGGACCACGGGACGCCCGAGCACGCGCTCGGCCATCAGAGCGGCCAGCTGCCGGGCGTCGGCCCCCACGCGGGCGGCGGCCTCGGCGCGGGCCACCCCGATCTCAGCCGTGGCGGCCGCGACCTGAGCCTCGGCCTCGGCACGGGCGCGATCCACCAGGGCCTGGCGCTGGGCGTTGGACTCGGCCTGGATCCGGACGCGGTGCTGGGCCCCTTCGGCGCGGGCCTCCGCGAGGCGTTGCTCCCACAAGGTACGCGCCTCGGCCAGGCGCGCGCGGAGCTTCTCGGCTTCGACCCTTGCCCCTTCGATGGCCGCGTGGCGTTCGTCCAGGTAGGTCATGAGTGGACGAAACAGCAGCACGCGCAACACGAGGAAGGTCACGAGGAAGGGCAGCGTCTGCAGGGCGACGAGCACCCAGTCCGGCACGATGTTCATGGAACGTGCTCCCGGGCAGCTCCACCTATCGCGCGCGCGCGCGAGGGGCAAAGAAAACACCGTCCAGCGCGTGATCTTCCACCTGATCCCTGGGGCATCAGAGCCTGGTTTCCACGACGAGGGCAGCTTCGGAGTAGAGAGCGGTGGAGATGGAGAGGGCGTCTTCCGTGAGCACCTGCCCGCGGTGCAGCAGGAGGTGGTAGCGCGCCCCGATCATGACCTGGTCGTGCACCCACCAGCCGAAGCCCGGGCCGAGCCAGGCTCCGAGGGCGCCGATGCTCTTGCGGGTGTAGGCGGCGCCCTCGTCGGCGTCGTTCTGCTCGACCTCGGTGAAGGAGTCGGAGAGCTGACGGGCCGAGGGGATCACGCCGTAGCCCCCCGCCTCCGCGAAGGCCTGGACCGGGTGCTGGGCGGGCAGGCCGAAGTAGCGGCGGTAGCCGAGCCCGAGCCAGAGCGCCCCGACGTGGGTCTGGTCGCGGCCATCGCCGAGCCAGGTGGTGGTGGTGAGGCGCGCCACGGCGGCGCCTCCCAGCAGAGCCCAGCGCTCGCGCTGGATCCCCCCCTGAAACCGCAGCGCCGGCTGCAGCCAGCCATCGAGCGCCGCGACCCCTGTGCCCGAGGTGTGGCCCTCGGAGACCCACATCGTATCCCCCCGCGAGAACGGCACCCACTCCACCCCCAGCAGGGGACGGGCGAAGGCGGAGGCGACCAACAGCAGCACGGGCGCGAACATCGGCGGAACGTATGGCGGCGCGGGCCAGTGATCCATGGCCGGCGCGTCAGGGGCGCGTGGGGGAGCGGTTTCTGGTTAGCGATACACCGCCACCCCCAGGAGGATCGCCATGTGGCTCACGAGCGTTCGGGCTGAAGGGTTCTCGGCCGCCCCGGTGCTTCGCCTCGAGGATCTCGGCCGCGTCGCGGGGATCGTGGGCGCCCCCGAGCGCTGCGCCCAGCTCGGCGCGGGCCTCAGGCTGTGCTTCGCGGCGCTTTTACCCGAGCGGCTGCCGAGGGTCCTCTGCGACCTCGGGTTCCACCCGGAGGCCGCGGCGATCGAGGTCACCGGCAGCCCCCTGCCCGCGCAGGCCGCCTGGGCCGATCCCCACGCGGCCCGCGCCCTGCTCGCGGATCCCGGCGAGCGTCACCTGAAGGTGCGGGTGGGGCTGGCCCTGGATCCACTGCAGTTCCGGTTCCTGCGCGAGCACGCCGGGCGACACCCCTGGCTGGTCCAGGCCCTGGCCGAAGGTGCCAGGGCCGAGCTCGAGGTGGGCTACCTGTTCAACCGCGGCCTGGGTGCGGTGGCCGTGAGCGTGCTGGCCTTGACCCTGGGCGGCGAGCGGGTGCCCGTCGTGGGGCCGGAGGCGCCGTCGTGGGTGCCGGAGTTCCTGGTCGGCCTGGCGCGCCGGTTCCGCGCCCTGCCTCCGGGTGGGGGGAGCTTCGATCAGGCCCGACTGGCCTGGCTCGCGGCCGCACAGCACCCCGACCCGGCCCGCCACGAGGCAGCCCAGCGCGTACAGGCCGCCCTGGAGGGCGCCCCCTTTCACCTCCCCTCCCCCCGGCCCGTGCGCTGGGGGGAGCGCGCCGAGGTGGTCTGCGGACCCCGCGGTCTGCCCATCGCCTGGTACGGCCCTGGCGCGGTGGAGGCGCTCGAGCTGGCCACCGCGGTCCACCTCGGCGGCGCCGAGATCCTCTGCCTGGATCATCCGGGCGCCTTCCAGACCCGCCCCACGGAGACCTGGGCCTGGCTCGACACCCAGGCCACAGGCCCGGCGTCACCGCTGGAGCAGGTGCTGATGCTCGGCGTGGACCGCGCCCCGCGCCACACGCTGGACCACGGGGACGACGCCGCGTGAAGGCCATCTGCCAGCGCTGCGGCGCCGACAAGCCAGGCCCCCTGGTGCCCTGCCGGGCCTGCACCCACGTGCCCCTCGGCGAAGAGCGCACCGTGGCCTGGCTGCTCTCCGAGCACCACCTGAGCCCGGCCCAGCTCGCGCAGGCCTCTCGCCGCATCCGCGCGGGCCACCGCCTGGCACCGCGCGAGGATCTGCTTGCCAAGGCCCATGCCGGTCTACAGGAGGCCATCCCCGGCCGGCGCCGGCGCCCCAAGGAGACCCCAGAGGTGGAGCCGGAAACCACCACGCCCGAGCAGCCGCCCCCAGACGCCGCACCCACGTGGGCTGCCCGCCCCAGCCTCGGGGCTCTGCTCGCCCTGGACTCCTCGGGCCCCCCCGGCGGTCAGCTCCCCCGCTGGGCCCTGGCGACACTCGGCGCCATCAGCCTGCTGCTCACCCCCCTGCCCGGCTGGGTGGCCTGGTGGGCCTGGCGCCACACCGCCCCCCGCGCGGCCAGCCAGGTGCTCTGGGTCATGCTCCCGCTCACCACCGTCGTGACCATCGCCTGGGGCCTCACCCTGGGCCTGGCGTGGGGGCGGCACTGGGGGGTGATCTAGGGCACATCCGTCCGCATCATTCGCCAGACCGACAGGGCCAGGCAGACGATCAGCAGCACACCCAGGCCGGCGACGGAGACCCAGTCCCAGTCTCCCTTGTAGCCGACCCAGGCCCACATGGCGTCGCCGGGCATGAAGTGGGCGATGGTGGACGCCACCTCGACCCCCAGCGCTCCAATCGCCTTCAATGCCAGGCGCACGCCGAGGTCGAGCACCAGGAACAGCACGACCACGACCACCACGCCAGCCACATTGCGGATCAGCAGCGAGGCGAGGATGCCGAGGGCGAACAAGCCGAGGTCGGACCCCCAGGAGGCCAGGTAGCCGAGCAACACGTGCCCCCAGTCACCGCCGGTTCCGAAGAGCAGGGCCGCGAGGCTGGAAGCCACGACCGCGGTGACCACCAGGGTGAGGGCGGAGAGCACGCTCAGAGCGCCCAGCTTGGCCGCCAGCACGGCCCAGCGCGGCACCGGACGCACCACCAGCTCCCGCAGGGTGTGGTCCCTCCACTCACCGGCGAAGGTCGCGCTCGCGGCCCAGAGAAGAACGAGCTGCAGCAGGAAGAGGTTGCGCGCCCACAGGGCCGCGGCCAGCAGGCTGGCCCCATCGATCTGCAGGACCTGGCTGAGCGGGGCCCCGTTGATGACGGCGTCGCCGAAGTAGTGCCTGGCCGCGGCCGGCACGCCCACCACGAGGGCAGCGATCAACGCCGCCACCACCAGCGCCGCGATCCCGCTGCCCCGCAGGAGGGTCTTCCTGAGCTCGGCCAGGAACATCCCGAGGAAATGCCGTGGGGACATCATCGCACCTCGTCGCGCGTGCGCGCCAGGTAGAGATCTTCGAGGCGGCGGCCCTGGGGGACGATGGCGTTGGGCGGCTGTCCCGCCTCCACCAGCCGGCGGTTCAGATCGGCCGCGGTCATGCCGCGCACCAGCACCCGCAACCGGCCGGCATCGCCGCTGCCGATGACCTCGGCCCCCTCGATGGCCACGATGGCATCGCGGGCACGATCGGCGTCCTCGAAGCCGACCTCGAGCTGCTCGTCACCGGCCAGGCCGCGCACCAGGGTGCTGACCTCGCCCTCGGCGGAGAGCCGCCCCTGATCCAGGATGCCGACCCGGTTGCAGAGGGCCTCGATCTCCGCCAGCAGGTGGCTGGACAGGAACACGGTGAGCCCGTCGCGCTCCACCAGGATCCGGAGGAGATCTCGCACCTCGCGCATCCCGCGGGGATCGAGCCCGTTGGTGGGCTCGTCCAGCATGAGCAGCTTCGGGTGGCCCACCAGCGCGCGGGCGATGCCGAGGCGCTGGCGCATCCCGTGGGAGTAGGTGCGCACGCGGTCGTCTCCGCGCCCGGCGAGCCCCACGCGGTCCAGGGCCTGGGCGATGTCCGCCTCATCGCCCTGGCCGGCGTAGGCGCAGGCCAGGCGCAGGTTGGCGCGACCACTCATCCACTCATGGAAACGGGGGGACTCCACGAGGGAGCCGACGAAGCGGCGCTGGCGCACGGGATCCGTGTCCCCAAAGATGGCCACCTCGCCCGCGTCGCGGCGGATGAGCCCGAGCACACAGCGCATGGTGGTGGTCTTGCCCGCGCCGTTCGGCCCGAGAAACCCGTAGAGGTCTCCCTGCTCCACCCGCAGGTTGAGATCGGACACGGCGATGCGCGCCCCGAACCTGCGGGTGAGCCCCTTGAGCTCGAGGGCTGGGCCTGTGCCTCCCGATCCGGACGCATTCATGGTTGGCATGCGGCGAAACTCCGTGTAAGAAGCGCCCCCGGATAACCCATCGCGCGCACAGCACCCTTCCCTGCCCCGGAGAACGCCATGAGACATCTCTTCCTCGCCCTGTTGCTGGTCACCGGCTGTGGCGACGATGACAAGAACGTGGACGACTCGAGCCCCGACACCTCCGACCTCCCCGCGGCCTGCCAGGGCGGCACCACCATCGCCGACATCCAGCAGGGCGGCTTCGCGGACGGCGACGGTGTCACCGTGGCCTGCGCCGTGGTCACCGCCGAGCTGACCCCGGGCGGTGACGGCTTCTTCCTGCAGGACCCCAACGGCGGCGCCTGGAGCGGGATCTACGTCTACCTCTACGGCGGCATGGACCCGGAAGACATGGACATCCAGGTGGGCGACCTGGTCACCGTCGCCGGCACCATCTCCGAGTGGAACGACCTGACCGAGATCTCCATCGCTACGGCCTACGACGTCGCCAAGCTCGGCACCTGGGACGTGACCGTGGACGCCGTGGACTGCGGCACCACCGACTGGGAGCCCTGGGAGGGCTGCCTGATCTCCGTCGATGGCCTGGAGATGACCTCCTGGCCCGACAACTACGGCGAGGTCACCACCTCCTGCGGGATCACCATCGACGACATGTACGGCAGCTACAACGGCGGCACCGGCTCGGTGTGCACCCCCATAGTGGCGCCCCTCACCTACACCTACGAGGCCTACAAGCTGGTGCCGCGCGACACCGACGACGTCGCCGGCTGCACCGGCCCCGACATGGGCGATCCCACCTCCATCGCCGACCTCCGCCAGGGCAACCCCGCCGACGGCGACCACGTGATCGTCCAGAACGTCGTCATCACCACCACGACCACCGACGACGGCAAGATGTTCTTCGTCCAGGACGAAGGCGGTGGCCCCTACACCGGCATGCCGATCTACCTGGCCACCATGACCTACAGCGCCGTCCCCGGCACGGTGGTCGACATCCAGGGGAGCCTGGACGACTACTACGGGATGTGGGAGCTCAAGCCCGACACCATCACCGACTCGGGCACCACCACGGATCCGGTCGCCGTCACGCTGAGCTCGACCCCGGCGGACTGGGAGCCCTACGAGGGCGCCCTGGTGACCCTCGAGGAGGTCGAGATCACCGGCGATCCCGACACCTACGGCGAGGTCACCACCAACTACGGGATCACCATCAACGACCTGTTCTACCAGGCCAACCTCAGCGAAGGCGATCATCTGAGCTCGGTCACCGGCGTGATCGAGTACTCCTACGACGCCTTCAAGATCGAGCCCCGCGACGCGCCCGACCTCGTGGAGTAGCGGCTACGGTCCACGTTTCGGCCACGGCCTCAACGAGGACCTCGCCCCTTTTTTTGGTATGCGGGGGGCTCCGCCCCCCGCCGGCAGAGTCGTCCCCCCCCGGGGGGGGGCGGACCCCCCCGCACACCAAAAAAAGGGGCGAGGGCCTGGTGGGGGCCGTGGCCTAACGGTGGACGGTCGCCGCTACTCCACGAGGTCGGGCGCGTCGCGGGGCTCGATCTTGAAGGCGTCGTAGGAGTACTCGATCACGCCGGTGACCGAGCTCAGATGATC
>JBDRKM010000125.1:0-5006 GCA_043814015.1 Pseudomonadota bacterium
ATACAGGCCGCCACGCGGTCGGTACCCGGCTCTCCGCCACCGGAGTGCAGAGTTCTTGCCGCCGCTGGTCCGCCCGCTGGAATCTCCACCGGACGCTCCTTCTGCGTGGGGGGAATCGGCGCCACGATCTGGGACAGGAACTTTTTTTTGCTGTCCCGAATTGTGCTCCTGTCCCGCTCGAGGGGCGGCTCCTCGTCGGGCTGCGCCAGCGCGGGCAGGTTGCTCATGGGGAGGGACACGCCGGGGGCCACCATGTGGAAGGTGGCGTCTCCGAACCAGCGGTTTGGGCGCCCAGCCTCGGCGCGGGAGTGGGGCAGGCGGAAGAGGTGGAATGACAAGGGCACCGGTCACTCCCCGGCCCCACCGCCCTCTCCGACGTGCGCCAGGACCTGCCGCACCAGCGGTGCGGCGATGCGGAATCCGCTCGCCTCCAGCTCCCGGATCGCGGCCTCGACCGAGGGCAGGTGCTCGGCGAGGTCCGAGACCTTGACCCAGGTGGCGGCGCGCAGATGCTCGACGCCCGGCGCGTCGGGGCGCCGCTCGACCAGCTCGCCCCAGACTGTCCGGGGGATCACCACCTCCAGCAGTTCGTCCAGCGTGAACCCGAGGAGGTGCGCTGCACGCACCCTGGTCATCCTCCCCTCGCGCACCTCGTCGAGGACCCACAGCAGGCGCAGGCGCGCCGCGAGATCCTCGGCTGGCAACAGCCCAGGTTCCAGCGGAAGTTCGACAGTGACGCCCGTGGCGGGGACGGTCATGCCCCGAGCATAGCCGGAGGGAGGCCGTCTCGGTTGCTGGTGGACCTGGTGAGGTGCTCGCCTTGGACCTGGAGGTGGTCGAGTGCCTGCACGGGACGCTGTTCGAGCATCAATTCCGCCTGGACCTCGACGCCATCGTCCAGAGAGGACGTCGACGAGCCCGCCCTCCTCTCCGAGCCGCGTGGCGCTCACGTACAGCACCCGCTCGCCCACCTCGGTGCGCACCCGGTTGCGCCAGGAGGTGGCCATCTCCGCGGCGCGCCCCCCTGAAGAGAAGCACCAACGCTCGCCCTCGGCCTCCGCCGCACCGGGCACCGCGACCGCCACGAACGCACGATCACCCATGGTCCGCCGCGCGAACTCCACCAGCGCGTGGGCCTCGTCCGCCTCGAGGTGGACCGGGCTCAGCCGCACGCCCACCCGCGCCTCGCCGTCGAACAGCTCTCCGGCGACCTGGCAGATCAGCTCGATGTATTTCATCCCAGCTCCCCTCCCACCTCGGCGCCCGAGTCGGCCAGGCGGGGCCCTCCGTACGCACATGTCGTCGAAAAACACATGATGGAAGGAACCCCCCGAGCCCAGAGGATACACACCTCCATGGAGCAGCGTCCCCCGCTCCATGTGCGAGGCACGCGGAGAGATGTCCTACCCTACCGGGTACACCCAGCGGACCAGCGCGCGGTGGACGTGCTCCCAACGGAGGGCGCCCCCCCGCCTTTCGGCCCGCCGTGGGCACCTCGACCGACCGCGCGAATGGTCCGGGTTCCCGTTGTTCGGGGCTCGGTGACAGCCCATGCCGCTGCTGTACTTCTGGCGCTGGGACAACTACCAGAGGGATCTGGGCTTCGGCGGCGGCTACCACCTCAATCAGAGGTCCAGCGGACTCCACCGCATCGCGCTCGGTGAGTCGCTGTGGGCCTTCACGCGCCGCCCCGACGACGGCGCCTACGTGCTGGTCGCGGAGCTGATCGCCAAAGCCAGGACCATCAACCACCCGCGGCTCGCGCGGGAGTACCGCTACGGCCCCTACCGCCTTTGGGGGGACCTGCGCCGCAGCCGCTACTTCCTGCCCCAGGGCCAGCCGCCCATCGACCAGGTGATTCGCTCGCTCTCCCTGGACGTACGGACCAGCGCCATCGGGCGGTCCTTCCAGGGGCCCGGCGCCGTCCGCTCGATCACGGCGGCAGATAGCGCGCTGCTCGCCCAGGTCGCCAACCAACTCCAGCCAGACCATAGGGCCAGGCTGTACCCGGAGGACCGCTTCACCGCCCTGGCCATCGCGGGAGGCGCAGACGAGGTCGAGCGCTTGATGGCTGCCGAGAGTTCCTCGCCCGAGGAGCGGTGGGAGTACCATTACGGCCCCGCACGAGCGCTGGTCAAGCGGCGCACAGGTGAGCTGCGCGGGCGCTACCGGGATCGTTGCCAGCTCTGCGGCTGGTCCGGGCTCGACAGCTACGGCCACGAGGTCTGCGAGGCCCATCACATGCACTGGCTCTCACGCGGCGGGCCCGACACCCTCGAGAACCTGGTGCTGCTCTGCCCCAACCATCACCGGGTCATCCATCGCAGCGACGCGGTATTCGACTATCAGGACAACGCCTTTGTTTTCGATGAGCGACACCGGGAGGCGCTGAGGTTGGTTGGGCACCTGGGGGCGTAGCAGATCCTGCGCGTCCTGCAGCGCATCCGGCCGGCGGAAGCCGCGGCGCTGAAGTGTTCCAGCCAACTGCTCGATGCGGGCGCTCGATCGAGGGTCTTCACCCCGCCAGGTCCCAGGGCACGGCCCAGCAGTCCTCCGCGATCCTGAGTGGCCGCTCGCGTGCGCAGATCACCAGCCCCATCCCGACGTTCGCCCCGGGGTAGCTCGCCCGGAAGGCCGCGATGCCAGTGGTGTCCCGCCGGCCGAGGTGGGTGGCGGCCTTGGCCTCGAGCCGGACCATTTGGTCCTGTCCCAGACCATGCAACCAGCCACCCCGTGCTCTGGCTGGTGCCCCGGGTCCATGGGGAGGCCGGGTGGGGGTGGCAGGAGTTGGGCGGGTGAGACCGCCGAGTGGGCTCACCCCTCCAGCAGGAAGGACGCCAGGGGCACCCCGCGCACGCGCCGCCCCTCGACCTCACGCTCGAACACCGCGTCGCGGGTGACCACCACCCCCTCCTTCAAGCCGAACCGCTCCATGGCGCTCGAGAGCCCAGCCACCTCCCGCTCCGGCAGCGCGGCGCCGGCATCGCCGAAGCATACCTGCACCGCCCGGATCGCCCCGGCACCACGCCAGGCCACGAAGTCGCACTCCCCGTGATCTGCGTGGTAGTACAGGCGCAGGTCCGGATCGCGCGCGAGGTGGTTGTACACCGCGGTCTCGGCCAACCGCCCGAGGTCCGCCGAGAACCGGAAGGAGACGGCGTTGCGCAGCCCGGTGTCCGAGGCGTAGACCTTGCGCGGGGCGCGGGCCTGCTCCGGCACCCGGAAAGAGAACTTCGGCATGGTCCGCAGCAGGTGGCAGCCCTCCAGCGCGGCGGCGTAGGCGCGGACGGGATCGAGGTTCAGCCCGTACTGGTCCTTGATCCGGTTCCAGGTGACCAGCGCCCCCGTATGGACCAGGAGGTGGTGAGCGACCTGCTCGAGGCCGCGCAGGTCCCGGATACCATGGCGCGCGACCACGTCGCGAAAGAGGATGTCCCGGAAGTACTGGCGCAGGAGGGGCTCGCGCAGCGCGTCGGAGGAGGCCAGGACCGGCTCGGGCAGGCCCCCGTGCTGGAGGTACTCCGCCAGGAGGGGGGAGAGCCCGGACACCAGGCCCCGCTGCTCGGGCCCGGTGGCCTCATGCCCGCGGAAGGAGAGGAACTCCCGGAAGGAAAGCGGTTCGAGCCTGAAGACGGCGGTCCGCCCGGTGAGGACGGTGGCCGCCTCGGGCTCCAGGAGGCCGCTGGAGGAGCCGGTGACGGCGATCCGGGCCTGGCCGGTCTCCTGCTGCGCCCGGACCCAACGCCCCCAGCCCTCGACCGCCTGGACCTCGTCCAGGAGGAGCCAGGGGCGCCCCTCCGGCCGCAGCACGGTGCGGTAGACCGACAGGATGCGGTCGAGTGTCGCTGGCACCGGCGGGATCTCGAGGAACAGCGGGTCCTCGAAGTCCAGGAACAGCACGTCGCGCTCGGGGAGGCCGCGTCGCCGCAGCCGACCGGCGATCTGCCGCAGCAGGGTGGACTTGCCCGTGCGGCGCATCCCCAGGATCACCAGGATCTCGGGCCGCTCCAGCCAGGGCTCCACCGCGGCGGCCTTCTCCCGGGGGATTCCCTCCTGAAAGAAGGTGTTTCCCCAGGAGTTCCAGCGTTGCAGGGCTTCGAGGATGCGTTCGTCGGTCATGGGCAACCACCATGCTGGTCAGAAGAAGTATATCTATGACCAGTGTGGTGGTCAATCTCAGCCGACGCGGGCGGAGTCGAGCGGCTATCCGGATCGCGGCACCGCGATCCGCTCCAGGTTCGCCTTTCTTCGGGAGGCAGGACGGGGATGCGCTCGGCGGCCCCGACGCGCAGGCGAGCCTGGGCGATCGGCTCCGAGGCCAGCACCTCGACGACATCGGCCCAGCCGCGGGCCAGGCGACGCCAGTCGCTCTCCATGCGCGTTTCGACCTCCTGCTCCAGGTAGGCGGCCTCGATGGCTTTGCACGTCTCGGGCCAGGCGCGGGGGCACCAGGCACCGGCCAGGTCGCGGGCGGCGTGGCGCGGGTCGAGCTCTCACGGGTCCGTGGGACGCCGCAGGAGGGTGGGACGCCACACCACGGTGTGCGCCAGGCGCCGGTCGAGCCAGACGGCGGCGAGAGGGCGTTGGTGGAGTGTATCCCAGGGCAGCCACGCCCCCCGCACGCGGGGTGGAAGCTCCTCGGAATCGCCCAGGGCCCGGTGCTTCGAGGCCGCTACCGGTCGGACTCCGCGGGAGCGGTCAGCGGTCAGCGGTCAGCGATCAGCTATGAACGAGGTACGAAGTTCGATACCGAGAAGGCTACGACTGACAGGAGGTCCGGCCCGCCTCTCAGAAATGCTGAAGCGTTCGCAGGCCGGCTGATCGGCTGCCCTCCCAGGCGGTCGGGTACCTGACGCCGAGGGCAGCCCCCCCCTGAACCTACCAGGTTGCGATCAGGCCCTGCGTGAACCTACCGCCAGGGCCCGCGAGGGCCGCCCAGCGTGAACCTCCTGACGAGCAAACGCCGATTTTCGCGGCTCCACGCGGGGTTGGCGCCGCGGGGTGGT
>JBDRKM010000126.1:0-9647 GCA_043814015.1 Pseudomonadota bacterium
CAATCAGCTACGAACGAGGTACGAAGTTCGATACCGAGAAGGCTACGGCCGAAGCTGCCGAAACACAATCCGGGTGCCGGCTGCTTTCGGAGTGGTCAGCGAAAACCAACTTGCTGACGGCTGAATGCTGATAGCTGACAGCTCTCCGGCAGCCCTGGACTGTCGGCTGATTTGGGCGGTGCCCTCGCGGGGAAGGTGTTTGCTGAAACCTGATACCTGAAAGCTGATGGCTCTGTGCCCGACGATTCGGGATCTACATCGCCTCCCCCGCGGCTGCCCCCGAGGCCCAGGCCCAGTGCAGGTTGTAGCCGCCGAGCCAGCCGGTCACGTCCAGCACCTCGCCGGTGAAGAACAGGCCGGGTACGCGGCGCGCCTCCATGGTCTTGGAGGAGAGCTCGGCGGTGTCCACCCCGCCGGCGGTGGCCTCGGCCGCCCCGAAGCCGCCGGTGCCGGCGGGGCGCACGGCCCAGGCGCGCAGGGCGGCAATGGCGGCGGCGATGGCGCCCTCGGAGAGGGCCGCGAGGGGCTGGTCCTGGGGCAGGGGCAGCGTGGCGACCAGGCGGCGCGGCAGCCGCCAGCCCAGCGCGGTGCGCAGGGTGAGGCGGGGGCGTTCGGCGCGGATGGCCAGCAGGTCGGGCCGGGGATCCGGACCCGGCAGGAGATCGAGCAGCACCTCCTGACCCGGCTGCCACCAGGTGGAGACCTGCAGGATGGCGGGTCCAGACAGGCCGCGGTGGGTGAAGAGCATGCGGTCGGTGAAGGCGGGCGAGCCGGCGGTTGACGCGGTGACCTCCAGGTGGTTGCCGGCGAGCGCGCCGTAGCAGGCGCGATCTTCGGCGCTCCAGACCAGGGGGACCAGGGCCGGGCGCGGAAGGAACACCGCGAGGCCGAAGCCGCGCGCCAGCGCGTGCCCGATCCCGGTGGCGCCCGAGGTGGGCCAGGCCGGGCCGCCGGTGGCCACCACCAGGCGCGGCGCGGTGAGGAGCCCGCGGGCGGTGGCCACGGTGAAGGTGCCGTCCGAGGCGCGGGTGGCGCCCTCCACGGCGGTGCCCAGGGAGAATTCGACACCCGCGGCGCGGGCCTCGCGCAACAGGAGATCCAGCAGGTCGCCGGCCGAGCCGCGCAGAAAGAGGCGGCCGTGGTCGCGCTCCTCGACGGGGAGGCGGGCTGCCGAGAGGCAGCGGAGCACGGCGTCGGGGCCGAAGCGCGCCAGGGCCGACCTGGGGAAGTGGCGGTTGGCGCTGTGGTAGTGGGCCGCCGTGACCTCGCGGTTGGTGACGTTGCAGCGGCCCCCGCCGGTGAGCAGCAGCTTGCGGCCCGGGCGCTGCTGGTGGTCCACCACGAGCACGCGCCGGCCGCGCCGGGCCGCGGTGACGGCGCAGGCCAGGCCCGAGGCGCCGGCGCCGAGGATCAGGACGTCCGGGGTGCTCACTCTTCCTCGGCCGTCCACGTCAGCAGATCGTCCTCGGGCGGCAGCCCCACGCGGAAGCGTTCGTCGCCCTGGACCACCCCCAGGAAGGCGGCCGTGACGGTGTCGATCAGGGGATGGGCCACGGCCGGGTCCAGGTAGGGCGGCTCGCAGTCGTCGAAGGTGTCGGCCAAATCGCAGGCGTCGCTGAAGGTGTAGTGGCCGGCGTCGGCGAGCTCGCCCAGGTAGCGCGGGGTGCTCTCGAGGCCGCCGAAGATGGGGCGGACCTGCCAGGCCATGGGGGTGATGTTGTCGCGGGAGCCGCCCAGCACCAGGGCCGGGATGGCCACGCGCTCGAGCCCGCCCCGCAAGGCCTCGTAGCCGGCCGGGGCCATGGGCACGGCGGCCCAGGCGCGCGGATCCCCGAGCTGCGCCTCCAGCCCGGGGTGCTCGGCGGCCCAGGCGGCCACCTCGTCGCACAGCCAGCCGCCATACTGCGCGCAGTAGGCGGCGGTCTCGCTGGGCACGATGGCCGCGCCCGCCACGGCCATGGTGGTGAAGCCGCCGAAGGAGTGCCCGGCCACGGCGTAGCCGGCCTGCGCGTCCACGCAGCCCTCCAGCGGCCCGCCGGGGCCGGCGGCGGTCTCGGCCAGCCAGTCGAAGGCCGCGGCCACGTCGGTGGGGCGGCGGAACATGACCTCGCCGAGCATGTCGTCGTCGTAGTCGAGGAAGGTGTTGCCCAGGTGGTCCGGGGCCACCACCACCCAGCCGCGGCGCGCGAGCCACTCCGTCAGGTAGACCGACTGGTAGCGGACGCCCTGGTTGCCGTGGGAGAAGACCAGCACGGGCCGGGGCGCGCTGCAGTCGGGCACGCCGTCGTCGCGGGCGCTGGCCTCGAAGAAGCCGTCGTAGGTATAGAGGTCGTCGTCCGCCTCGGAGGCGGGGTACCAGACCTGGACCGTCAGCTCGATGCCGCGCTCCGGCGCCACGTCCTCGAAGGTGCCCGCGATCCAGGGGCCCTCTTCGTCGGGGGGGAGGAAAGGGCCCTCGACCGGGCCGGAGTCCACCGGGGCCGCGGTGTCGGCCGGGGTGTGGCAGGCGAACAGGGCGATCAACAGGAGCATGGGGGACCTCGCGGGGAGAGGATATCCCCGCCTGTGGCCGCCCGATCCAGCGGGCGTGTTCGATTCGTGGGAAAATGCGCCCCGATATGCCCCCGCCCTGCGTTCCAGGGGTGACGCCCCACCCGAGGAGCCCTCATGACCCTGCGCATCCTGCTCGTCCCCCTCTTCGTCCTGGCCACCGGGTGCTTCCGGGTGGGCAAGACCGACATCGACCCCTCGGAGGACACGGCCTCCCCCGAGCCTACCGAGGCCGCCTGCCAGGAGCTGGTGGACGAGGCCGCAGCCTGTTGGGAGGAGCTGGGCCCCGAGCCCGACCCCGAGGCCGCCGAGCGCTGCATGGAGCTCGACGAGGCGGCCATGGCCTGCATGGAGGAGTCGGGCGATCCCCCCGAAGATCCCTGCGATGAGCTGCTGGACGAGGCCATGGCCTGCTGGGAGGAGGCCGCCCACGAGCCGGAGCTGGCCGAGCGCTGCATGGAGCTGGAGCAGGCCGCCATGGCCTGCTACGAGGCCGCCGAGCCCGACGACTGCGACGCGCTGCTGGAGCAGGCCCTGGACTGCTGGGCCCAGGCCGCCCACGAACCGGAGCTGGTGGACTGGTGCTGGGAGCTGGAGCTGGCTGCCATCGACTGCTACGCCGCCGAGGAGCCCGAGCCCGACCCCTGCGAGGAGCTGTGGGAGCAGGCCATGGCGTGCTGGGACATGGCCACCGACGATCCGACCCTGGCCGAGCTGTGCATGGACCTGGAGCAGCAAGCCATGGACTGCGAGGCGGGCAGCGAGCCCGATCCCTGCGATGAGCTGCGCCAGATGGCGGCGGAGTGCTGGGAGCAGGCGGCCTGGGAGCCCGAGCTGCTGGAGCTCTGCGAGGACCTGGAGCGGCAGGCCGCGGAGTGCGAGGAGGGCGTGGAGCCCGAGCCGGCCCCCTGCGACGAGCTGTGGGAGGAGGCCATGCGCTGCTGGGAGGAGGCCGCCTGGGACCCGGCCCTGGCCGAGCTGTGCCTGGACCTGGAGCAGCAGGCCATGGACTGCGAGGCGGGTGGCGAGCCCGATCCCTGCGACGAGCTGCGCCAGATGGCGGCAGAGTGCTGGGAGCAGGCGGCCTACGACCCCACCCTGCTGGAGCTGTGCGAGGATCTGGAGCGGCAGGCCATGGACTGCGAGGCGGGGGGGGAGCCCGAGCCGGCCCCCTGCGAAGAGCTGTGGGCCGAGGCGGCCATGTGCTGGGAGGAGGCCGCCCGCGATCCGGGCCTGGTCCCCATGTGCGGGGAGCTCACCGATCTGGCCGCGGCCTGCGACGAGGGCTCGGAGGAGCCCGCGCCGCCCGCCTGCGAAGAGCTGATGGAGGAGGCCGCGCGCTGCTGGGAGGAGGCGGCCGGAGAGCCCGATCTCATGGTGATCTGCGAGGAGCTGGAGATCGAGGTGCTGGCCTGCCTCGAGGGGCAGGGCGCCGCGCCGCGCTAGGCCGGGTCCATGCGCACTCCCCCCCCGATCGCGCTGCTGGCGCCGTGGGCCTTGTGTGCCTGCGGCGACAGCCTGGTGGGCGGCGCGGCTCTCGACGAATTGCTTGGGTTGGAGCCCGGCAGCGGAGAGGTCGCCTGGGAGCTGCGCTGGCTCCAGGGCCCGGAAGAGGGCTTGCTGGTGGGCTGTGAGCTGGCCGACCCCTGGAGCGGTCCCCAGGGCGTCGAGGACGTGGTCATGGGCACGACCGTGGTGCGCCCGCCCGAGCTCGACGACCTGGGCTCCCCCCCGGCGATGATGGAGGGCGACGGGTACCGCTGGGGACTGGCCCTGCTGGTGCTGACCGAGCGGCTGCCCTGGCTGGCCGCAGGCCCGGACCGCAACGAGCTCTCTGAGGGCCGCGGGACCTGGGGCCTCGCCAGCGGCTACGCCTTGCTCGTGGCCGAGGGCGACCTGCAGCGCCTCTCGGAGGAGCTGCTGATGATGGGTCCCGAGGAGGCCGAGCGGCTCGCGGAGGGCGCCCAGATCGTCGGCCTGATGCCCGAGATTCCCATGTGGATGGAGTCCTTCCAGGGCGCGCTCTACCCTGTGAGCGTGGACGAGCAGATCGACCTCGAGGAGGGCGGCCTGCCGGTCACCCAGCTCGACGCGCTCGATCCCATGATCCTGGAGGTCTTCGGCGGGGGCCCCATGGGCGGGGCCACGCGCCAGGACTGCACCGGTGAGGATCCGGAGGAGGGCGCCCGGTGACCCTGACCCGCGCGGACCTGCACGAGCTCTACCGCCGCTGCGGTCCGGCGGTGCGTGCCCGCTGCCGGGCCATCTGCGGCAACGAGGCCGACGCGGACGAGGCCCTGCGGGACGCCTTCACCCGCGCCTGGCTGGCCCGCGGTCGCTTCGACGGGCGCTACCCCCTGGCCTGGCTGCAGACGCTCGGGCGCAGCGCGGCCATCGACGTTATCCGCCGCCGCCGGCCCTGGGCGGACGACCCGCGCGCCTGGCTGGACTGCCCCGCCCCCCGGGGGGCCGAGCCCCTGGCCGCGCTGCAGGCCGCCCGCCTGCTGGACAGCTTCAAGCCCGAGGACGCCGCCATGCTCCGCCTGCGCCACGCCGAGGGCTGGCGCGTCCACGAGATCGCCGAGCACCTCGGTACCTCCGAGCGCACCGTGCGCCGGCGCCTGGAGCGCCTGGAGGCTCGCGCTCGCGCCCTGCTCGGCCCAGAAAGGGAAGTCTGCCATGCGAGCTGATCCCTCGAACCCCGTCTCCCGCCTGGACCTGGAGCGCTGGGCCCTGGGGCGCCTCGATCCCGCCGCAGCCGCCGCCCTGGTGGCCCAGGCTCGCGAGGACGCGGACCTCGGAGCCCGCATGGCGCGGGTCCGCCGTGAGATCGAGGCCGCCGGCGACCTGCCGCCCCTGGAGCTGCCCGCCGAGGCGCCCGCGCCGCCCCGCCGACGCTGGGTCTGGGCCTGGCCCGCCTTCGCAGCCGCGGCCGCTGCGGTGGTCCTGACGGTGGCACAGCCCTGGCGGCAGCCTCCCTCCGAGGTCTTCCGCGGCGCCTTCGATCTCGAGCTGGTGCAGGTCCGCCTGGGCCAGGCCAGCCCCCAGGGCGCCCTGGTCCGCGGCCGCGCCGGCGATCGCCTGCAGTTCACCGTGGTGCCCACCCGTGCGGGCACCCTGCAGGTCTACGATCTGCAGGACGACGGCGCCCTGCAGCCCATCGGTGACGCCCGCCCCGTGACCGCGGGCGAGCCCGCCACGGGCGCGCTCCTGCTGGACGACTTTCCGGGCTCCGAGCGGCTGTACTTCCTGGTCACGGACGGCGCCCTGGAGCCCGCCGAGGTGCAGCGCGCCGTGGAGCGGGCCCACGCCCGACCGCTGGCCGACCTCGACCACCTCCCGGGCCTGGGGGAGGGGACCCTGCAGCGCTCCGTGCTGGTGATCAAGGAGGGAGCACCGTGAGACGGCTCAGCGCCGCCGGGCCCTGGGCCCCGGGTCCCGGGCGACGGAGTGTCGAGGACGCCGCGCCCCCGTGCCGGCCAAGGCCGGCAGGCACCATCCGCTGCGCGGACGGAGCGGAAGCCCCAAGACAAAGCGACACCGCACGCCTCCACCGTGCCCGGTCGCCCGCCACCTACGTCTTGGCGGCTTGGCGCCTTTGCGCGAAATTCCATGTCGGCCTTCCATCCACGCGTGCACTCCCGCTCGGCGCCTCGATCCCCCGAGATCACCTCGCGGCGGGGGCAGCCTGCCTGCTGCTCGCGCTGCTGCTCCTCGTCGCCCCGCCCGCCCACGCCGCCACGGTGCGCCTCGGGCTGTTCGTGGGCGCCGACGTGGGCTTCGGCGAGGATGAGCCCCTGCAGCACGCCGAGCAGGAGGCGCGCGACCTGGCCCACGTCTTCCAGGAGATGGGCGATCTGTCCCGCGAGCGCACCGTGGTGCTCCAGGGCCCCTCCGCCGCGGATCTGCGCGACGCCATGCTGCAGATCGAGGCTCAGATCCGGGAGGTGGAGGCCCACGGTGACGAGGCCATGCTGGTCTTCTACTACTCGGGCCACGCTAGCCGCGAGGGCCTGCACCTGGGGGGCACCCTCCTGCCCATGGACGCGCTCCGGCGCTGGCTGGAGACCTCCACGGCCCGCGTGCGCCTGGCCTTCGTGGACGCCTGCGAGAGCGGCAGCCTGACCCGCACGCGCGGCGGCACCCCGGTGGACGCCATCGCCATCACCGTGGACGACGCCCTCACCATGTCGGGCCTGGCCGTGGTCAGCTCCACGGGCCCTTTGAGCGTGGCGCGGGAGTCGGACTCCTTCGGCGGGGGTGTCTTCTCCCGGGCCCTGCTCTCCGGCCTGCGCGGCGGGGCCGACGACGACGGCGATGGGGTGGTCACCCTGCAGGAGGCCTACGAGCACGCCTTCGCCGAGACCGTCATCGGCACCGCGAGCAGCTCCGCCTCGGTCCAGAAGCCCGAGTTCCGCTACGATCTCGAGGGCGTGGGCCAGGTGGTGCTGACCCGCATCCCCGAGCGCGCCGCGGGCCTGATCCTGCCGGAGGAGCTGGAGGGGATCTACACCGTGGTCTCCGTGGCCTCGGGCGAGGTGGTGGCGCGGGTGGACAAGCAGCCCGGCGAGGCCCGCCGCCTGACCCTGCCCACCGGCCGCTACGTGGTGCGCAAGGTGCGCCGCGAGGACGTGCTGCTGGCCGAGCTCGACCTGGTCTGGGGCGGCGACCGCTGGATCGACGACGGCCAGATGTCCAGCGTGGCCCTGGGCGATCCACTGGCCCGCGGCGGCTGGACCCCTCGCCCCCTCCGCATCGCGCTGCGCGGTACGGTGGCCACCCCCTTCCTGGCCGCCAACCCCTGGACCCTGGGGGGCGAGGTCGAGCTGTACGCCCGTCTGCGCCCGACCTTCTCCGTGGCCCTGCTGGCCGGGCATCGCACGGGCGCCCGCCACGAGTGGAGCGGGCACCTCCGGGACCACGCCACCAGCCTGGGGCTGGGGCTCGTTGCCGAGCGGCACATGCGGCGCGTCGACCTTTCCCTGGGAGGCGGCCTGGAGGGTCTGCGCATGCTCCAGACCGTCTCGTACCTGGCCTACGGTGAGGAGGGCGCGCCCCCGACGTGGAGCGAGGAGGTCTTCCGCGCCGTCCAGTGGGCCCCGGGGGCTTGGGCCGGCGGCGGTCTGCACCAGCCCGTGGGCCCGGCGGTGGGCCTGGAGCTGACGCTGCGGGCTGCGCTGTACCGAGCCACGGTGAATGACACGCCAGGCTTCTTCCTGGAGGGGAGGGGCGCGCTGGGGTTGAGCTGGGCCTTCGGGGGCCCGCGGCTCGCGCGGGCGGGGAGGACGTGATCGACGCTTGACACCGCGCCGTTCTGGGCTAAACTTTCATTCCAGAATGAAAGTGAGGTCTGCATGGACGCCGAGGCGCGCGAACGGTTCGTGGAGTCTTGGGGGGCCATGGGGGTGGCCTGGGGGATCAACCGCTCCATGGCGCGCATCCACGCGCTGCTGATGCTGTCTGAGGGCCCCGTCAGCCTCGACGACATCGCCGAGGGCTTGGCCATCTCCCGGGGCAACGCCAGCATGTCCCTGCAGAAGCTGGCGGCCTGGGGCGTGGCCCACAAGGTGCCGGTGACCGGCGACCGCCGCGACTTCTGGTCCTCTGAGGACGACGTCTGGAGCATGTTCTTCGCCATCGCCCGCGAGCGCAAGCGCCGCGAGTTCGATCCAGCCCTGGCCGCGGTGCGCCAGGCCGGCGCGGCCCTGGGCGATGACACGCCCGCGGCCGTGCGCGAGCGCATCGCGGGGCTGGAGGCCCTGCTGGGCACCGGCGCCCAGGTGCTCGATCGCGTCCTCGCCAACGAGCAGGCCAGCCGCGCCCTGCTGGCCTTCCTCGCCGCCGCCCCGAGGCTCTGAGGCGCGCGAGAGGAGCGTCGTGGGGGTTTCTCTCGTCCGCGAACATTCAATACATTCAGAACGAAAGGAACGCGTCATGGAGCTTCACGCCGTCACCGGAGCCGCGGGCTACTCGGGCCGCGCCATCGCTGCCCTGCTGCTGGAGCACGGGGTCCGGGTCCGCTCCCTCACCGCCCACCCAGAGCGCCCCCACCCCTTCGGGGCGCGGCTGGAGGTCGCGAACCTGGCCTGGGACGACCCCGACGCCCTCGCCCGCGCCCTCGCGGGGGTGCACGTGCTCTACAACACCTGGTGGATCCGCTTCGCCCACGGCGGGGTGGACCACGCCGTGGCGGTGGACCGCAGCCGGCAGCTGATCGCCGCGGCGGCTCATGCCGGGGTGGAGCGGGTGGTGCACACCAGCATCACCCAGCCCTCCCTGGACTCCCCGCTGCCCTACTTCGCCGGCAAGGCGCGGGTGGAGGCGGCGCTGCGGGCCTCGGGCATGTCCTTCGCCATCCTGCGGCCGGCGGTCTTCTTCGGCGGGGCCGACGTGCTGCTCAACAACATCGCCTTCTTGCTGCGGCGCCTGCCGCTCTTCGGGGTGCCGGGAGATGGGCGCTATCGGTTCCAGCCCATCCACGTGGAGGACTTCGCCCGCCTCGCTGTGGCCCAGGGCGCCGCGCGGGAGGACGTGGTGCTGGACGCGGTGGGCCCTGAGGCCTACGCCTACGACGACCTCGTGCGCCTGCTGGCCCGGTCCGTGGGCCGCCCCGCCCGCCTGGTGTACCTGCCGCCCTGGATGGTGCTGGCGGCCTCGCGCCTGCTGGGTCCCCTGGTGGGGGACGTGGTGCTCACCCGCGAGGAGATCGCTGGGTTGATGGGCGACCTGCTGGTGTCGGCTCAGGCTCCCACGGGCACCACGCGGCTCTCGGCCTGGCTGGAGGAGTTCGGCGCGGACCTCGGCCGGACCTGGGCCAGTGAGGTGGCGCGGCACTACCGCTGACAGGAGGTCCGGCCGGCTTCGCCGTCCGGCCCCCGCTGCGGGCCAAGAGCCTCGGTGGCTGACGATGAGGCCTCGATGGGCCCTCGGCCACAGGCTACAGGCCTCGAGCCGCGCCACGTTGGCGACCATTCGGAGCATGGAAAGCAAGATACCCGAAGCCCGCAGCCGGAAGCCCCGGTTCCTGGAAGCTGCGAATGGAGCTGCCAGTTTTCGCCATCTGGCCGGACTTCCTGTCTGAGGGCGCCACTCCGCGC